>CADCIQ010000120.1 GCA_902801425.1 uncultured Bacteroidales bacterium | reverse complement strand
GATGCCAATGGTGCCTCGTTCACGGGCTTGAACGTGGAAGCAGGTCACAGCCTTGTTGTCTATCATGGCGGCACAGTCTGGTTCACCGTCATTGCGCAGTCTCCAGATGACTCGGATATCGATGAAGGGTGAGGAGAGTTGAAAATTGAAAATTGAAAATTGAAGATTGAAAATTGCTCCGCGCATTAAAAGCGCGCCGTGGTGCTAAAGCATCCACGAAGATTGAAAAGGTGAAACAAAATGATGAAACTACGCCCCAAAGGGGCAGAAAGCAGTCAGCCCAGGGCATCGCCCTGGGTTGTTTGCGTTGTGGTATTTCGCCCTGAAGGGGCGTTAAGATGTCAGCCCAGGGACGTCCGGCTTTGCCGCCTGAGCACCAACGGAGCGCAAGAAACGCCCTGGGTTGTTTGCGTTTGCCGGGGAATGCGGCCTGTAAGGCCAAAAGCATAAATATGATAGAGCTTTTGCTCTTTCAGAGCGTCATTTGGCTGCGGCATTCAATATTCCCAGGGCGCAGCCCTGGGCTGACGTCTTTAAGGCTTTCAGCCTATATTGTAAACTCTAACCTCTTCTCCGCGCATTAAAAGCGCACTTTAGTCTTCTTGCTCGTAATAGTAGGAATAGTCGATACCCTTCATAAAGATTTCGCGATCATAAATTCGGTCTGTCAAAGCTCCTTGAAGTAAAAACTTGATAGTAGTAGCATCTGTCGTACTTCTACGCATGGCTTCCAAATATTCTTTCTTGTCAATCTTACTCCAGTCAACACACTTGCCTAATCGCTTTTTAAATATTTCGTCCAACCATATACGAGTACTACGACCATTCCCCTCCATGAAAGGATGCGCCACATTCATCTCTACATACTTGTTGACTATTTCATCAAATGTACCTTCTGGCATACCTTCGATAGTCCTCAAATTTTGCATCAGATACTCTGCGCGGCAGAAGAGGGTACCGTCTTTCCAAATGGTTTTGGTACGTATCTGACCAGCAAAATCATAGAGACCACCAAAAATGTATGCATGTATCTGCTGAAGAGCCTTAACAGTACCAACATCCTTATCTGACACCAAATTACTCTCTATCAATGTATAGGCTTTTTTCTTACTACGTCCGTCAATGGTGTTTTCGCTGTATTTAAACCAGTCGAGGAAGTCCATAGCCTGTTGGTTGCGAATAGATTTTGCTAATTGTTCCACACCCTCGCTGTCGAGCACATCCGTCAGACGTTTTTTCCCATCAGGAGCCAACATTTTCAACTGGGTAGTGACACTAACCACTTCACTTTCCCCCTTTTTTAATTTACTTTTTAGGTACTTCCAATAGTTACGGTTCTTCTCATAGTCATCTTGCTGGTTGATGGCGCCAACGATGTCAAGAACTGAGAACCACCAGGAGTTAAGGTCTTCGTCCCAAAGGGCACGCACCTTATGGTCTTTGTAGAAGCGGATTGATTTCTTGTTTGGCATGGTCCTAATGCGATCTGCAAAAGTTCATATTCTGGTTATCTATCTGCAAAGTTACGACTTTTTATTGAGATATTCAAATCTTACACATTTTTCTGTCTTTTCGTGCGTCATTTTCCTGTCGTCTGCTCTTGACGGGGAAAGGCCTGGATGCACTTCGCTCCGCCTGCGCCTGAGGCTTTTGCCGAAGTTCCGCCTGCGCCTGAAGCTTTAGCTGAAGAACACAATGCGCTCTTTGACATCGTGAAGATAGGCGAGAAAGCGATAAAGGTCTTAATTAAATAAAAGTCTCCTCTCCCAACCTCTCCTCCGAGGAGGAAAGGAGTAGAATAATAAAGGCGACATCTCTGTCGCCTTTATTTGTGTCTAGAACGGGCCTTGAAGTATGATGCCGAGATCTGGGACTTCGAAAACAAATGGGCTACCAATCAGTTGCGCTAAGCGGTCAAGTAAACTGCACAGCACTCTGTTCATGCCACTCAGCTGGCAATATAATGCACTTGTCTCCTAACTCTGAGCTCTGATCTCTTATCTATTATCTATTATTCATCCACTATTTGAACATTGCAGCCCTCTGGCAAACCTGTTGCGCTGATGAGGGGAGTATGAGCACCATGGATGATGATATTCGTCAACGAGGAGCAGCCCAGGAAAGCGTTGGGCTCGATTTGCGTTAGAGTGCTGGGCAGATCTACGACCTTCAGGCTTGTGCAGTTCTCGAAGGCTTCGCTTTTGATGACCTTCAGTCCGCCTTTGATGTCAATTTTCTCCAGTTTGTCCATACCGCGGAATATGTTATTTTCGAGCGTTTCCTGCAAAGAGCCGAAAGTCAGTTGTTTTAGGTTGGGGCAATCCTCGAAGACAGTCTCGCTGATGCTTATATTGTTGCCGAGAATAGAGACATTCTTCAGGCTTGTGCAGTTCTCGAAGAGCGACCAGCCGATGCTCGTATTGTCGCCTTGAATGGAGACATTCTCCAGGCTTGTGCAATCCTCGAAGACCGACCAGTCGAAGTCCAGTTTGTTGCCTTGAATGGAGACATCCTTCAGGCTTGTGCAGCCCTCGAAAGCCCCAGAATCAAAGGTCCCATCCTTGGCCTCTATCTTAACTGTCTCCAGTGCTGTACACTCCGCAAAGGCGAGTGGGCCTATGCTTTTGTCTTTCCCGAGAGAGTTCCACTCAATTTTTGGCAACTTCGTACACCCTCTGAAGGCACAACCGCCAATGGTCTGCATTTCAGGCCCAAAGGTCAACTCCTCCAGCCTCGTAGCGTTTCTGAAGACGTCATAGCCGACATGCTGGAGATAGCCGTCAAGCGCAACAGATTCGATGAAGGATGCGTCACTGATGCATTGATTGCCGAGAGTGGTTAATATATACAGTTGATTTTCGTGGTTTACGCTGATACCGAAATGCATTCTGAAAATATTGCCAATAGGAAAAAGCCTGGTCATGGCTACCGTGGGCATCCCTTGATAATCCCCCTCAAGCACCTTGAATTGCACATCAGTTTCCCAACTGTACCAGTGATATGGCTCTTCTTCGCCATACAAATGGCGAGCGTCAAATTTACATCTTTGTTCGAATGTCTCGGTCGGATTTAAGATGCCATCGTCTGCATCATCTTTAGAGCAAGAGTTGAAAGTAAAGCCCGCCAACATGAGCAGAAGGGCAGAAAGAATGTTTTTTTTCATCATGTCATATTGTTTAGAATGTGAGTTTTAAGCCTAAAGTCGGGATATCATCCCAACTGCGATGCAAAGGTAAGAAAATATTTGCGATTTGACAATTTACGGTTTACAATTTATATACAATTCGACGATTTTACCATTTATTTGCCGCCTGAGCCATAGCTACGAACTTCACGAAAAAAGCATAAAAAAGTAAATCTTTAATCTTTAAACTCTAATCTTTAATCTAGATATCGTTTTTTATGTTTTCTCGATTGTGCTGCAAGCCGGAGGCTGTCGATAAGCGTGACAAGGAATGGTTAAGCTCGCTTAAACAGGGCTTGTCATGACTTAGAGACAAATGCGCAGCATGCAGCACAATCCGAGGGTTTTTTAGGTTTTTGTCTCACTTTTTCACTTTTTCACCTTTACTTTAGTCTTCTTGCTTCTTACTTCTTACTTCTTACCTCTTCAGCCCTCAGCCTTCAGCCTTCTTACGGCTTTGCCCGTCGATGCTGATTGTTTTCAGTTGTTTCTTTCCACTCTACATAACCTATACAACTGATTCAAATAGGATCTATTCGCCATCGCCAAATAATATTACAAAAATACCTGCTGGAATCAACCAGAAAGAACCATATGCCATTAACCAATCCATAAAATAATCATGGAGAGCCAGATATGCGAAAAAGAGAACGAGTGCAATAAATAAAACAAAACATAATATCAATTTTTGTGTTGAAACTTTTGGACTATTGATTCCATGATAAGTTTTATCTTCTTTAATTTCAGGGGCCGGCAGGTGTATTAAAAGCCACAAACACAGCATAAAACATCCACCTGTCCAAGCAAAAAGGACAATAGTAGAAACAATAGAACGGAATGAACCTAAAAACCCTAAACAACGATCACTCCATACATCTATTATGTTATTAATGCAAAAAGTCCTTGAACTATGGAAACTATCTACTAAACGATCTTCCAAATCTGGAGAAGTGCTATACATCTGATAGAAAACATAGATAAATTTTCTTGCAAAAATGGTAACGGTCTGGGCTCTTATTGTGTCGTTATAAGAGTAGTCACGCTTAATCTTATAGGAATACCAAGGTTTCTTTTCTTTTTCGAGATGATAATAATTGAGGTTTGTAAAAATCATCGTATCAAGTGTGGCAGCATAATTATAGGTAAGCCTTTTATCCTCAAGATTCATCTTGCGACTGCTTTTGACTACTGCCACATATGCGTCTTCTTTACCAGAAGAAAAATACTGAATGAACATGTTATCCTTGTTATATTCAACATTCATTGTCAAATCGCTTGTATTACTGATTCTATAACAATATTTGGGGTTGTCGTATGATGATTTACATAACATCTTGTTAACATATTCAGTGAATATGTCTATCAACCAAAAGAATGCTATAACCGCTATTGCAAGCCCTAAGAATTGTAATACTGTTTTCATCTCTTTTTAAACTTTTTACTCTTTTTTCAAACTATTATCTATTAACTCTTAACTTCGGCTATAAGCCTTCTTACGGCTTTGCCCGTCGATGCTGTTTTCACTATACTTGAACCAGTCGAGAAAGTCTTCGCTCTTCTTACTTGGAATTACCCTTACAAGCTGAATGATGTCATCCTCAGCAAAGCAATCCGTGGCATATCGCTTGCCATCGGCAGCCGTCATTTTCAGTTGACTACAACGTGTAGTCAACTCGTTCCCTGATTTCTTTAGCCTTGTTTTCAGTACGCTCCAATACTTACGGGGATTAGGACTGTCCGTAATAGCTCCACATATATCTACGATGGAGAACCACCATGATGACCGCTCTTCGTCCCATACGGCTCTTACTTCATGGTCTTTGTAGAAGCGGATTGATTTCTTGTTTGGCATAGTCCTAATGCGATTTGCAAAAGTTCATATTCTGGTTATCTATCTGCAAAGTTACGACTTTTTATTGAGATATTCAAATCTTACACAACATTCTGTCTTTTTCGTGCTTGATTTCTTGTCCGTACCTTTGCAGAAAATTCTTCTGCAATGCTAACGCTTGACAATTATACTTTCTCATCTGCCCTGCCTGAGTCGTTTATTATCGAAACAGATAACGTGCAGATGAACATTATACAACCTTAGTGCTTTCTAATATCATTATTCTAACAGGGCTATCATCGCCATGATAGAGGTGGCTGCACCAGTTGATTTTTCCAGTATCGCGAAAGCCGCACTTCTCCATCACACGACCGGATGCAGGATTATTCATGAAGAAGTCACTCCAAATAGCACTATAGCCCTTTTCCCTGAAACAATAATCTATCAACAGACGCAAAGCCTCGGTACAGATGCCACGATTCCAAAAAGGTCGAGCTACCCAATAGCCTGCTTCCACATCGTTCTCGCCTATGCTGATGTTACTTTCGCCGCAAACGTAATAGCCGATGCAGCCTATTACCTCGTTTGTGGCTTTCAATTCAATGGCCCAGGTGTGGTCGTTGTTGAAGATAGTACGGATTATCTCCCTGCTTTCTTCAGCGCTTTTGTGCGGAGGCCAGCCGGCACGAGGGCCCACCTCGGGGTCGCTGGCGTATTTATACAAAGCCTTTGCGTCGCTTTCACGCCACGGACGGAGTAACAGACGTTCTGTTTCCATAGCAAACTCTGTCTTCATAACGCTTTCGTTTTTTCTGCAAAGGTACTGCTTTTTCCCGAAGTCTTCAAATCTTACACGATATTCTGTCTTTTCATTGTTCTTTTCCTGTCGTCTGCTCTTGACAGGGAAAGGCTTTTCTTTTGCTTTTTGATGGGAATGGCACCGCTCATTTCTAAAATTGTCGTACCTTTGCAGCAGCATCAAGAGCAGGAGCCTTAGGCTCACTCACCAACCGAGCAAAACAAAGAAAAACAATACTTGAAGTTATAAGATGCTCCGCGCTTAACCGCGCGCCATGGTGCTAAAGCATCCATGAAGTTAAATAGGAAGTTCTTGGATGCTCTAGCACCAAGGCGCGCTACTAAGGGCGCGGAGACGCCAACGTTGCTGGCTGGAAGTAAAGCACTTCGTGCTGGACGATAGCCTTGGATGCTAGCAGCTTCGTTTACTATTGTCCATTTTAACTTCCATGAACCGCCAGGTCGACGAAGTCAACCGTTAGGTCAACGAAGTTAACGCAGCGAGTTTACTTCTCAGATGCTTTAGCACTAAGGCGCGCTTTTAATGCGCGGAGCCATTTTTACTTCCGAAAGTTCAGTTAAAGATTAAAGTTTGGTTGTTTTGCCGCAGCCATCACTATCAGCCGTAAACCGTAAACTGTAAACTGTAAACTCTAACCTCTTCTCCGCGCATTAAAAGCGCGCCTCGGTGCTAGAGCATCCGAGAACTCTTCTCCGCGACTACAATCGCGCCTCGGTGCTAGAGCATCCGAGAACTCTAACCTCTAAACTCTTAACTCTTCTCCGCGCCTTCTTGTGCTCCTGTGGCTGAGTGCTCGCGGGGGTTTCACCTAAAGCAATTTAGGGAAATACCCCTACGCTTTTAGGCATTCTCCTTCTTAATATGCCGAGAAAATGCCCGACCTTTGCACTGTGATTCAGAAACAAAATGTCTAACTTTTATTAAGTGAGAGCAGAGCCAAGTTTTCTTGAGCTATGCCGAACGAAGAAAAAGGTCAAACAAAGTTTAACTTCTAAAGATAGGAGACAAAGCTATGAAGAAGATTATGATGATGGCAATGATGATGGTCATGACTATCTCTGCCAAAGCAATGAGCTATAGCGCAGCTAAGCACGAGGCACTTTTCCTCTCGGATAAGATGGCTTATGAGTTGAACCTGACGGCTGCACAGTTTGATGACGTTTACGAAATCAATCTGGACTACCTGATGAGTGTGAACGGTTACAGCGACGCCTATGGCAAATGGTGGAACCGCCGCAACAACGACCTGAAGTATGTGCTGACGGCTTATCAGTATGAGAAGTACATGAAGCTGAACTATTTCTATCGTCCTTTGAATTGGGAGAAAGGTGCGTTTACGTTCCTTGTTTACAATCACTACAAGAACAAGAACCACTTCTACAAGGGCAATCCGAAGGGCTATTCAAGCTACAAGGGCGGCAACAACAAAAAGTCTGACCGCTTCTATGCAGATAGGAATAGTCATAAGCAGAATGGAAAGCGTGGCAATGACAAGAAGGCTAACGGATATGGTTCTGCTTCCCGGAATTCTTCGGCTGTCGCCTCAGGCGCAGGCAGGACTTCAAGCAACCATCACGCGCTAGCTCAAAACAACAATGGCAGCCGCTCGGGTGGCATCATCCGCTCTGGTCATCGCTAAGGTTACTCTTAAGGTGGGTTCTATAAATTAGTTTTGAATTGCTCTTAGGCTATTTTCGAGCAGATTTGACTTCAAGCCCGCCGAAGCGTAGCGAGCTACGTTTCCAGGGATTGGAGGCAAAGATGCCGAAAAGAGACAAGAGCAAACAAAGATAATTCAAGAGAATTTATTAATTAATAGAACACACCTTAAATCTCTATATGCCTCGTAAGAGGACAACAAAGGGGAATCTCATCATTGAGGTTCCCCTTTTATAATACAAGAAAATCTGACCACCTCGTGGTGGGGTTCTTACTCCTGAATTGAGCTTTGCTCTAGTCCCTTTCTTAATGTATCTTGTTCACGTTGCGGATTTTCTCCAGCATGTCGGAGCACCAGGCATCGTCGCCAGGTATTTGGACGCGGCAGTTACCTGTGGCCGAAGGGGTGAAGATGGCCGTACCGTCGTCATGAAGCGACACGGTGCCGCGCTCGGTCAGCGTGAAGAGTCCGTCGCCCTCCACGGCGTTGATGACGGTCAGAGGGTCCCACATCTTCTGACCGGTGTTGCAGTCGCATACCATATAGACTTGCTTGATGGGATGCTGGTCAGTCCACGAAATGTCTGCTATGACCTGCTCAGGCAGGTACTCTATGCCGTCGCCAGCCTCCATGGGGTCGAAGATGATATCGACATCGGAGGGCCAGAGGCGGAAGAAAGTCTTGGCAAAGTCCATGCCCTGAAGGAAGTTGTAGTCGGGTTCGGGGGAAATACCGTAGGAGCCACCCTGAATGTAGAGGCACTTCACCTTACGTCGCACCAGCTCCACGCCCGACAGCGGTGAATAGGCGTCGCCGACTGACTCCAACAACTGGGCGAGGCAGGTTACAAATCCGATGGAGCAGATGCTCACCGAGTGGTCGGGCTGTGCGGCGAGCAGACGGCGGTAAAGCAGCCAGCCGTCGGGCAGCGTCGAGTAGTCGAGGATGCTGTGGGCGAACATAGGTGTGCTGTCGGCATTTTTGAAGTCGGGCAAAGCCTTGTAGTTGATCCATACCTTAGGCTGTTCGATGCCATTGCGCACCAAGCCGACGGGAACATTGCCACTATTGAAGTACGTATTCATCACATCGGCACAGGCGGCACATTCCTCGCCCTCGCGGTTCACCACCACGCCGAGCAACTTGCAGCGTCCCTGCTGCTGATAGTAATAGAGCATCTCTAAGGAGAAGAGGTCGTCGGTGGACGAGCCTATGTCTGTATCGAGGATGACCAGCGGCACGCTCGTGTGGTCCTGTTCGCCGGGAGGATTGTCATCATCTGACTTACACGATGTGAACACACTTGTGACGCAGATGAGGGTAAGCGCCAACATCCACATCTGGATGGTCTTTATAGTTAGAACTTTCATTGTTGTGTTTTTATGTTTCTGCTGCAAATTTCTTTTTTTGATACAAAATTAAATATTCTATTTGGATTTCCGAACAGAAAGTTACGGAATTGATAGGTTTCGGAACGCAAAATCAATTTTATCATATAGAAATTAACTCTGTGCTATAAGTTTATAATGAAAATTTGCCAACTTTGTACCCGATGGGCATCTGCATACGCGGGCACATGGGGAACAACCAATTGGGGCCACACAGAAAGCTATGGCTCAGTTGTTTGGTGTGGGAGTGTCCATTTCCGCATTTATGCCTTCAGACTGCGCACCCGCAGGTTAAACATATATTTACCTGCTTGATGTCAAATGAAACAAATTGAACGCTCCTGAATATCAATGTCTTATGGTTAGATAAAAAAAAAGATTCCTAATCTCTCGACTAAGAATCTTCAACCTTAAAAATCTAATACCATGAAAAACACTTTTGCTTCGCGGTGCGGACGAGGCTCGAACTCGCGACCCCTAGCGTGACAGGCTAGTATTCTAACCA
>CADCIQ010000119.1 GCA_902801425.1 uncultured Bacteroidales bacterium | reverse complement strand
GGAGCGTAAGCGACATTTCTCAAATTCTTGTAAATTCAAAGAAAAAAATCTCTAATTCTCTAATTCTTGATAATAAATTAAATTTGACCACTTACTTAATTTATAAAAAATAGTAAAGTATGAAGAAATTTGAATTGATGGCATTGCCGTATGCATTAGAGGCATTAGAGCCTGTTATTAGCAAGCGAACGCTGGAGTTTCATCATGGAAAGCATCTGGCAGGATATGTAAACAACCTTAATGGATTGTTGGAGGGCAACCCTTTGGCAGACTCTTCACTTGAAGACATAGTATGCAAGGCAACTGGTGGAATATTGAATAATGCAGGGCAGATACTGAACCATAACCTTTACTTTGGGCAGTTTTGCGCACCAAAGGCAGATAATAAGCCTGTCGGTAAATTGGCAGAGGCTATTGCCCGCGACTTTGGTTCGTTCGAGGCATTTAGGGATGAATTTCAGAAGAAAGGAGCAACGCTCTTTGGTTCTGGCTGGGTATGGCTATCAGCAGACAAAGAATGCAAGCTGATTATCACGCAGGAAACGAATGCTGCCAATCCTATCCAGAAGGGCTTGAAGCCACTGCTTACCTTCGATGTATGGGAGCATGCCTATTATCTTGATTACCAAAATCGCCGTCCTGACCATCTTTCTGCACTTTGGCAGATTATAGACTGGGATGTAATAGAGAAGAGGTTTCACTATTCACTTACAACTTGAGCTTGTGAAACTTGAATTAATAACTAAATGCAGAGACGCAAAGACGCAGAGCTTTAGAAAAACTTTGCGACTTTGCGTCTTAGCGTTTAGTTATATTATCTTTTTACCTCTTTCTTCGCATTACGCCTTTCAATCTTGGCATTATGTTTCTCTACTTTTGCATTATGCCTTTCAATTTTAGCATTCTGCTTTTCTAATTTATGGGCGTTATGTCGCTCCACCTTTGCATTATGCTTTTCGACTTTTGCATTATGCCTTTCAATTTTAGCATTCTGCTTTTCTAATTTATGGGCGTTATGTCGCTCCACCTTTGCATTATGCTTTTCGACTTTTGCTTTATACCTCTCAACCTTGGCATTCTGCTTTTCTAATTTATGGGCGTTATGCCTTGCTTGCCTTGCAAGTTTCTTCTGGGCATTAGCCTTCTGCATCTCGCTCTCCATATTGCGAATCTGGACTTCCATCTTGCGGACTTCCTTCTTTGTGAGATGACATCTACGGCACACATCCCTGTGCCATTTGTGATGACCCTTCATAATGTGGTGACGCAGACGCTTGTTCATTCCGGGATATACCTTAGTGCGGTCATGCACATAATTACCACCACACATCTCGGTATGAATATGGTTGATGTGGCATTTCTTTCTCTTTAGCTGAATTTCCGTATTTGCCTCATACTTATCTTCAAACAGCACATCTGTGTCTGTATTGATTGTTGCATTTACCGAAACTGTACCCATGACCATCATCATGACAATCATAAGGTTTCTAACTATTGTTTTCATTCTTTATCTTATTAAGTTAATATATTCTGAATTTTCCAGAAACATGGAGCATGGAAAGCATATACACCATACCATTGTAATAACGCCATTGTCCTGACGGTGCCTTAACGTTCCATAGTCGCTCTATATAAAGGCGCTGCAAATCCTTGTCCTTCAATGCTATTGCCCCCACGGCATTTGCTCCTGCCATTCCTTCCGTATAGTCGCCAGTAGGATCAGAACCATCAATCTCAAACTGTCCATGCTTGAAACCATCGTTCTTGAAGAATGTAAGCAGACGCTGCATAATCTCGCTCTGAGCCTCACGATCCTCACCGAAGATGTAATAGTCCATACCGATGTTCATTGCACAACGAATGGCATCATACTGGAAACGACGTGAGTCATATCCACAGAATGGTCCCTTGAAAGGCTTGCCCTTATATGTGCTGTAATCAGGATAGAGTCCAGTAGTAGGGTGGGAGGATATGCGCAGAAGATTACGTGCAGAGTCAGCCGCTTCTTTCCAGAAATGACAGCGTTTGCTATCCCAGTCTGACCATAGCTGCACGAATGCAGGAAGCTGGTATGACGGATCTGTATATAAGTGAGCATCATCAGTAGGAACGAAGGTAACTACCTTTGTTTCCTCATCATAAAGATTCCATACTCCATGCTTTCCGTCCTTGCTCATGCAACTGTCAAGAATTTCTTGTGCATCAGCCCTATACGACGGCTTATTCCATCTGTTAGCAGCCATATAGAGAGCTGTGGCAAAGTAGATTTCGCCATCCGAAGCATTGGATTTAC
The DNA here is from genome assembly GCA_902801425.1 of uncultured Bacteroidales bacterium. Lineage (GTDB taxonomy): Bacteria > Bacteroidota > Bacteroidia > Bacteroidales > Bacteroidaceae > Prevotella. The sequence goes on along the minus strand of CADCIQ010000119.1, from coordinate 3,934 downwards.
CGAATTTCTTACCATCGGCATGACATTGCCAGCAGAAATACCCGCTCCAAGGAGAATCACTTGGATAACGCATATATGTCTTTGCCCAACGCCACAAGCGGTCAAACTGCTGTGGCTTATCGAGTTGCAAGCATATCATCATGCCATACGACATCCCCTCTGTCCTAACATCATTGCTGCCAACATCATAGATGAATGCCATGGAATCATTAGGTTCATAATAAACCGTGGTCTGATCGGCATCAGCAAATTTCCTGAAGTCACCAGGAGTGAAGAAGTGATCCCATAGCTGTGATATACGTTCATCCACCTCCTTTTGGCTGACACCAAGAACCTCCGTGAAATAATTATGGTATTCATCGCTATAATATGCACCTTCTGTTTCTTGTTCTACTTGCTTTTTCGAACAAGAAACAAATATCACCGCCAATATTGCAGCAAAGTAAATGCATTGTATTATTCTTCTCATAATCGTTGATATTGTTTAGAGTTTAGAGTTCTTGATTTACGAGTGCTCAAGTGCGCATGAAACAAATAGTGCAGGTCAGCCACAAATGCTGGCGCACGCCTCTGATTTGTGAGTGCAAATATAATGATTTTTTATTTAATAACAAGATATTTTTCTATTTTTTTGACTCAATTTCATCAAACATACACAAAACCCATACATATGTATGGATATTCAGGGATTTTTGTATAACTTTGCAGACGAAATGAAAAAACGTGCGCCCAACCTTTAGTGTTTAGCGTACAAAAATGAATTATGAAAAGTTTCAGTATTTCAAGATTGTTTCAGGCTCACATCTGCATGTTTGTCGCGGAGATAACATGGGGACTGATGGCTCCTATCGGCAAAGATGCAATGATACATGGCATATCTGGAATCGATATGGTAGTGTTCCGCACCGTGGGAGGCGCATTCTGTTTCTGGCTAACCTCTATTCTGACAGGCAACCATGAGCATGTGACAAGAAGAGACAAGATGCTGTTCATCGTAGCTGCCATACTGGCTATCGTAACAAACCAGTGCTGCTACATCATCGGGCTTAGCCTCACCTCTCCCATAAACGCAAGCATCGTGACTACTTCCATGCCGATCTTCACGCTTTGCATAGGATTGCTTTTCCATACCGAACGCCTCACATGGCGTAAAATTCTCGGTCTATCTCTCGGCATAAGCGGTGCTTTAGCATTGATAATGAATAGTGCTGGAGGTCAAGGTATTGGCAATGGTAATATCCTTGGTGATTTACTTTGTCTTACAGCGCAAGTTAGCTTTGCCTTCTACTTAGCCTTGTGTGGCAGACTCATAAGCCGCTATAACACCATAACGTGTATGAAATGGATGTTCCTGTTTGCTGCTTTGATAACCCTGCCTATCGGAACACCATCCCTCATGCAACTGCCATGGACGGAGATAGCACCAAAGCATTGGACAGAGAGTGCATTCGTTGTGTTCGGAGGTACATTCTTCGCATATATCATGATGATGAAGGGACAAAAAGTCCTTACGCCAACCCAGGTAAGCGTATATAACTATGTTCAGCCGATAGTCAGCACAATGTTGTCAATGGCATGGGGCATAGCAACGCTTGGCTGGATGCAGGGAGTCGCCATAGCACTTGTATTTGCAGGAGTGCAGTTGGTGGCAAGGAAGAAGTAGTGTAAAGTAGAAAGTGTAAAGAGTAAAGTGTAAAGAGTAAAGTGTAAAGTAGAAAAATATGAATGAGATTTTAATGACACCAGATGTGTGTATGCAATTTCTAGTATGGTCGTATTACTACCATGAGGTTATGCCTCTAAAGAGTATGAGTTATAAGGATTGTGGCAAGTTCTCCGATTCTGATGTTAAGAGACTTGACGAACTGAAGGATATGCTTTTCACGTGCTTTGAAGAAGATTCGGTCGTAAATGCTTGTAAGCAATTCCAGTTGGCAAAGGTAAGACAAGAGCCATGCCCATTCTCTCAGGCATCATTGGATGTTATGTTTGCGAAAGAAAAGTAAAAACCAAGACCCCTTTCCCGCCCTTCATGGGGAAAGGGTGCCCGAAGGGCGGGAAAGGGGTCTTTATTTATATTTTCAACTTACTTCTTCCAAACATTGACGATTTCACCGATATACATCACGTGAACGCCCAGTTTCTTCTCATCATACCATTGACGCTGCTCAAGTGGCATAAGCTCCTTCTGAAGTTGCTGACCATATAACTTCTTACATTCAATGGCAAGGTTAGCCTCCTTGTAAATAGGATTGCCGAGCTTTGTGAACTCAGGAGTAAGGCCTGAACCCTTCACTTTGTCCTCATCACGACCAGACACAGAGCCAAGATACTGTAGTTTGTCGCGGAATTGCTCAGGGAATGCTGTAACGGTGAAATACTCGTTCTCCTCAAGGAACTTATATGTATAGCGGTCGGTTGACACATAGATGGTTACGGTAGGCTTACCCCATACTTCGCCAAGTGCCCCCCAAGCAATTGTCATCATGTTCATGCTCGTATCCTTACCTGCGGAAAGAAGCATCCAGTCGTCAGCGAACATCTTGACTGCATTCACGTCAATTTCCTGCGGCTTTATCTCCTGCCACTTGTCTGAGGTTGTAGTGTTTGCCTCAGGCTCATTAGCCTTGTTGCCATTGCCACATGATAAGAGAAGCAAAGCGGTGAAAATTCCGAGAGTTAATGTTTTGATTTTCATACAATTTAAGTTTAGATAATTAATATTTCATTTAAAACGATATTTCCTGTTTTTTATGAAAGCCAAGGCAAACAATGCTGATAGGGTAGAGCCAACCAATGCGAGTGCCATGTCTTTCTGAGCATCCCAGACATCACCTTGTTGACCGTTATAGTTGTTGGCTGCCTCAGAAGATACGATAATAGTCAGAAGCCACTCAAAGAGTTCATACATCATACTTCCTGTCTGTATCATCAACCATGCCATGAAGATTGTTGCATTTCTTGAACGAAGTTTCATTAGTTCAACAATCTGAATGCAGATTGGTATCATTACTAATCCGAATGAGAAATGCACAAAGCGGTCGTAGTGATTACGCCTGGTTTCAAAGAAAGCATTGATATCGAATCCTGTTATTGAGATTGACCATTCATTGTAGGGTACGAATGAATATATGTATCTTGCCCCAATAATATGGATTAGCGTGAAGAATGCAACTCCACAGAATGAAGCTGTAGAGAGGAAGTTCATTCTTAAATCGCTTATTAGTATAACACCAAGCAAGAATGTGCCGATATGTTGCAGAGATTGTTCTGTTGGGTATATCGGATCTATGCTTGTAATCACTAATACGCATATAAGACAAAAAATCGTTGTGAGTTTATATTTTATTGTCATTTTTATGCTTATTCTTTAGAATCACTTTGCCCATGCCTTGCCTTCAGCTGTGCGACGCCATGTGAAATATGTGTCGAGCACCTTGAGAGCTTCCTCGCTTGGCACTTTGTCGGCAGATGGGTTAGGGTAGGTGAGGTGCATCGTCTGAGGATTGTTATTGTTGAAAGCAGGCCATTTAGGAAGACCTTCGCCGTTCGGATCACCATACTTTGCGAAGTTCACCCAATACATTCCCATAATCTCCGAGAGAGGACGGTCAACATCAGGACGCTCAAACTTATCCATGTGCTGGAAGACGAAGTTCACATCCTGACCATGATATGAACCCCTTCCGAAGTTAGGTGAGCCTTTCGGATGATCTGGGTGCTGATCGAAATAATAGAGGAATACAGGCTGTGGCGTGGTGTCACGCATTTCGGCCACAGCACCGTTAAGACTGTCGACAGCGAGAGAGTCGTTGTCGGCTCCACTCGCTGTCTGACCTTTATTCGTGCATCCAGCCATCACGGCTAGCACACTAACAACAATGAAAGAAAGATTTCGTCTCATCACTCTGCCTTCTGAGGTGCAGGCTGTGTC
>CADCIQ010000118.1 GCA_902801425.1 uncultured Bacteroidales bacterium | reverse complement strand
CTTGGGGGCTGCTCGCCCCCAAACCCCTCGGTGTTTTTCAAGTATTAGTCTTGGCTTCGACTCTACCTAAAAATTGCACTTCTATCTTGAACTTAGGAATCTGTTTATGCAAACAACCAAAGTCAGATCAACGCATAATACCTATCTACTCTTTAAAAAACTATTGGTGTCCGGTAAATCATAGTAACTTACCTTCCATCAAGAAATAGAATCTTGGTATGCCCATAAATAAGACAAAAACTAATATATTAACGTGACTTCCTCGCCTCTTCCTGGGCTAAAAGTGGAGAGTATTTCCGTCATGACTCTCTTGATAAAACCATAAAAATACCAAAAACTTACCATTATAATACATTAATATTACCATAGTTTATGGTATTATAATGGTATTATTATGGTAATATAATGGTATTATAATGGTATTATCATAGGAAGAAGAGTGGAGGATGATGCGTTTTTCTTTGGACAGAAAGATCTGTTCGTGGGTATTTGTTGATTGGATGATTGCGAAAAGATTTCCATACTGTGTAGTGCTTACTTGGGCGTCAAACGAAATATGCCTCTCTTGTGAACATTTCTGGATAAACAGAACATGGGACTTCCCAATACGAATAATGGGCAGGAGGGAATCTTTTCAGACATCAAGACCAAACAGAGAGTACATAGCGGAATTATTAGAGAGCTAAGGAAAAATATTATTGACGAATACCTGTCAAGGCATTATTGAGCAAGTCCAAGGAAGCTTCTTCACGCTGGCGAGGAGGGGCATCCTTGAACTTTTTAACCCTCATTTTATTATTCGACTAATTTTTTCTTGTATTTCATCCCTTTTTTCTTGTATTTCATCCCTCTAAATGTCTATTAGGCCTGTTTTCCTTGCATATATCTGCTGTTTTTTATATCTTTGCACTTGCAAATCAATTCAAATCAAATAATTTTAGCACATGGACAAGGAAATGCACTTTTGTCAGAGCTGCGGAATGCCTCTGACTGATGAAGTCCTCGGAACTAATGCCGATGGTTCGAAGAATGAAGAATATTGTATATACTGCTTCAAGGATGGAGCTTTCACAGGCGATTTCACTATGGAGGAGATGATTGAGTTCTGTTCTCAGTTCGTGGAGCAATATAATAAGGATAGTGGGCAGAACCTCACGCAGGATGAGTATAAGGCTATGCTCCGTCAGTATTTTCCTAATCTCAAGCGTTGGAGCACGCCTACCGACCAGCTTCCTCATGCCAATTCTCCTCTAAAGCAGAAGTTCATCGATGAGGTGAATGCCCTCAACATTCCTGATATGCCTGTTATCGACAATCTCTTCGTGCTTAAGGGCTCTTTCATCAACCTTGAATATAAGATGAATGGCAATACGTTCTCTATTCTTGACAAGGAAAAGTCGTATTGGGGAACTCAAGTTGAGAAGCAGAACTCCGATGGCAGATGCTACGGCATAGCTTGCGACGAGAAGTACATTCTTGTGTCTGAATACGGCAAGGATGGGGCAGATGCAGAGGTCGTCGTACTCAAACGCAGATAATGTCGGAGAACTGGAGCATATACGCCGACTGGAATCCGTGGCATGGATGCACGAAGATAAGTCCCGGATGCAGGTATTGCTATGTATATCGTCAGGATGAGATGTACGGTAGTGATACTTCGAGCAGCCTGTGCCGAAAGACAGCCGCTTTCAATCTTCCCCTCAAGCGTAAGCGTGACAAGACGTGGAAGATTGAGAGCGGTAAGTTGGTTTTCACATGCTTCACTTCTGATTTCCTTCTGAGAGATGCTGATCCTTGGCGAGCCGAGTGCTGGAAGATGATGAAGATTAGAAAAGACCTGTTGTTCTATTTCTTCACCAAACGCATAGACCGTTTCATGGAATGTGCTCCCGAAGACTGGGGTGATGGCTATGATAATGTGCTCGTGGGATGTACCGTAGAGAATCAGCAGATGGCAGACTACCGTCTTCCTATCTTCAAGTCGTTGCCCATAAAGCATAAGAGCATCATCGTTGCGCCGATGATTGAGGCGGTGGATCTCTCCGCTTATCTTGACGAGACGATAGAGGAGGTTGCCGTTAGTGGCGAGTCGGGGGTGTATGCCCGTCCTTGCCATTACGAGTGGATTCTCGCTATTAGGGAACAATGTGTTGCGCATAATATTCCCTTCCGTTTCCACCAGACTGGTGCCTATTTCTTCAAGGAAGGCAAGATGTATCGTATTCCCCGTCGCTTTCAGCTCTCTCAGGCTCATAAGGCGAATATCGACTATCGGATAGATGAGTATATGGTGCCTTCAAAGATAAAATTCGAGTGGAAAGATGATGATTATATATAAGGCCTCTCCCCCCGCCCTCCCCCGTAGGGAGGGAGCCGGAAGGCTAAAGTAATTCAATTATTAATTATTCACTATTCATTATTAATTAGCCTCTACAAGCGCTCCGGCTCCCTCCCTACGGGGGAGGGCGGGGGGAGAGGCCGATCTCTTTTCTTTATGATCACAATCCGTACAGCAACCGTGGCAGATGCAGAGAAGCTGCTCGCAATCTATGCGCCATACGTAGAGAATACAGCAATTACGTTTGAATATACAGTTCCTTCCGTGGAGGAGTTCGCAAATAGAATAAAGAACACCCTTGCGGAATATCCTTATCTTGTGGCAGAGAAGGACGGGGAGATTCTTGGATATGTGTATGCCAGTACCTTCAAGCCTCGAAGTGCCTATCGCCATTGTGTTGAGACGAGTATATATGTTGCCCGTGAGGCTCATGGGCAAGGCATAGGAAGCAAACTCTATGAGGCTCTTGAAGAGGAACTGAAGGGCAGAGGCATAATAAACCTAAATGCCTGTATTGCTTGGATAGAAACGCCGAACTCGCATCTCACACACCAAAGTCCTGAATTCCATTCAAAGATGGGCTATACGCGTGTGGCGCATTTCCATCGTTGTGGCTATAAGTTTGATGAATGGTATGACATGATTTGGATGGAGAAACTCCTTGATGTCAAATATTTTAAATGATAGCGGTAATTAAAGGTTATAGTTAGAAAGCCCTTGGCTTTTGACCTTTGACTTTAGGCATTATGAAACAGACAGAAAGAATATTACTTCGTCGTTGGGAAGACGATGATGCTGAGGCTCTTTACAAGTATGCATCTGATCCCGACATAGGTACTCGTGCCGGATGGCCTCCGCATCAATCCGTGGAGGATAGTTTGACGGTTATCAGGACTTTTTTCCGAAATGATGCCACTTGGGCGATTGTGCTTAAGGAAACAAACGAGCCGATTGGTAGTATCGGCTATCTCACGCAAGCCGTGAGTAATATCCCTATCGGGGAGAATGACTGTGAGGTTGGCTATTGGGTGGCAAAACCATATTGGAATCAAGGCATCTGTACGGAGGTCTTGCGCCTTTTGGTCGACTATTGCCTGAATGAGAAGCATTTCTGCAATATATGGGCGGATTATTTCACTAAAAATCCTGCCTCTGGTCGCGTGATGCAGAAATGCGGTTTCGAGGATACTGGTAAGCTCCACCAATGCAGCCATCTCGTTGGAGGTGATAAGGATATGGTGAGAATATACAAACTAACAAAAATAGCAAATTGATTATAAATTAAATTTGACCGCTTACTTAGCATTATGAAAAAGTATAGATACATCAAGAGTAATGCCTTTACTTTCGGGGCATCATTAGGCAATCCTGCTGCTGCTCTTATCGCGGAAGATGAGAGTCTTACACCTGAACAGATGCAGCAGATAGCAACCGAGCATAAGGGATTCGTGATGGAGATCGTATTCTGTTCTCCTTCTGAAACGGTTGCCTGTAAGCTCACTTACTATTCGTCTGAGTGTGAGGTGGATTTCTGCGGTCATGGTACTATCGCAACCATGTACTCGCTTATCAGGGATGATAGTTCACTTCGGAACAAGAAGGTGCTTTCTGTTGAAACCAACAAGAAGGGAGTGATAAGTGTGTATAATGAAATAGATACCGAGGATGCAGTCTATATCGAAGCCCCTTCGCCTATTGAGCATACTATGAACATTCCTGTTGATGATATCGAGCGCATACTCACTCTTCGCCGTGGAAGTATCAACCGAGAGGGTAGGGCGATAAGGATTATTGATGCAGGACTCAGAACCCTCATCGTGCCTGTCACTCTGTTTGAGGACGAGGTGTCTGTCTATCCAGATGAGGCTTCATTGAAGAGCTTCTGTGAGGAAAATGATATTGACATCATTCTTATCTATACCCTACAGGTTGATGATTCTTCAAAATTTGCCCATACCCGTGTCTTTGCTCCGAAGTTCGGTTATCTCGAAGACCCAGCTACTGGTTCAGGAAATAGTGCCTTTGCCAACTATCTTTTGTCTGAGAATATGTGGGATGGCTCTCCTATTACAATAGAGCAGGGTGGTAACGACCGAATCTTTAATGCCGTGAAGCTCAAGACTCTTAATGGAAAGGTGCTATTCGGAGGACGTGCAACGAAGAAGATAGAAGGAGAGTATCTGGTGTGAGATTTCGTGTTGAGTAGCTGTTTCTATACATGTTTTGACTGAAAATGAGGTAATAAAAGTTTGTGATTTGTAAACTGGATAATGATGTATTTGAATGATTACTCAAAATAGTACGAAAATGTATAAATAATCGGGAAAAACAAACAGTTTTCGGCTGTTTTTTAGGAAAAATCGCTCATAAAACTCAGAAAATCGTCAAATTTCTTTGTTGATTCATTAATTTTGTGTATATTTGCACTGAATTTTTGAAAAATGACTCTTAATTGAATAACTAATATTACAAAAGTATTCGGAATGACATCATTTTTGATGTTTGAAGGAAGACGGGATTTGATAAGTAAATTCAAGTCGGTAATTGAAGGTCGGGAAAAAGAGTTATTGATATATTTTTTTGTGTTGTTAAATCAAACGTAAAACTTAAAAAAAGAAGAAATTATGAAAAAGTACGAAGTTCCAGTAATGAAGCTTCACAAGTTGAAGACAAGTAGTATTTTGGCAGGTTCAGACCCTTTTGGCGCAAAAGAAGGTGCAGGTGAGTCTTCTACTCAGAAGTATATTGAAGAGGAGAATTTCAATGCATTCGATGAGTAAAAAAGATTAGGATAACAATAACAAATTGATAATAGACGATTATGAAAGCATTTAAATTTCTTTCAAATACAGCTGTCGTATTCTCATTGGCTCTGTTAGCTGCATGTTCTTCAGACGATGACATCCAGACATCAGACAAGAAGATTGAGTTTACTGCAAATCTTGAATCAAACGAGGTGACACGTGCAACACTTCAGAGTGACAACTCAGTACACTGGGATCTTGATGATAAGCTTTATGTGTTCGCTGACAACTACGAGAAAGCAGCCTTGTTCAGCATAACACCTTCTTCTATTAATGGTGCGACAGCTACATTTACAAACTTTGAAAAGGAACTTCCTACCAGCTTTAAGCCCAAAGCATATTATTATGCATTATTTCCATTTGGATCTGCAACTTTCAATGCCGAGACTTCTATGATTACTTCTGTCTTGGCTGCTGTTCAGACTGTTACAGAAGGCTATACATATGACAAGGAGGCCTTGATTATGGTGGCTTGTGCTGAAAGCTACGAGAGAGTGTTTGACTTCAAGAATGTTCCTGCACTTATTAAGGTAAACCTCAGCAATAATGGTGAAGGCAAGGTGAAGTATATCGAGATTGAAGCTACGAATGCGGCTAATAAACTCTCTGGAAACTTCGAGACTTCTATTAGCTGGGGTGAAAATAATATAAAGTTCAAGGCTGTTTCTGAGGCATACAACAGGAATAGTGTAAGGCTTGAAATTCCAGCAACTGATGAAAGTAAGAATTTCTATATTGCATCACTTCCTGTTAATATGAACCATGGTTTCACTCTCAAGTTTGAAGATGAGAAAGGAAATGTTGTATATAGCCGTGTAAGCCACAAGGATATCGAATTGAATAGTTCACATATCTATCCTTTCGGAAACTACAATGTTGCTGAATTAACTACAAAGGAATAAGAAAATGTAGTTTTTAATCCTACTGATTATATATAAAAAACTCTCTGTTCCATTCATTTGGGGCAGAGAGATTTTTTTTGTTGTCTCAAACTTAGCTGACGTGAGTTTTACGAATTCACGTTTGCAGTTTTTGTTATCGACTTATTTAACGTGAGTTACTTCCCTATGGTCAGTGGGTCTTCGACAAATCTCGACGAAAACAAACCGCTTGCTACAAGAAGAAATTAATGCGACATTAATGTG
>CADCIQ010000117.1 GCA_902801425.1 uncultured Bacteroidales bacterium | reverse complement strand
ATCCGAACTAACAAAACTTTTCGCAACTTTTTTATCCAAAAATGAAAAGTTTTCGCATTTCATGACAATAAGAAAACCCTTACACCTTATTATATTATAATATATTACTCTCTCTTACCGAAAATTCGTAGTAAGTAAATAAATAAGTTAATAAAATCAAGGTAGAGTGACAACGCTCCGAGTAGTGCAACTTTCTGCGCTGACTCGCCAGCATCGGGAGCCTGCAAAAGCATCTGTTTTATTTTCTGAGAATCATAGGCTGTTAGTCCTACGAAAATCAACACTCCCACATAGCTTAAAATCATATCAAAGCCAGAGCTCTTTACAAAAACATTAACGACAGTAGCAATAATCAGACCTATCAGTGCCATCAGCAATATCTTACCAAGAGATGAAAGATCTGTTTTCGTTGTATAACCAACAACAGCCATAGCAGCAAACGTTCCTGCAGTAATAAAGAATACTGTTGAGATGGAAGATGCCGTATACAAAATAAAGATATACGACAGCAATGCACCATTAATAACAGAATATAGAATGAACATGAGCGTAGCTGTCGTCAGCGACAATTTGTTAATAGCCGCACTAACGCCAATAACCAATGCAAATTCTGCAATAATAAGTCCCCAGAAAAGAATCTGATTCGTATAAATAGCCTGCATGATGCCAGGACTGGTAGCAACGCCATAAGCCGTAAAGCCCGTGATAGCTAATGCCAGTGACATCCACACATACACTTTTCTCATCAATACAGGAAAGGCTTTACTGGCCTCCCACAATCGTTCGTTTGCCGAGGCATATTCCTTCAATTCAAAATCTTGATAGTTCATTTTCGTTTACTTTAATTATACTTGTTTTGCGCGGCAAAGATAAGCATTATTTCGTCTATGGGCAAATCTTTAGATGAAAAAAGAACGAAAACATGTTAAATAGCCTTTGGCGTCGTACACTCATTAACGAGATAGACAATACTCATATATGGTATGCCAGTATTAGACTCAAGACCGATTTCACAAGTTCGACTGTTCGAGTAGCCTACCTCGATGTGATTAGCCTCAATCTGTGGACGGAGCTTGCGTAAGCCATATTTATTCAACTCGGGGAAGGTAAAGCCACGATCACCAGCAAAGCCACAACAACCAACTCCTTCGGGCAGGAAGACATTGTGTGAGCATAGTTTAGCAAGGGCGACCATATCCTTATCAACACCCATCTGACGAGTAGAGCATGTCAGGTGCAAGGCAACATGGCGGTCAATGGGATGGAAGTCTAATCGGGGTACCAGATACTTCATGATAAACTCAGCAGGCTCATAAAGATGCATCTTATGCATTACCTTTTTCATGCGATGTAGACATGGACTCTGTGCACAAAGCACAGGGTATCGTCCCTCTTCAGAAGCTTTCCACAAAGCTGCTTCGAGTTCAGCACTCTTACGGTCGGCTATATCAAGCATACCTTTCGACTCCCAAATCTGTCCGCAGCACATACGTTCCATGCCCTCAGGGAAGATAACTTCATAACCGGCTTTGGCCATTAGTTGGATAACCTCATCTACCAAGTCGTGAATCTTACCACCATGCTTCGACTGTCCCATTGTCTGATTAATACAGCTAGGGAAGTAAACCACCTTCAATGGTAAGTGTTCCTCCTCTTTATGAGGAATGCTTTTCTCAATGATAAACTGTGTCAGATCGCTGGGTTTCGGCTGACGTTTCTTTTTCGGCATAGCTGTAGTCCAAAGGGGCAATCCCATTTTATTCATGCCACGAGCGATACTTGACATTAACGAAGGTCCAAGGGTAACATGAGCTACGTGAGCAACATCTAACACCACACGTAATCCCGACTTAATGCCAGCCATGTGATTGGCGGCAAACTCGCCAAGCTTATATCCAGTAGGGCTCTCGTTCATATCCATCTGACGAATGAGATGTGTCAGTTCACCTGTATTAATTTTCATCGGACATGAGGTTGAGCAGAGGCCGTCAGTAGCACAAGTTTGGTCACCATAATATTTGTATTGGCGCTTGAGGGTAGCTAGACGATCACGGATACCAGCGAGCGAATCTCCACCCATCCGAAGTTGCGCGGTAAGGTGGCGGATTTCGCGTTGAACGGCAATTCGCATACGGGAAGAAAGCGTTAAGCCACACGACATACAGTTCACCTCACAGAAGCCACACTCGATACATTTGTTGGCACGCTTTACTTGCTCAATTGTTTCTTTGGCAGTCGATAGTGTCGGGTCCATCAGATAGTGGCCACCATCGGGTACACTGTCGAAATCGAAATCAAGCACTGGCAGCGGTTTCAGACACTTGATAAAGCAATCTGGATCATCATTGAAAATCACGCCCTGATTCAACAGGCCGTCAGGATCAAAGATAGCTTTCAACTCTTTCATCACCTCGTAGGCCTTTTCTCCCCACTCATATTTCACAAACGGAGCCATATTACGACCTGTGCCGTGTTCAGCCTTCAGCGAACCATCGTAACCCTCAACCACCAATTTGGCCACATCGCGCATCATCTCGGCATAACGCGCCACCTCATGTTCATCGGCAAAGCTCTGGTTTAGAATAAAGTGGTAGTTGCCCTCAAAAGCGTGACCATAGATACAAGCATCATCATAGCCATGATCAGCAATGAGTTTTTGAAGTTTCACGGTAGCTTCAGGCAGACTCTCAATGGGGAATGCCACATCCTCTATCAAACAAGACGTGCCGACAGGACGGGTACCACCTACCGATGGGAATATACCACTACGAATGGCCCAATACTTACCATAGACAGCCGGATCTTCAGTAAACTCGGCTGGGATATACAAACGGAATTGACCCAAGCACTCCTTAATCTTCTCTATCTTCTGAAGTAATTGTTCATGGGTAACACCCTTGGTCTCAGTAAGAATAGCTGTCAAGTTATGATAATCACCAGGTTCAACGCCTTCTATCTTGCCAGCATCCACATCTTCTTTATATTTGAGGTATACAGGATCGTCGACCGAGCTAAGCGACTTGTAATCAAGCATCTCAGCACTCTTCACCATCAGGTTTTCAGCACTCATCTCAATATCCTCGTCGCCTGCCTTCAGTTTCTTCATTGCCACCACAGCCTCGCAACTTTCCTTCATCGTAAGGAAATAAACCATGGCCGACGCCTTGAAAGGATAATCCTTCAACGTCTTCATTGTCACCTCTGACAAGAAGGCAAGTGTACCTTCCGAACCAACAATCGAGTGGGCTATGATATCAAACGGGTCATCATAGGCAATAAGCGGACGAAGGTTAAGTCCTGTCACATTCTTAATACTATACTTCTTGGCAATGCGGTCAGAGAGTTCTTTGTCGGCACGAACACGGTCGCGAAGAGCTTCAATACGGGAGATGAATTCGGGATGTGAACGAGCAAACCGTTCGCGGCTATCCTTATTACCTGTATCAAGTATGGTACCATCGGTTAGAATGATACGAGCAGAAATCAACATGCGGTCGCTATTGGCATGTACACCGCAATTCATACCCGATGCATTATTCACCACGATACCACCTACCATAGCTGAGCCTATAGAAGCGGGATCGGGTGGGAACACACGACCGAAGGGTTTCAGAATCTGGTTAACTCTGGCACCTACGATACCTGGCTGGAGTTTGATAGATTCTTGGTTTATACCCAACTCATATTGTTCCCAATGCTTACCTGCTACGATGAGTACCGAATCGGTACAGCTCTGTCCCGAAAGCGATGTACCTGCCGCACGGAAAGTAAATGGTAGCTTATGCTTCTGGCACAACTTGACAATCTTTGAGATTTCCTCCTCGCCATCGCTACGGATAACCACCTTAGGAATCTGGCGATAGAAACTGGCATCGGTACCCCAACCTAAGGTACGAAGCTCGTCGGTATAAATTCGTTCTGAGGGCAGAATGTTCTGCAATTCTTGTAGAAAATCGTTTAGCATATATTCTGGTTTTTAGTTATTTGGTGGCAAATATACAAAAAAGTTAGTAAAAAAACAAGCGAAAACGCAAAACTTTACAAAATAATTTGTATATTTGCATCCAGAACTTATATAATAACTAAATTCCCTATGACAGCATTAGTATCCGTTATTCCTATTCTGTTACTCATCGTTCTGATGATGGGTTTCAAAGTCTCAGGCTATAGGAGTGCCATTGTTACCCTCATAGTCACCGTTCTGTTAGCCTTGTTTGCCGTCCCGGCCATGGGCATCATTCCTGAAAAATATACCGATGCGAGTATCTTCGGTATCACCCTTTGGTCAATAGTTGAAGGATTGCTAAAAGCGTGTTTCCCAATTATTCTGATTATTATTTGCGCCATTTTCAGTTACAACATTCTTTGCGAGACCAAGGAGATTGAGACCATCAAGACTCAGTTCATACAAATGACCTCCGACAAAGGTCTGCTCGTACTCCTGCTGACGTGGGGTCTTGGTGGTGTACTCGAAGGTATGGCTGGTTTCGGCACTGCTGTAGCAATCCCTGCAGCCATCCTTATCGGACTGGGGTTCAAACCAATGTTCTCCGCTGTCATCTGTTTGGTAGCCAATACCGTTGCCGTTGGTTTCGGAGCAGTAGGATTACCTGCCACGACGTTGGCAAATCAGGTAGCAGCCAGTGGAACAGCAACCCCAGAAGAACTTTGCGAGGTTGCCACCTTTATTATATTACAACTTTCGTTAATGTTCTACATTACACCGTTCCTCATCCTGATGATGACCGACAAAACGAAAATTATCAAGAACCTAACTATTGCACTCTTTGTCGGCACCTGTTCTATTACCGTACAGTTCTGCTGTGCTCACTGGATTGGTCCAGAGACACCCGCTATTCTCGGTTCGGTTGCAGCCATTGCCGCCATGTTACTTTACGACAAGCTTTTCCTGCGCCACGAGGCAGAAAAGGACACCGTTCATGTAGAACATCAGAAGTTCGGCGTTGCCAAAACGCTCCGAGCATGGAGTGTCTATGGCCTCATCATTTTCTTTATTTTGATATCGAGCAAGATTGTTCCTTCAGTCAATGAAGTATTGAATAACACTTTGGTTACCAAATTTGAGCTACCCGTTATTGGCAACACCTTTAAATTCGGTTGGTTGTCGAATGCTGGTCTGATGATTTTCCTCGGTGCCGTCATTGGTGGACTTATTCAGGGCATGTCGTTTGGGAAACTGATGAAGCTGTTGGCAAAAACCACACTCAATTTACAAAAGACCGTTGTCACTATCTGTTGTCTCGTGGCCATGGCTATGCTGATGAATAATACCGGCATGACTAACGATATTGCTAAGGGACTGGTGTTGTTGACTGGCGCCGCTTTCCCATTCTTTGCACCACTCATTGGTTCTATAGGTACATTTGTCACGGGTTCGGCAACCAATGCCAACATTCTGTTTGGTAAATTACAGGCTACAGCAGCCAGTGATCTTGGACTTGTTAATCAGGGAACATTCTTTGGCGTGACGGGTAATGAGACCAACTGGTTAGCCGCTGCCAACTGTGCAGGCTCTGAGGGTGGAAAATTGTTATCACCACAGTCCATCGCCATTGCCACCGCCGCCTGTGATATGGAGGGGCAGGATGGTGATATCATGCGCAAAACTATGCCATTCGCCATTTTCTGGATATTAATGAATGGATTGATGGTATTCCTCGGCCTGCATGTGATTTAATGAAAAATGAAAGATGATATGAGAGTTGGACTATTTATCCCCTGCTATGTGGATGCCGTATATCCAGAGGTAGGCATAGCAACATACAAATTGCTGAAGCACCTCGGCATAGACGTGACATATCCACAAAAGCAAACCTGCTGCGGACAGCCGATGGCAAACGCTGGCTTTGAGAAACAGGCAGTTCCTTTGGCTGAGAAATTTGAGGAACTTTTCAAGGGTTTCGACTACATAGTCGCACCAAGTGTCAGCTGCACGGCATTTATCCGCATAAATTACGGAAGATTACTAAGCGGAGAGACCGCCCAACACACGGGCAAAGTCCACGAGTGCGAAACGGCTAAACATTGCATGGATGTGGTTGAGTTTCTGCACGATGTGGTAAAGGTTAACCGCCGATTGGGCACGTTCCCACATAAGGTCAGTCTGCATAACTCATGTCACGGTGTGCGTGAGTTAGGCCTCTCCTCTCCCAGTGAACAGCACGTAAGCAAGTTCAACAAGATTAAGGACCTGCTACAACTTGTTGACGGCATCGACGTTGTAGAGCCCGAACGTTCTGACGAGTGTTGTGGTTTCGGTGGCATGTTCTCTATTGAGGAAACAGCCGTCAGCGCTCAAATGGGTAAGGATAAAGTGGA
>CADCIQ010000116.1 GCA_902801425.1 uncultured Bacteroidales bacterium | reverse complement strand
ATGGTCATTATTGATTTCTTAATTCACAATTTGATGCATCGTGCATAGCATACTCGCACGCAGTCCTAAAGGCTGGCGCACGTTCTTTGATTTGTTGAGCGCAAAGATAGACAATTATTCCTAATTAACGTGAGTTCGACGAAAAGCACCGAAGGTGCGACACCTAACAGGGCAGTCCGTAAGGGCTGTTATATAAACATTTTTTAGGGAATGAGGTCTGAAGGACCGACACCTATTATATTTATTAGGTGTCGCACCTACGGCGCTCACTAAAAAAACGCCATTATAGTAACAGCCCTTACGGACTGCCCTGTTAGGTATCGCTCTTTCAGAGCTTTTTCAATCACGTGTGTTTCAGCAACATACGAGTCTGTATAATTCGTCGAACTCACGTTAATTAACCAAAGAAAAAAGTGGATCCGTGAAACACGGACCCACCTGATTAGGTTATGACGAAATGAAAATTAGTAGCCGGCGTTCTGCTTGAGATTTGCATTCAAGTCAATCTCTCGCTGTGGAATTGGAAGGATAGTCCTTTCATCATCGTACTTAACTTCCTTGCCATACACGTTTGTCACGCTCTTCTTGTTGCGCCAGTAAGCGAATGCAATTTGGTTCTCCTGATACAACTCGTATGTGTATTCATTGAGAATATCATCGATGGTAACTGAAGCAACGTCTTTGTAACCCTCAATACGGTTCTTACGGAGAGTATTGATATACTCTGCTGCCTTTGCTGCATCACCAAGGTTAGAATATGCCTCAGCTGCAATGAGGTAGAGCTCAGAAAGACGGATGATCTTTGGGTTGTTTACATAGAGATTACCCTCGCGACCTGGGAACTTGCCTGGGTAGTAAGCCTTGTTGTCCTTGGCGCCAGTCTGATCCTTGATTGTCTTTGAACGTACATCCTTTGGATGAGTTGAGAGATACTTGTAAAGGTCTCCTTCCTCATTGAAAGCCATTTCAGAATAGCCTGAATAATCGCAATAGTAACCAATTGCGTAACGCTCTGGAGTGTAGTTAGAAGTAATCAGAAGCTCAAAGATTGACTCTTCTGTACCTTCTTTGTCCCATACCTTTGTATAGTTGTCGATAGTGTAGAGAGAGTACTTCTTGCTGTTGATGACTGTATTTGCATCATCAATAGCTTTCTGATATTCGCCAACGTAAAGATAAGCACGAGAGCGGAGGGCAATTGCTGCATATTTGTTGAAATAGCCAGTCTCGCTTTCCTCTTCCATCATCTCAGCTGCCTTTGTGAGGTCGCTGATAATCTGGTCGTATGTTTCCTTCAGAGTGTTGCGGTTGCCAATATACTCAGGCTCGAATACCTTTGTTGCAAGTACGATACCAGAGTTCGCAGCAGTAGCATCAACGGTTGAAGGAATGTGGGCGAACATACGGGCGAGGTCGAAGTGGAGAAGACCACGCCAAGCATAGAGCTGACCTTCGAGATTCTTGATTTCGTCTGTCTGCTCAAGCTTCTCTGCCTCAGAAAGAGCCTTGTTTGCTTCTGCAATTGACTTGTAGAAGTAGTAGTAAGGGGTTTCTGAGAACTCGTCGCTCTTGTTAATGCTGTAGTATGTGATACGAGAGCTATGACCGTTGTCCTTTACAATCTTATAGTTGTTTGTCAGAAGGTCGGCATAGATTCCGAATTCTGATGCATAGCTCATACGCTCTACTGTCAAAGGATAGGCAACACCATTGATGGCATATTGAAGATCCTTGGCAGATGTGATGCTTCCGTCAACAGGGAGGGCATTTGTTGGCTCCTTGTCGAGGAAGTCGCTACATGAAGTGAGCGTCAATCCTGCTATGAGACCTAATGATAGAAATATCTTTTTCATATTTTATTTCCTCTTATGATTAAAGTTCGAAATTAACACCAAACACGAAGGAACGGGTTGGTGGGGTGTCAGTCTGACGATATCCGTTTACATCAACATCTGGGTCAACATTTGGTGTTGCGCAATAGATGAGGAATGGGTTGCTTGCACGGAAGTAGAGGCGCATGTTGTGAACCACAGACTTCTTGATTGGCACCTTGTAACCGAAGGTGATATCGCGCATACGGATGTTGTTGGTAGAACGGATTGTGCGAGAAGAGAACTTATCAGAACGGTATGGGTTGCCGTAGATAGGACGTGGATAGTCGCAAACATCACCCGGCTTCTGCCAATATGCTCCGGCAACCTCTTCGCTCATGTTGAATATTCCGGTACGAACACCGTCAGAGTACTTGAGGAAGTAGCCTGGATAGTCGAACATTGAGGCTCCGCTCTGGAATGAAATCATGAATGAGAGGTCGAAGTTCTTGTAGGTGAAGCGGTTTGTGATACCACCGACAAAATCAGGGATAGCCTTGCCTACAATGCCCTTACCTGCCTTGCTGTATTCGTATGTCTTGCCCTTGCTGTGATCCTCTGGGTCAATCCAGAACTGACCAAGACCGTTCTCTGGATCTACACCTACAAATTCAGGGAGATAGAATGTGTGGAGAGACTCGTCCTCACGAAGGAGGTACATGTTACCATCACCATACTGAACGTCATTACCGTTAGGGAGTTCCTTGACTGTTGTGCTCTGGAAAGCGATGTTGAAATCGGTTGTCCAAGTGAGTGCGCCTGTCAGGTTCTGTGAGCTAATGGTGATCTCTACACCCTTGTTAACCAGCTTACCGAGGTTTGATGTCTTGTCCTGGAAACCTGTAACGTATGATGTAGGTACATCGAACAGCATATCAGATGTGTTCTTGTTGTAATATTCGGCTGTGAAGTTGATACGGCTGAGAAGCTGTATGTCAATACCGAGGTTGAAGTTGTTAGACTTCTCCCAGCCGAGATTTGGATTAGAGAGCACATTCCAATAGTATGCACTATTAGCTCCATAGCCGTATTCTGTGGTGTAAAGACCCTTGTAAGGGAAATAACCTGTTGGAAGGTTACCGTTTGTACCATAAGAAGCCCTTACCTTCATGTCGGAGATTACAGGATTGTCCTTGAGGAAGTCCTCACCTGTGATACGCCAAGCGCCAGAAATTGACCAGAAGTTTGACCAACGGTTGTCGGCTGCCAGACGAGAAGAACCGTCACGACGGAAAGAAGCTGAAAGGTAGTACTTGTTGTCGTAGTTGTAGTTAGCATTTGCAAGCCATGACATCATTGAAGATTCGCTGATGTATCCACCGTCGCCATCTGCCTGTCCGTTAGAAAGCTCAGGGAGCTTATATGATACGAACTTCTTTGATTTTGCGAACATATAGTTGCGTGACTTGTCCTCAAGCTCGAAACCTGCGAGAGCCTGAATGTTGTTCTTGCCAATCTCCTTGTTCCAGTTCAATGTGGTAGAAGATGTGAGAGTCTTGTTGAAGTACTCGACGCGCTCAGAAAGACCCTGTACAGATGCACCGTTTACAGACTCAGGAGCCCAGAACTCGTGCTCGTCGTTGCTGATGTAGTCATAGCCGAGGATAGAGTGTACGTTGAAGTTGTATGGGAGCTTGATCTCAACATCAACATTTGAGAGGCTACGCATTGTGTTTGACTTGTCAAACTCAGCCCACTCGTTGAGCTCGTCAGCCCACATGAGGTTAGGATTTGAACCCTGACCAAAGTTAACATCCTCATTATAAGAACCGTCAGGATTATTTACAGGGCTTGTTGGGTCTGAAGAGTGCATTACGCTCAGAGGTGCACTTGTACCGAAGCCTTGCTTCTGATCATTCTGGTCACGGAATCCCTTGGTATTTGTGAATGAAACCATCTGCTTCAAACCAACCTTCAACCAATTGTTTACCTTGTGGTCAAGATTGAGTCGTCCGCTGTAACGCTCGAACTCACTACCCTTTACTGTACCTTCAACCTTGTTGTAGCCGAAGCTTGCGAAGAACTGGGTATTCTCGGTACCACCGCTCATGCCAACCTGATGATTGGTCTGTAAACCGTTATGATATATTTCCTTACTCCAGTCTGTGCTTGTTGCACATGTTGGGTCGTGAAGCCAGCCACCCTCTTCCCATGGAGTGTTGATATCTTTTATTGCTGCAGCAAGAGCATCTTCCTCACTCATATCTTCGTATGTAACGTAATATCCCTGAATGGCATCCTGCCAATACTGCTTCAACTGCTTGGCATTCATCATTTTGAGGGCACTTGGAACAGCTACGTTTGACCAACCTACTTCACCGTCGTAAGTGATCTTTGTGCCACCTGCCTTACCTCTCTTTGTCGTGATGATGATAACGCCGTTTGCTGCTCTTGAACCATAGAGGGAAGCAGCAGCAGCATCCTTGAGAACAGTCATGCTCTCAATATCGTCTGGGTTGATTGTTGAAAGGATTGATTGTGACTTTAGTTCTGATGTCATATCTTTTCTGTCACTCAATACAGGAATACCGTCAACTACATAGAGAGGCTGTGTTGAACCGTTGATAGAGCCGATACCACGGATCTGGATCCTTTGGTCAGCACCAGGATCACCAGTAGAACCACCTACGTTGACACCTGCCATTTTTCCTTCGAGTGACTTTACAAGTGATGCTTTCTCCAGAGAAAGATCGCCTGCACGAAGTGATGAAGCTGAACCTGTGAAGGACTTCTTGGTAGTTGTACCATAGGCTACTACCATTACCTCGTCGAGGGTAGTTTCATCGGCTGCGAGTGTAATTGTCATGCCATTCTTAGCGGCTGCTTCCTTTGTCTGCATACCTACATAGGAGAACACGAGAGTCTTTCCTGCCTCAACATTGATGGAGAACTTACCATCGATGTTCGTCACAACGCCCTGTGAAGCGCCCTTTACCTTGACGGCTGCACCGATGACAGGCTCACCGTCCTGAGCAGAAATAACTGTACCGCTGATTGCTGTTTGTGCGAGGGCAGTCACTGCCATCATCATGCACATGAGCATCATTGTTAGTTTTCTTTTCATAAATACTCTTTTTGTTAAACTTATTTCAAATCTCTTTAATTTAATCTATATTCCATGCCGTCATGAGAGATTTTCATGACGATTAAGTGTAATTTAACCTTTATGTGCGCAAAATTAATATTTTTTTTCGAAAAAAGCATCATAATTATAAGATAAATGATGTTTTCTGTGTAAAAAAATGTAAAAAGTAACCAATTAAACGGAATATTGTAACATTCATGTATGCATAATATGCGATTTTATGCATTTGAAAAACATGTTGCTTATGATTTTTAACTATTCGTGTCTTTTTTGTATGAAGTTGTTAGGATTGGGTGGCAAAATGAAAGGCGGGGTGATGATTGCAAATTACGAATTACCTGTTTACTATAAACAATTACGAACACGCTGTTTGCAAATTGTACTACCAGATAATTAGTAATTCGTAATTTGTAATTGCCTTAAATTCGTAATTAATTATTATCTTTGCACCATGAAACAGTATAAAGACATATTTATAGATTTTGATGATACCCTTTATGATACGAGGGGAAATGCCATAATCTCGCTTGCCGAGACATTCGACTATTTCTCTCTTGACAGGTATTTTGATGACCCGGAAAAGTTCTATGACAGCTATTGGAGGACGAATATAGATCTATGGTCTATATATAATAAAGGTGAAATCACACGTGACTATCTCATTGTGGAGAGATTTCGTCGTCCGTTGAGTGAGGGTAGGGGACTTGGGAATGTGACTGAGAAGTTTTGTCTTGAGGTTAGTGATAAGTTCCTTGAGTTTTGTTCCGTTAAGCCTGGAACGGTGAAGGGTGCGAAGGAACTTGTTGAGTATCTGAAAGGCTTGGGATGCCGTCTGCATATCTGTAGCAACGGCTTTCATGAGGTGCAATACAAGAAACTTCATGCCTGTGGACTCTATGATTACTTTGACACCATTATCCTTAGCGAAGATGCTGGTGCCAACAAGCCTTCAGAGCAATTCTTTGACTATGCCTTCGAGAAAACAGGTGCAAAGCCTGAGACCACGCTGATGATAGGCGATAACTACAACACCGACATCGTCGGGGCTATGGATGCTGGCTTGGACACATTATTATATAATAGGTGGGATTCCAGTTTCGTGCCTCCAAGAAAACCTACATATATGGTCAATAAGTTGGAAGAAATCATGAAGCTAATAAAGTAAGAAGAACTCGATTTTCACAAGTTATATCCGTTCCTCACCAGTGGAACCATATACATATCGGTTTCGCTGCCATCGGTGAAGACTATCAGCACAGGGTTGTTGTTCACATCGTATCTAATATAACGTCAGTTCGACGAATTCCATGTATGCATCTCCGATGCTTGTACTTTACAGAAAATTAATGCGAAATTAATGTGATAAGTAAATGTACAGAATTATTTTATATAATCAAGAATTAGAGATTT
>CADCIQ010000115.1:2525-8973 GCA_902801425.1 uncultured Bacteroidales bacterium | reverse complement strand
ATCAGCCAATATTTAATATCTTGTTTTTTCATAATTGCTTTGTTTTTAAATATTATTTGTTAATGACAAATTGTGAGACTACTCAAGCACGATATGGCTCCCATCCACTGTGAAGCGGAAGAAGAAGTTGTCAGGCAAACGCCCTGCAATTGACAAATTGACAAATTGACAAATTAGTAGTGAAGCCCTCTATTTAGGGCTATTCCCACTACTAATAATATTAAAATTAAAACCCACGTCATACTAATATAACGTGGATTTTAGAGTATTTATTGTTCAAAATCATCATTATATTTCGTATTTTGAACAATCATCATTCACTTCGGGGTGTTCGTCGCAATATTTCTTGACTATTTCCCAAACATCGCCAACGTTCAGAGGAACGTATTCACCATCTCCAACGTATTCCATGAACGTCAGCGTTTGTGTGAATTGGTGGTAATGAACACGAATTTTTCTATCCGTAAAGCGTCGCAGGTCTTTGGATAACGCTTTTGCTAATCTCTCTGCGTCTGTAAACGCAAATGATAATTCATTAATTCTTCGCGTGAACGTTTTAATGTTCAGCTTAAAAATTTTTTTCTTTGCCATAGTTATTTCGATATAAAGATTGCACGATTCTCGAAGTCCTGAACGGTCACACCTTTTTTCAGCAGTCCTCGTTTTTTCATTTCACGAATCTTGCCTTTCGTTACCACCGTCGGCTTTCCATCGAGGTTTATTACTAAGTACTTTTTGCCGTCGGCCTCATGGGCTCTGATGGCAGTTTTAATGGCAATATACTTTCGCCATTGCCAAACGATTCTTTTTATAATTTTCATGCGTCAATAAATAAAAGTTTTACTTTAATTGGTGAATTCTCGTAAGTGATTTCGGGATAAACGGAATCGTCTATCTGGAACATATCGCCTCCCGCGCCGCAACAAAACATGCCGCAACTTTTCGTAGGTTTTGCCGTGTAAATCCAAAGACTGCCGTCTTCGTCACGCGCCACCCAGACGGAAGGTAATGAAAGCCAGTCGCGCCAATAGGCTGCACGTATAGCCTTTTTGGCTGCGTCAATATCTACCTTGTCTAACGTCTGTTGCAATTGCTCTTTTCCGTACTTATACATTTTTCTGATATTTTGGTGTCCACGTTCCTGTACATTGCATAGCTGCCTTAGCAACGTTCGAGATAGATACTCTGAAATTGAGTTGCATCCTGCACAATGGATATGCCTGCACAAGATAATTCTTTGTGCCCAGTACATGGCAAAGATAATCCATAGATTCTGAATCAAACCAACCTTTGATTTCGATACAAACCGTTGCGCCTTTAATCAAGTCCTTTGGCGCTATCGCATACCACTCACTGACGGATATTTTTGCCGAGGGCAACAACCCCTTGATTTCCCGTTCAAATTGGTTGTTTATCCATAGCACTAAGTCTTCATACGCTACCTTATGCGCTTCGATTCTATCTAAATTTTCTTCTTTCATATCTTTTTTCTTTTACTTGTTAAACAATTACCCTCCACTTAGGCAAATTTCTCTTGAACATCATAGGCGTCTTGTAAATCCATATGCGACGTGTCTTTATCTATGACGCGCTCCGCCAGGAGTTCCTGGAACTCTAAATCGTGAATTTCGTGATGCAGTTCGGGCGAATACTCGAGAGATGCAAGGTTCTTGCGCGAGCCGAAAGCCATCTTATAGCCATCATACATCGGTTTCCACAAGTCGTAGTACAACCTTTGAGGGTTGTAGTATGAACCATTCTCCACCACCGTCATTGCCGACGCCAACATTAGCATATCGGGCATATTCGCGAAGTCCATCACATGGTTCTTCTTTACGTCCATAAAGTTGCACACCGCGAAGATGTACACCGCTGTGTCGTTCTCGTTTTTCGGTGCCCAGTGTGAGATTATTTGCTCGATGGTGGTCCACCCGTGTTTCTTGATGTAGTTTTTGAGGATGATGAACGCGGCACGATAGCCGTGCGCCATATCCACAAACTCACAGAAACGTTTGTCGTACTGCGGCTCGCGCAAACCTTGCCAATTGTCCTTGGTTTGCACAATGTTCAAGGGGTTATTGTTGCGAATCCCCCTCGGTTTTTGTTTTCTTTCCTTGGTCATAATCTGTTACATTTAGTTGTTTAGATAACGTATGAGTTTTGTGAATCTCCCAAGCCTGCGAAAACGCGGCAAGGTCGAATTGCGTTTCGAAATACTCATGCATACACGTAATGAACTTACGATAGAATGCCTTCGACTTACCTTCCCCGATTTTGAGGAGGGTGATGCGCTCACCCATCCTCTCCTCGGCAAATGTTCTGAAGAATCGGATGGCTTTTGTGAAATCCCATCCGTATATCCCTACTAATAGCACTAGCAAATCCATGTATCCTTTTGGTGCAACCTCTAAGCACTTATCCATGAAATACACATAGCAATCTGTGTACGATGTGAATACCTTACCATTGCCCTCTTCGTCGGGCAACCACAGAGGATTAACCACATTGATAATGGATATGACAAACTTTTTACTTATCATCATTCTTCTTGATTTTACGATAGCGTTTGAACTTCTCAATTACTTCGATGTGCTTGCCTTGCGTCCATTGGTATATGATTTGACGGAGTCGCGTCTTGATGTTCTCCTTCTTACAAATAACGTAAAGGTCATCCATCGTAAATTCATCCTTGAGCTGTGCAAACACGTTGCGCTGATTGATATTTACGGTCTTAATACCATCAACAACGTCATTATACTTTTTGCCCCATAACTGCAAGGTGCATTCAATGTCCTGATGCATCCACCAATCCACAAAATCACAAATGATTCTGCGCTCACGTACACCAACTTTCGGATAAAGCGTGGTACAGAGTAAGCCAAGTCGGAACCCTCGAACACCGACACGTCTGCGGAACGTGTCACGCGCTCTATCATAGGCAAGGGCTGCTTGTTCACATTGCTCCTTCTGAAAATTCTCAATCGTTGGCATTATCCACGACATATCCACTACCTGTTTATCCTTGATTTTGAATTGCCAATCTACTTGGTTGTCGAATTCATCATCACTCAACATGCTAATCTCGTCGAGGTCAACGGTGCAGGGTGATTCGTAGGTGTTTTCGTCGCACCGCTTGCAATAGTTCTCTATAATCTTCAATCCCTTTGCAGGTATCGGTTTCCAGAGTGTTGCAAGTTGGAATTCTTGATTCTCGATGGTGGTATAGCAACAGCGCGTCACAAGACCGTTTTCCACGTTCTTGAAATAGTTGTTCACCTGCGCCATTGTACCCGTAATGAGCACATTCCAATACAGATGAACTTTTCCTCTAAACGTGTTGGCAGACTTGAATTGCTGACCATATTCGCCATTATCCCACGCCACACGTATCATGTCGCTCTTGTTGCCACCTGCGGCCTTTTCACCCTTCGCCCATTCGTCCATCTCGGCGGCATATGTAAACATGTGCGCCCCGTGGTTATCCTGCTGCTTAGTCAGAAACTCCGCTTCGGAGTTCTTCGAGGGGATAACGCGCAATGAGGTATGCGGCAGGTCGGGAGCTTTATCGTTAGCACCTTTCTTCGAAATGATACGAAGGTAAATGTTCTCGCGCATACTCTGTACGGCATCACGCAATGTGACATAGCCCATCAGCTTATCAAGCAGACGTTCCACGAAACCCTTACCCGTTCCGGCAGGAGCATAGATGATAGAGAAGAATGAGCACGTATGCCATCGGTCATCATACGGGTATTTGGCTTTGACGTATGTCGAAAGAAATCCCATTATTGCCATTAAGGCATTGATGACAGACAAACGGAAATCCTTAGGAGCCGACTTCACGAACTCGCGGAACACTGGAGGTAAAGTAGGCATGCTGTCGGTGGCTTTCTCTCCGTCCGACATCATGTATTCCTTCAGCGCACTGGCCTCCCCTTCGCGTGCGACATAGAAGCCGTTGTCCTTCAGAAAGAAGAAGAATTCGCGGTCGATACGTGAAAGCGTGTTGGCCTTTGTGATACTGACAATTTGGCTCCAGCACTCTTCGTCCGTATGTCCGAACTTTGGCAGGATAGCAAATAGCCATTTGCGGTTGTTTGACGTAATGTTACGGAAGTACTTAACCATCTCATTATAATAGTTATGCACCTCGCCTGCATCAGGATTTCCTTTCAGTTCCACCCACTTATTCACGATGGTAATAAGGGGAGTACCACGGAACTCCATTTGCTCGTACTTTTTTATTTCCTCTTCAGACAACGTGGGTACGTTTTCGCTGATTGAACGCGGTGCTTTCGCCTTCGTCGGTGTTTTTGACGAATCATCATCTTGAATCTCGTCCGTGAAGGCTTCATTGACCAACGACGTGCCAAAATCAGACTCGTTATTAATGAACAACCGCGTTGATTCATAAAGTATTTCGTCAGCCTTAAAAGCAAAACTGACTCTTGCGAAGTCCTTGACTTTTGTGTCGTAGTCACCATATTCGTCAAAATTAAAGATTTCGTTGACCGCGTTCATATTCTCTATCAACGACGGATGGCCCTGCGATTTAAAGATGATGTGGATACCGTGACCGCTTGGGCTGATATGCGCCAAAATCACGTTATCCACTATCCAATCCCAGTCCACCTTCATGCAGAGTGTGTCCCACACCTGCCGACAATCTGTGTCCTCGGAGATGTGGTCAATGTCAATCATAAACAACTGCGTAGGGATCATAGCGTCGTTGGCTCTGCCTCTGACGCTACGGCCTACGAAGTTGATAGAGGGAAGGGACTGCTTCAGATTCACATCACCTGTTTGGCGATAGTCATCAATCTGTCTATTCCAGTTTTCGTTTTCCAGAATCTGTTTCTTGATGTCGCTCCATTCCATCGGCTCAGGGGTTACGCCTGGACGTAATCCCTTTGCCGTATTAATTGCAAAATATACGTCAAATTGCATACTTGAAAAATGCTGCTATAAGTTTGTTTACTACTGCTGTGAGTGACTTGATATATTCTTTCGCCCCACCCGTCGTTTTTGGGAAACGAATATGGATAAGAACTAGTTCTTTAGTGGTCGAAAGAATGAAATCATCATCCTCACAAATTCTTTTTTGTTGACCAGCCCGAGAGCCGACGGCAGAAGGTCGGAAGAAGAACTCTCCGTATTCATTGCGCCATGCGTAGCCCTTATATTGCTTGCCGACCACCATGTCCTGTTTTTTAAGCTGCTCTTTCATAATCACAAAATTAAATGTCAACGATGGTTGCGCCTAACTCATTGATTGCATAACTTGTTATCTCTGCATGACGTTGGCAAGTAGGCCGACGGAAGTGGACTATCTCGCTCAACGTCGATTGCTTGACACCATATTTTTGAATCAAGGTACGACGCTGCTCCTTATTCAAAATTAGTCTTGGCATAATTAGAAAGCAAGGGTAGCAAAATCAATGATACGTACACGCTGAAAGTAACGTACCACGTTATCTTTCGTTGTTTCTTGATAATCAAAAGAGAGGTTCACCATCACTGGGGTGTCAACCTTTAGCTTCATGTCGGCAATGCTTTTTGCCAAATCATCACTGGCTTCGGCAACAAAACCTTCACGGCCATTTTTCAGTACAACTTGAATGGATTTGATAACCTTTTTCTCGCCAGTGCGAGGGTTCTGCCATTCATTTTCGGAGTAGTTACCTACTACCTTCACAATCATTTTTTCAATCATAATAGTAAAGTATTTAAATTGTTAATAATATGCGTCATTCTGACGCGTTATCTTTTAAAATTTCTATCATAATTTCTAGAACACCTTTAATAGTGCGAAAACTTATGTTATAATCTAATGACCCACATTTCAAAACTAACTCTTTTATCTGACTTAGAGATATTGCATATTTTTCATAAACAGTCAGTTTTATTAACAAGGTGTTGTCCTCGGGCACGTCGTTGTTTCCGGACAAAGTCCAACACATTACAGAATCATTCCAAATATTTTTAGACATTTCGTCTAACAGCACAGATAAAACGTGCATTACTTTTTCTTTTTCCATATCAATCTATTCTATTATTTTTCAGTCGTTCAAGATTATCTGAAAGGATTTGCGCTTCAATTGGTTCGTCATCGCTTTTAAGATGGTCGAACAAGAGATTTTTTACTTTGTAAATTGCACCTGCTGGAGCCATCCATATTCCACCCCATGATTCCACATAGAAGGGTCTGTGTTCGTAGGCAAACAACTCCCCGTCTCCATCACGAGCAACCCATACTTTCTTAATACTTTTACGTTTCATATTCATCTAAAAATAACTTCGAGCCACATGCCAACCCAAATCAGAGCGAAAGGGAATACCAGAATAAACGCTAAAAATAGCATCACAAAGAAGTTGTGGATAACCTCTTTAAATAGTTTAAATCCGTTCGACTTTTTCATATTTTTGTTGCGTTAGTTGAAATTTTTCG
>CADCIQ010000115.1:0-2503 GCA_902801425.1 uncultured Bacteroidales bacterium | reverse complement strand
GTGCCTATCGTGCGTCATTTTGTCAATTTGTCAATTGCCGCGTGTTTGCACGGGGGTTATATACTATATAGAGGGGGGTTCTCAATAATATATTTTTAAAAACCTATTTATATTTACATACATTATATAAAAGGGAATTTCTCTCGGAAATGCCCTGCAATTGACAAATTGACAAATTGACAAATTTTGAAAGCTCGTTAAAAATTTCGGCAAAAGTTCATTTGTCCGTATTTTTGCCGATTTAAAAGATTTAGGACAATCCATTGTTGTTTCAAAAATTATTCATACATTTGCAGCGTCAACCCGAAGAAAGGTCTGCTCGCGGTCTTCTCTAGGTCTGCTCTAAGGATTATCCGAGATTTTACCCACGATAGGGGATTGAGGGCGGCAAAACCGAAGGTTTTCATATTGTTTAACACTTTAATTACTTATTATTATGTCAAAAGTAGGTTTTTGGCTCAAAGGTTCCACTGGTAAGCTCGCCGGAACTACCCTGTACAAGGGCGCAAATGGCGAAACCATTCAGCGCGAAATCGTCAGCCCGTCGAATCCTAAGACGGTAGGACAGAACGTTCAGCGCGTTGTCATGAGCACCGTCGGTGCTGCGTACTCACTTATGAAGGCCATCTGTGACCACTCCTTCGAGGGGGTTAAGAAAGGTCAGGAGACCATGTCTCTCTTCATGAGCGAAAACATTCAGAAGTGTCGTGCTGCCATCGAGGAGATGCAGTCGCAGGGCGTCAGCTTCGTGAATATGTACTCTTTTGTTCCCGTAGGCATGAAGCATGCATTTGCTCCTAACCAGTATCTGGTTGCTATGGGTTCTCTGCCTCGTGTTAATACTACGTACGTTGAGGATGCAGAAAGCCACATTCTCTATCCTACCATCGCGGCTCTTGCCAACAAGACTACGTATGGCGACGTCATCGCAGCTCTCAACTTGAAGCGTGGTGACCAGCTCACGTTCTGTTGTGTAAAGCAGGGTGCATCGATTCAAGAGAGCCAGTTCAACTTCGCTCGTGTCATCCTTGACCCGACTGACCCAACGACGTACTTGCCTCTGACGTTGGATACTCCTTTCCTCGACGAGAACGGCAAGGTGAACAAGCCAAGCGTGCGCAATGAAGGTAGCTTCACCTTCAATGCTGTTGCATCTGGTTTGCGCTACTGGTACGAAGACCTGTACACCACCGAGGAGGACACCGTTGCAGCATACTGCATCGTGAGCCGCAAGGAGGGTGATACATGGAAGCGTTCAACGACCTACATCGCATATCCTGGCGAGACTGCAAATGCTTACAACATGCAGGAGTGCCTCGACATGATTGGCAATGGTGCACAGCACGCCATCTACTCTGGTTCAGACCAGTATCTGAACAACGCAGGTACTGGCGGCGGAGCCGCTGTAGAGAGTGAGCAGGGCGGTGAAAGTGGTGGCGGCAGCCAAGGTGGCGACACACCCGCATCGCAGGCATTCACCATTAGCACAGCAACCGTGAATAATCAGGCAATGACGGTTGGCTCAACTAAGACCGTTTATATATCTGAGGGTGAATCAACTACCAACCTCGACATCCGCGTGACCTTCGCTAATGTGGGTAATGCAGTAGCCGTTGGCTTGTTCAAGGGCGACCAGCAGGTTGGTACCGACCACGAAATCAGCAATGGCAGCGTGAACTTCTCTGCAAACGATCAGACAACTGGCACCTACAAACTCAAGGTTAAGAAGTCAGACAACACTTGGGAGCAGGTAAGCTACACCATCAGCGTTCAGCAGGATGGTGGCATGGGACAGGATTGATGTCTAACCAACGAAGCGTGGGGTTGCGGTGAGCCCCGCGCTTCTTTATTTCGTTACGACTATGAGTGAAACATTGAAAACAATTTTCAAGTGGGTGGGCTACCTGCTCTTAGCCCTTGCAGGCGGAGCCGCAGGCGGTGCAGGCACCACAATGTTATAAGCTATGAACGCCACAAAGAAGATTCAGTACAGTTGCGCCGTAGCACTGATAATAAGCAGCATCGCTATGGTGACATACCAAGTCATTGACATTGACGATGTGGCAAACGGCTTGTTGTTCTATGTAGGACAAGCGTTCCTACTCGCAGGTTCGATTTTCGGCCTTGACTATTACGTTGACAAATTAAAGACGTTAGTTAATAAATAACACACTATTTGAATTTGATTTTCATCTTTTTTTGTTTTTTTAAGGTTAAAAGGTTAGTAATAAAGGAGAATTTTCAGCTATTCGGAGGCTTGCTCGTTGTGAAACGGGTAAGCCTTTTTTCTTTTATTTAAAGGCGTTCCGAGATATTTTGTCAATTTGTCAATTTGTCAATTGCAGGGCGTTTGCCCCTTTGGCGGAAGCCGTTTCCCCGATTAACGGGGACACTCCGTGTACTTGCGCCTGCAGCTGTTCGGGGTCGTCGGCTTCGTCCATGGCCTTGCGGATGGGAACCATCAGTTTCTCGGCTTCCTGACGGCGCAACTTCTCCATGCGCT
>CADCIQ010000114.1 GCA_902801425.1 uncultured Bacteroidales bacterium | reverse complement strand
TCCCGCCCGAATGGATTGTTGTGGGAATGATACGGTATTTTTCATCGTTGTACATCCGCACGGTCATCAGCCCTGTTCCCCCGTTCATACCAGGGAATGATAGTTCTTCTATCTTGTTAAAATCAATAATCATAAGTTCCAATAAATTCCGATTTATCTTAATGCACTTCCATCTTTGAGAACAGGTTGATTACGATAACGCCTGCCATAATCAGCGCAATACCGATATAGGCTGGTAAATCGGGTACTTGCTTAAACACAAAGAATGTCTCTAAGACAATGGCACCTATCAGAAACAGCCATTCTTTCATTTGCTCTCAGATGATATGTCTTTCTTATAGATATATGTGGTGTAGCCAGGAGCATAGGAGTCATAGACCTCGCTGAGAAACTGACCTGCCAGTGTGAAACCATGCTGAGGGTAGTATTCGTGGGTGCAACTGGTGTCAGTCCAAAGGTAAAGATGTCTTAGGCTTCTGCACTGGAACTCCTCCATCATTGCCTGTAGTAACAGTTTCCCACAGCCTTTCTGATTGCTGATGAAAAGCGATAGTTTCACATCACCATCACTCATGCACTGCACCGTTTTCCCGTCAACCTCCAACATATAGTCGGCCAATCGCCACTGACTGACATCTGCTTTGTCATCATGGAAGTTGGCAAACAACACCCCATGAATCATACCATCATCGCCCACAGCTTTCAATGCCAGCGAGGGATTGCTGTAGTTATAGCGGAGGATGTACTCTGCCACTGCATCGATAAACCATTGCCGTTCATCGGCATAAAATTCGCCCCATGCACCAGCAGCCAGCGATGCTGCTTTGGCAAAATCATCATTCGTGAATTTCTCAATTTTCATTTCTATCATAATTGTTTTATTAAAGATTTATAATTCTCAAATAAATTGGAAAATTACTCGTCAGGCTGCTGACCGTCGTGAGCCTTCCATGCGCACTCGGTAATCTTCATGTCCGAGAAGACTGCCGTGAAGGATGGAAGGATGATTCCTCGGGCGAACAGGCATAGATGCCAAAACTGATCTCGTCGGCACCGGCATACATGTGGCAGATGCGCATCTGGCTGAACTTCTCGCCATCCGTGGAGCACTCGATGCAATAGTCGTCCTCGCGGCGCGAGAAACGGTACCACATAGTCTTCACATCGGCAGGAATGGCCGTGGTGGCCCAGTCGGAGTAGCCATTGTTCGTCACTACGCTGCCCAGGTGCTGAAACTCCTCGTTCTCGTATTCCACCGAGCCTTTCAGCCAGTTCTCGCTGCCAAGATACATCACGATGCCACATTGGTCAAAGCGATGGTGACTGCCCGTAAAATCGGTCTTCACCACGAAACTGAAGAACTTCTCGCGGGTCTTCATCTGCAATACGGGCGCATTGTCGTTCTGGAAGTGATAGTAAGTGCGCTGCCAGAGGTCGGTCTTCGGAGCGGTAGTGATGCGAATGGTATCATTCTTGATTTCACATGCGGCAGGCTCCCGCGTCCATTGGAGGTTGTCCAGATTGATGTGGCCGCTGTCAGAGAGTGCCACCTTTACGTTGTCTACGAAATCCATAGTCGTTACTTGTTTGTTCTGCTGTCCGCATGCCGTGAGCATGAGACTAGCGCAGAGAAATGAGAATAGTTGCTTTTTCATATTTGTTTTTATTGTCCGCTAAATTGGAACTTAACAGTTAATTATATTTATCTTCAATTACTATGAGTCTCAATACACTTACAGTGCTGTATAGACAAGTTTGCCATTGATTCGTTCGGATTTCATAACGGAGATTTCATTAACGGTCATACTTGCCTTCTCAATGTCAATGTCCAAAGGCATGCAAGATGGCAGGCGAACGAGTGTGATGTGGGGCTGGAACCTACCCTGAGCATACTCAATACCTCTTTTGTCAAGATTATTTCTCAAATCTGCAGCTATCGACTTCAGTTTCTTTTCACCGTCAATACCAAGCCATATCACCTTACTGCGTCCATTAAAGCATCCAAGTCTACCAGTCTTTATCTCAAAAGGAACAAAAAAAACTTCTTTCACGGCTGCCTTGATGTCATCCACTTTGTCAGTCTCACCTATAAAGGCTAACGTCAGGTGCAAATTCTCAGGCAATGTGAAGTTGCCTCTCACTCCATTGTCACGCAAGGCATCCTGTGCCTCGAATATCGGTTCCTTGAATGCTTCAGTGAACCTGATTGCTATAAATATTCTCATAAATTTTTATTCCTCATATTTAAAGTCAAAGATCCATGCGTCAGGAATCATCCTCCTTATAACCATGGAGTTTAGATTGTACCAACTGAAACTTCTTTGTAGTACAGGACCGTCGGAGCTGATAACATTCTCCTTGTCCACAAATAACAGATCGGGATTCATGTTGAGTTCGGCATCCACATCAATATTATAATTTTTCGACAACTCCAGAATCAACTGTTTCAACGAGCCGGAATTTGACACAGGTTTGTCAAGAATGAATGTCGCTTTCCTCACACCAAGACAGGAAAGCGTCTGCAGAATCAGTTCTACAGCCTTTTCCGTCTTATCAATAATGCGATAGGTGCCATGAAGCCCGGCCACATCACGCAAAACGCCATCGTCACCACGGAGAACGAGACTATGTGAAAGAGCCGTTTCCAACGTAATGATGATATTCAGCCCATCGACTAAAACCTCTGAACCTGGTTTTAGGATTTCCTTCTTCTGTCTTGTCGCCTTGTCTTCATCATTAAGAATGCTTCTGAAAATGGCCATCCTCTGTCTCGAAGTAAGAAGATAGTGATTGGAGGAGAATGTAATGGCTGACTCTGCACTATAGCCACGATTCATCAGCCATCGTGCATCATTCGCGGCACTCAGAATCTTGATTCTTTGAGCGCCAGCAAACAACTCTTCGTCCTTATCCACGTAGCCTCTTCTAACACTTTTCATAGTGATTATGTTCTATGATGGGACCAATTACTTGTATTCCTATTTAAAAAGCTTTTTTTTCAGAAATAGCTTCATTTCATACCCATTCAAACTTATCCTTTCCAGCACCAATCTCAAAATGGTACTTGGCAATGCCCAAGTCCATCTGGGTATAGCCAATCATGGAGAATCCTTTCTTTGCTCTTACCTGATGGTGATTGTTGCTAATGCCGACATACTCAAACGAGAATTTCTGTTGGTTCACGGCTGTAGGAGCAAGCAAGGCTGCTTCAACTCCCTTCTTGAACCACGAGGGAGTGATGTCGCTGGCATTGCTGACTTGCTCAACGGTTTTGATCTTATGGCCTACACCTTGTGTCTCACCATAGCCAATGGCAATATAACAGGCAATCTTCTCGTCTTTGCCAAGCTCATACGTTCCTGGAACCTTGGAATAGCTTAGTCCTACCCAACAGGTGTTCAAACCAAGTGTCTGAGCAAGTAAGACCAGATGCTCACCATAATAGCCTATGCGCTCATCAAGGTCATCGGCTTTCTTTCCTGCCATGACCAGATAGTTGTTGGCATTACGGAACTTCCCATATTTTGCCATCGTCCCTTGGAATGCCTTCGGTTCATTGCATATCAACTGAATGTGGAGTTGTCCTTCATTGTTCAACGTCACAATTTCATCTTCAAGCACCTTGACGGTTTCCTCGCTCAATGGCTGGTCTTTGTAAGCCCTCACACTATGCCGGGCTTCTATGGCTTCCTGTATTGTCATATTTTAGATGATATATTACTATTCATATATTATATGTCTTCTTTGCTACATTAAGATACATACCGCTACATTTTCGCTACATTGGATTGTTTCCCAAATAATATGTAAGTCGTTGTGTATCAGTCCCGCTACATCATGCTACAATTTTTTGTTCATTTAAGCGAGCGTTGGAACACCTGTTCAAACATATCCATTTCTCGCTTGGCTATACCGAGACGAGTGGCGATTGACTTCCAATGCTTCACACCTGCCTTCACTTCTTCGATGATACGCACGGCTTCTTCTTTGCCTATCATATACTCTTCCGAGGAATCAAGCAACACCTGTAGGTCAGCATGATTCGTTGTGGAATTGATGAGCAAAGCCTGGTATTCATTCAGGGTCGGATTCATATCGTATGCTGGTGAGAGCGTCCAGCCACGTGGGGTCAGCAGGAATCCGTGGTTGCGGAAATGGTCATCGCTATTGCCGATGGCGATATTGAATGCCACTCGACGATAGAGCTGACGAAGGTTCTGCTCCACGTCACAGCAGTTCTGGAGGATGAAATCCACGATGTCCAGATAGCCGTTGCCCGTCTTGGCATCACAGCCGTCAGTCAAGCCCAGCAGGGTCAATGCTGATGCGAAATGCTTTCTTCGTCCTTCAGCTGTCCTGTCGAAACGTTTGGAGAGCAAAGCATGGTATTTCTCACCTGTCTCTATGACATTCGTCTCTGCAGCTACGACTCCAGCCTCTTTCGCCAACAGATGACTGTGGTGTTCCCAAAGACCTACATCATAGTCATCGTTCCTTGAAGGGAACTTGGCCACGCAAAGCCAGCCTTTATCATTCATCACGCCAGCCTTTGGGCGAGCACCTCCAAGCGAAGTGCCAGGATGAATGAGTTGCAGGAGCCATTTCTTCTCCGGCAACTGGTTCTGCTCTTCACTCTTCTCAATCTCCATGCTGGCTGCCACCAAAGCCCTAATGTCGGTCAAAGGAGGAATACGAAGAGATTCCTCACAGTTGATGTACTCCCAGTCTCGATTTTCCTTAAAGCGGAAACCACCCATACGAGAGTAGTCATCGATACCCATGAGGTAATCAAATGACGAAAGCTTACGTACCGGGCGTTTCTCTTCCGTAGCAAGGATTTGTTCGCGACGGTTGAGCAGCAATCGTCCCCAACGGTCAGGCAAGGCATCGCTGAAGCAGCCGAAGATGTCCCTATCCGGCTGAGTATATTGCTGACCAGGATAGTTGTTGATGTCGGCACTCAGAAAGAGGCTGCCATACAGACGGAGCCAGTCATTGTCATACTTGAACGAATAGGAGTCTGAGCCACGAAGGGATTCATAGCCAAGTTCACCAACCAGCATCGGTTCGTCAAGCCAGTCGAAATCAGCATATACATACAGTGTCTTCATACCTTATTGTTTTTTAGAGGCACGTTCACGATGTTTCAGTGTAAGATCCTGTAAGGCCCTACCCATTTCATCTTTCTTCGCCAACAACAGGATGTCATCATCCAGCTGGAGGGCATAGAGCACACGGAGATAGATGCCGATGGCAACAGTCGGAGCGCCTTTCTCTATTCGCGCAACGGTCATAGGTGAACAGGTTGCGCGTTCAGCCACCTGCGCTACACTAAGGTCACGACGCAACCTTGCCAGCCTAATTTGCTCGCCTACCGTCTGCATCTTCAACTCCAGTTTTCGGGGCAACTTATTACCCATTGTCGTTTTACTCATAGTGATATAATTATGTATTACGAGTGCAAAGTTAGCGTTTTTTCTCTATTTTATGTTAGGTTAGCAATTAAATAATCTCTTTTCAAGGCATTTTTAACAATTCATGTCATCTTTTGGAACAAAAAGCATACTCCTTAGACACAATATAGCATCACATCCCAAGAAATTCACGGCAATATCTTTTCGCACTTCTGCACAAGAAAGTGATCTTCATATTTTTGCTGTAATTGAGCACTTCTACATAAAAGATAAAAGAGGTGGTCTTTGGTTTTATCAAATCGTTTTAATACTTTTGCATCGTTTTAATGGTGCATTAAAATGAAGCAGATTGGTTAAAACGATAGACATTACCATATTAGGAAAGCAAGAGTATAAGGTGAGCTTGCACGCTTAATAGAACAATCTCTATAGAATTGAAACATTTTGGTATTTTCGGAGGTTTTAACAAAAAACATTTCGGTATTTTCGGAGGTTTACTTCAAGCCATTATACATTATATTGACAAAGAAAGACCTTCTTGTATTTTGAATTATGTTAAAAATAGTCTATTTTCAGCGGAAACACAAAGAAAAATACATATTTCCGCTGGTTATAGAAACTTTTTTGCTATATTTGCAGCGGATTTAATAAAATGTAGCCATTATGATAATCGGACGTGAAAAGGAACAACGTGAATTGCTGGGGCTTCTTGACAAAGAGGAGTCGCAGTTCTGTGCCGTCTATGGCAGACGACGTGTAGGCAAGACGTATCTCATCAGGGAAACCTTCAACTACCAGTTCTGCTTTCAACACACAGGAGTAGCCAAGGGAACGCTTCGCCAGCAACTGACGGCCTTCCGCAACTCCTTAGTGGCAGCAGGCATGACGAAGTGCGCCATACCCAAGACGTGGATTGATGCCTTCGAGCTGCTGAAACAACTCATCAACGAGGCCCCTGCTGGCAAGAAGGTTCTTTTCATCGACGAACTTCCGTGGATGGACACGCCGAAGGGCAATCTTATCGGTGCCCTGGAAAACTTTTGGAACGGATGGGCCACGGCACGACGGGAAAAGGACATCGTACTCATTGTATGCGGCAGCGCCACCTCATGGATCAGCAAGAAACTCCTGAAGGACAAGGGTGGTCTTCGTGGACGGCTGACCAACCGCATCAAACTCGTTCCCTTCACGCTTCGCGAGTGCGAACTCTTTGCCAAGAGTGCCAATCTCGCCCTGGGCAGAAAGGACGTTCTGGAACTCTACATGATTCTTGGTGGCATACCCTACTACTGGAGTTTCCTGAAGAAGGGTCTTAGCGTTGCCCAGAATGTTGACCAGCTGTTCTTCACGGAAACTGCCCAGCTGCGCGACGAATTCGATGCACTATATGCAATCCTTTTCAAACGACCGGAGAATTACCTCAAAGTTATCGAGTGCCTGAGCGATGGCCGGAAGACAGGAATGACCAGGGAGGACATACTACGTGAAAGCAAGCTCTCCGACGGTGGCACTTTCTCCACCATTTTGGAAGAGTTGGAAGAGAGTGGCTTCATACGCCGCTTTGCTTCTGCCGACACAGCTGAGACAAACGCCCTTTATCAGCTGATAGACAACTATACCCTCTTCTACTATCTCTGCATCAAGAAGAATGCCTTCAGCGATGAACATTTTTGGGCCAACACCTTCACGTCCGCATCCCATAATTCTTGGAAGGGACATGCCTTTGAACGGGTATGCCTTCAGCATATTCCGCAAATAAAGACGGCACTTGGCATTGCCGGTGTACAGACTAACGTGTGCTCCTGGTTCTCACGTGGTACTGAAGAAAGACGCGGAGCACAGATTGACCTTGTGATGCAACGTGCAGATGGATTTACAGACCTATGTGAGATGAAGCACTCTACTAATGTCTTCACCATTGACAGGGATTATGCAACGAACCTTCAAAACAAGCTTGAAGCATACCAGGAACTATCAAAAGACAAACGCACGTTACACCTCGTCATGGTTACAACGAATGGTGTTGCCCACAACAATAACTATAACATGATACAGAACGAAGTGACCATGGATGACTTGTTTACCAGATGAATCAAATATAAGAATCCCATACAAAATGACAACCAATGAGATTCTCCAAGATATGTTCACTCAGTTCTCAGAAATATCTTTTCGATTCATTCATGCGGATAGGGCTAAGTGTGTAAAATGCTTACTTTTTACGCCACAATATATTGAGCATAAAATATCAATATTTAACGAAACAACCAACCAAATGAAAGAACGAAAGACCATTATATATAATTTAAGGGAGGTGGCATACTCCTTCAAGAATGGCTTAAACACTATGTTTTCACCTATTTTTTCCTATTTGGAGTATATTCAACCTTAACAAATGTTAAATACGTTAAAAATGAGGTTTTTGAAAATTATTTTGAGCAATTTTCCCACTTTTCTACCGTTTAACTGCTAAATGACTGATAGTCAATAACTTCTATTTCCTGCGTGGGCAAGTGATTTGTCGTAAGTTACTGATTACCAATTATTTACATGATTTTATTCAATATAATTCAAGAAAACACAAAGAGTTGATTATCAAATAGTTATCTATATTTTTGCTAATA
>CADCIQ010000113.1 GCA_902801425.1 uncultured Bacteroidales bacterium | reverse complement strand
ACAGAGGTTTATGGCGGTCCCATCATGAGCACTTGGTTCGACCGTCCACTCACCCTTGCAGGCCGCGTCATTGTGCGCTCGAAGGATGTGATGAAGCCCGTCACAAAGCTCCTGCATGTCCGCCGCCCCTTGCTGCAAATCAGCAACCTCGCCATCCACTTCAACCGTCAGGTGAACGATGGCGTGAAGCTGAGCAAGCAGAAGGACATGCTGCCCATCCTCGGCATCATCAAGGATGAGTTGGAGAAAGGCAACCTGCTCCTGAACCTGATTTGCGAAGAGCTGAAAGTCAAGCAGAAGGACATCCTCGACTTCGACCTCTACCTTGCCGATGCCACTCCAGCCTGCACTTTCGGAATCCACGACGAGTTCATTTCAAGTGGACGACTCGATGACCTCAGCATGGTTCATGCCGGTCTACAAGCCCTCTTGCAAAGCGGAAAGAAGGCGCCCAAGGCAACACAAGTGCTTGCCATCTTCGACAACGAAGAGACGGGCTCGCAGACGAAGCAAGGTGCTGGCAGTCCGTTCCTGGCAAGCCTGATTGACCGCATCGTTCTGGCTCAAGGTGGCACAGCAGAGGACTTCCATCGTAGCATCGAGAAGGCTTTCATGGTGTCTGCCGATAACGCTCATGCCTGGCATCCGAATTATAGTGAGAAGTACGACCCAACGAATCATCCTGTGCTTGGCGGTGGGCCTGTCATCAAATTCAATGCCGCCCAGAAGTATGCAAGTGATGCAGTTTCAGCAGCCGTCTTTGCAGGACTCTGCGAGAAGGCAGGTGTACCATGCCAGCGTTTCGTGAACCATAGTGATGTGGCAGGCGGCAGCACACTTGGCAACATCCTTGCCTCTTCGCTTCCCGTCAAAGGCGTCGATATGGGCAATCCCCTGCTGGCCATCTACGAAGAATAACGAAGATTTTCTGCAAAAAGATTGGAGTGGAACAATAATTATTGTACTTTTGCAAAGGAATTAAGAACAAAAGGTTATGACAGCAGTACAACTAAATGCGATGAACACCGAGCTTTGGCAAAGCATTGGAGCCATAGCCGACAGCGAGCCGCTGATGAGGCGCCTGACCCGCTATGCTAAGAAACTGTTGAAGGAACGCGAAGCCGATCCTACGCTTATGACGAAGGAAGAGTTCTTCAATAAGATTGAAAGAGCCGAGAAGCAGCCAGGCAAAAGTTTTGCAAGTGTAGAAGAACTCGACAAATATATTCGCGCGTTATGAGCCGATATACGGTTATCATCAAAGAGGAAGCACAAGCAGACTTGAAAAAATTGCTTCGCTCTGAACCGAAAGCATATAAAAAGGCCATAGGACTTATAGGTGAACTTTATGAGCACCCACAAACCGGATTGGGTCATCCCGAACCGCTAAAAGGCAAGCCGGAAGGGCGATGGAGTCGCCAGATATCGAAGAAGCATAGGCTTATCTATCGCATTTTCGAGACGGAAGTCCATGTGGATGTTCTCACTGCCTACGGGCATTACGACGACAAGTAAGTTTACTCCTTGAATATACAGAAGCAAAAAGTGGCAGGCCTGCACCAAAGCAAACCTGCCACTTTTATGAATAAACATATAGTGTGTCGTTCAATCTTCAATTTTCCTCCGCCTGCGCCTGAGCACCAACGGAGCGCAAGAATCTTCAATCTTCAATCTTCAATTAATTGCAGGAACTCGTCTTCGTTCATGATGCGGATGCCGAGTTTCTGTGCTTTCTCGAGCTTTGCTGGCCCCATGTTGTCGCCGGCAAGGATGAAGCTTGTCTTGTTGCTGATGCTGCCTACATTCTTGCCGCCATGCTGCTCGATGAGGGCTTTGTATTCATCGCGGCTGTGATGCTGGAAGACGCCACTTATGACGATTGACTGCCCTGCAAGTTTATCGGATTGAGCCTGCTTCTGTTGCTCACCGATTTCCATCTGAAGGCCATATCCGCGAAGACGCTCCACGAAGGCTCTATTGACGGGATTGGCAAAGTACTGAATGACGCTATCAGCAATCACTTCGCCTATGCCATTTACTTGCATCAGACTTTCCTTCGAAGCCTCTGCTACCTTATCCATGCTACCGTAATAGCGGGCCAGAGTCTTGGCTGCAATCTCGCCTACGAAACGGATTCCGATTGCATAGAGGACACGCTCGAAAGGCACCTTCTTACTCTCTTCGATGCTGGCCAATATCTTACGGACGCCCTTATTGTCAGTCGCGAGCGGGTCGGTAATCTGTTCCTCTTTCAACTCATACAGGTCGGCAGCATCATGAATAAGCCCTTGCCGATAGTAGTCGTCAACCGTCTCAGGTCCAAGCGAAGTGATGTTCATTGCCTTGCGACTGATGAAGTGCTCTATTCGGCCAAGAATGAGTGGTGGACAACCTGTATCGTTCGGACAATAATGTGCAGCCTCGCCTTCATAGCGGACGAGCTTCGAGCCACAAACGGGACAGTATTCTACGAACTCTATTTTTGGATTTTGAATTTTGAATTTTGAATTGTCAGCTTCTGCTTTCCCCACTATCTTCGGAATAATCTCGCCTCCCTTTTCCACCAGCACACGATCGCCTACATGAAGGTCAAGACTGGCCATCACATCGGCATTGTGGAGGGTTGCCCTGCGAACTTGAGTGCCAGCCAACTGTACTGGGTCCATGTTTGCAACAGGCGTCACAGCCCCAGTTCTGCCAACCTGAAAGACAACCTGCCTGAGTGTTGTCTCTGCCTGTTCTGCCTGGAACTTATAGGCAATCGCCCATCGAGGACTCTTGGCTGTCATGCCAAGGCTCTTCTGCTGAGCCAACGAATTGACTTTCAGCACGACACCATCGGTTGCGACAGGCAAGTTACGACGTTCTTGGTCCCAATAATCGATATACTCATACACTTCTTCCAAAGTGCTGACCAGCCGCATGTTCTTGCTCACCTGAAAGCCCCATCTGGCCGCAGCTTCGAGGTTCTGATAGTGACCGTCGCCAGGAATGCCTTCGCCCAATAAATAATAAAGGTAAGCATCGAGACCTCGTTGCGCCACAGTACTGCTGTTCTTGCTCTTGAGCGTACCTGAAGCCGCATTTCTGGGATTGGCAAAGAGCGGCTCTCCTGCCTCTTCTCGTTCTTTATTGAGGCGGTCGAAGGAACTCCAAGGCATCAAGACCTCGCCACGAATCTCGAACTGACGGGGCCAGTCGCCATCTTTGGGAAGCTGCAGGGGAATGCTTCGAATGGTTCGCACATTGGCGGTCACATCGTCGCCTTGCACGCCATCGCCTCTCGTCACAGCTCGGACAAGCCTTCCATCCTCATAATGAAGACTGATGCTAAGGCCGTCGAACTTCAGCTCGCAACAGATTTGGAAAGGTGCTCCCATCAGGCCCTCGCTCACTCTTTTCCAGAAGTCGGCCACCTCTTCGCGATTGTAGGTATTGCCGAGAGAAAGCATAGGACGAGTGTGCACAAACGTCTCGAACTCGTTGTTGAGGTCGCTTCCCACACGTTGCGAAGGGCTGTTGGGGTCGAACATCTCAGGGTGCTTAGCCTCGAGGTCCTGCAGTTCGTGCATCATGAAGTCGAATTCCTGATCGGAAATGACAGGATTGTTCTCCACATAATAGCGGTAGTTATGCTGGTGCAGCTCGTCTCGCAGCTGCAATATGCGCGCTTTCTCGTCCACCATTCCCATTTACCTTTTAACCATTTACGATTTACTATTTATGAGCCAGTGGCCGCCTTTCGCTCCTCCAACACGGCTAACAATACCTCCTTCTCGCATTTGACGAATATTCTTCTTCACGCCACTTTCGGAAAGGCCTGTAATTTCTTGCAACTCCTTGATGGTAATGTTCGGATTTTCACGCATTGCCATAAGGATTTTCTGGTTACTTTTAGGGTTACCTTTTTGGTTACTTTCTTTCATTTCCTTTAGCGCTTGCTTCAAGCAACGAAGCATAAAGGCAATAAAGGATGTACTGTTTGCCTCGCTATCACTTTGAGCAATCACGTCATAGTACTCTTGCTGATGTTCTTTGACAATTGACTCAACAGGAATCCAAGCAAAGATAGGGTTCCACTGCATCAGGAGCAAAGTTTGCCACATACGCCCCATACGTCCGTTCCCATCAGCAAAAGGATGAATGAACTCGAATTCATAGTGGAACACACACGACTTGATGAGCGGATGCACCTTCGTCTTCTTCACCCAATCAAGCAACTCTGCCATCAATATTGGCACTCGTTGGGCTGGAGGAGCCAAATGGATACATTTCTCACCATCGAACACACCCACTCCGCCCTGACGATAACGTCCATTCTCTCTGACCAGATCTGTCATCATGAGTTTGTGAGCCTTCAACAAGTCCTTCTCTTTGTAGGGATTCAGTTCGAGCAGCAAATTATATGCGTCGATGGCGTTCTTCACTTCTTGAATCTCGTTTGGAGCGCCCAACACACGTTTGCCTTCCAGAATGGCAGTCACCTGCTCTATCGAAAGCGAGTTATTTTCTATTGCCAGAGAAGACTGAATGGTCTTGATACGGTTCGCCTTACGGAGGTGAGGAGTTGGCAAATGATCGGCCATCGCCGTAAGACCGCCAACCATTTCTGCAATATCAGCCACGAATGAGGCTATTTCCTCTGTTATTGTGAACGGGGGTATGTAAGTCG
Organism: uncultured Bacteroidales bacterium; assembly: GCA_902801425.1. Lineage (GTDB taxonomy): Bacteria > Bacteroidota > Bacteroidia > Bacteroidales > Bacteroidaceae > Prevotella. The sequence continues at coordinate 13,794 of CADCIQ010000113.1, read as the reverse complement.
GTTCCTTCATCCTGTTTGTTTTCTTCTGCAAAGATACAAAAAATGCACCAAAGTAGCGCCGAAAACTGATAAAAAATGCTCAACAATAGTGCATTTTTCTTCCTGACTTGTAAGATTGGTTCAAGATATGCCAGAATACATTTAGTCATAGAGTGTCATACCGAAGTCATACTGAAGTCATACCGAAGTCATACTGAAGTCATACTGAAGTCATATTAAACTCTAATTGAACTCTAATTGAACTCTAATTGAACTCTAATTGAACTCTAATTGAAGTCATATTGAAGTCATATTGAAGTCATATTGAAGTCATATTGAACGCTAATTGATTACAGCAATCTGCGAACCACACTAAGTATTAGATCAATTGAATAGAATGGTTAGAAAATAATCACTTGAGAACGTGACTGCCCGTTTGGGACGATGGCAGAAACGGGATGACTTGTGCTGTAAAAAAGGGGGAAAGGTGCTGTGAAAAAGGATTGGACGTGCAGTCGATTCCGTTCCAACACGCCCGCCCGCATATGTTAGGGCGACCGCCCAAATCCGTTTTTTCACTTTCTGTGCATGGACGAAGAAAAGGTGGGAAGCGGCTCCTTGTTCCTTAGAACCTGATGAAGAACAAACTTCCGAAAGTTGAGACATATTATTACATGTAAAGAGTGACGAGTGTTTTTGATTCCTTCTCGTTTCCGAGGGATTACCGACTTCCTATCAAAAAAAGATGGCAATATCTTTTGTACCTAAAGGAAAACTTTGTATCTTTGCACCTGTGTTTTATTCCTAAAACTACAAAAATAGGAACAATAGAAGGCCCTAATCTGCATTAATCACATAAAAATGGGTATATTATGGAGTACATCAAAGTAAGCGAAGCAGCAGCCAAATGGGGACTTAGTGCTCGTAGGGTGCGCATCCTCTGTTCAGAGGGGCGCATAGGAGGTGTCGTCAGGAAAGGCAATCTCTACATGATACCCTCCGATGCGTTACGACCAGCCGACGGACGAACAACACGCACGACAGAGTCATCGTTGCGTCCATTGTTGCAGAAGATTGACCAATTGAAATCCGAACTCACGCAGTTTCGCCCCCTCACACCAGCTGAGACGGAGGCTTTGCGCCAAGAGTTCATCGTAGAGCATACCTATAATAGTAATGCCATCGAGGGCAATACACTCACACTCCAGGAGACGCAGCTGGTGCTTCAAGGCATCACCATTGACCGCAAGCCATTGAAAGACCATCTGGAAGTCGTTGGCTACAAAGAAGCCTATGAATACATGGAACAATTGGCTAAAGAGCAACACGAATTCACAACCCACGAGATACGCACCATTCACCAACTGGTGCTTGCCGACCGTCAGGAAGACCGTGGCCAATGGCGCCGTGTGCCGGTACGTATTCTTGGTGCATTGACAGAACCCGTACAACCCTATCAAATAGAGCCCATGATGGGAGCCTTGCTGGCAGACATGGAATCGCTCTATCGTCAGCTTCATCCCGTTGAAAAAGTGGCGCTTTTCCATTTGCGCTTCGAGAGCATTCACCCCTTCATTGACGGGAATGGGCGAACCGGACGTCTGCTGATGAACCTCCAGCTTATCCGTGCCGGCTATCCACCCATAAACGTAAAGTTTGCTGACCGTCGCCGCTACTATGAAGCCTTTGACAGTTACGCCCGAACCGGCTCGCCAGAGGCTATGCAGACACTCATCGCAGAATACTTAGAGCAGCGTCTGCAGGCCATGCTTGAAATTTTGAGTAAAATAAAATAGCTACATAGAAGGCATGGGTAGTTTATGCAAAGGGAGTCCTCCTTGAGTCATACAATATAGGGTTGACAATCGCTTTTGACTTTGAATAATAATGCGTAACTTTGTAGTCGAAAAGCAACACTCTCTTTTAAAACTACATGAAGATGAATACTTCCACGACAACTGATGAATTGAAAAAATTGATGCGTATCCCAGCTAATGCATGTAACATAGAGGATATATTTGATAAAATCGCAAACATCTTGAAGAATGAGTGCGTTATCAAATACGAGGGCAATGAATACCGCATTTTAGATTTCGAGTTCTATTATTACAACAAGAACCATCAAGACATTTCTGTTCATCCCAGGAATTCAGAAGCTCTGTGTTGGTATATTAACGATTTTGGTGGAATTGATCTCAACTTTGAGAGCAAAATCAAGAGATCGCCATTTTCTTTTAAATATGAACTTACTGATAATTCCTATTTCGGTGGAATCCTTCTTCGTCAAATTCAATGCATATCTAATGATGACAAAAGAATATACGATAGCCCGTTGAAGGTAGCAGAGTTGTTTCGTATTCTTGATGCAACTTCCCAAAAACAAAATAATCCCATCTTGGAAACGAGACCGTTAGACACCGAAATAGAGTTCCAAGAGCCACTTATCAGACACAATCTGCTTGGAAGTCATAAAGATAACCCAAAAGCGAAGGCTGACTATAATCTCCGTGAGTGTTTTGTTGATGTTCCCGAACCTAAGAAGCGCAAATTAGAAGAAGAACTCAAGTTTTATAGCAAGAAAAAATATCGTTATTGTTATAAACGATGCCCTAACTCAAAAGGCCCTAAAAGCTATTAGTCTTAGAACGGACAATCTAATTCTGGAGGATTATCATTTATTATTAAGATAGAATGGAGATAGACTCTTTTTTCTTCATAATGATTGATATCTGACAACTCATTATAGGAAGGAAGGAGATCTATTTCGATAACATTATTCCAGATCTGCATAACACGAAGTATCACTCCTGGATCTAAGCAAAATAGTCGCATCATGTTTCCCTCTTTTCTGTATCCAATAGCTACCAGAGAATGTCCCTCACCTGATTCTCTACCATAACTTATCTGAACTGGCTTTCTCTCGTCCAATTGGAATTTAATTTTATTATGAAGTTCTTGTCGACTTATGGAATTGGATTTCCCTGATATCGACGTATATACGTCTGATAGTTTTCTCCTATAACATAAGTTTAGTCTTTCAGATATGTCTTCCAATGTGTGTCCTCCATAGCATAGCCCTTTTAAATCCTTTAGGAACTCTCGCTGAAATGCATCAACAAACTTATTCTCATTAGCCTGCTCGCTTTTTGTTACGTCTTCCCAATCAAGTTTTTGGTGAAAAATTAGCATCATGATCAGACTATAAACAGTACACGAGCCGTCGAGGTCTCCTTGTCTGGCAAAGACTCTTGTACATAACCCCGTTCTTCCTAAAGCCCGCAATCTTCCCCCGTCAAGGATGATATTCTTGATAAATTTAATGTTAAACATGTCTATAAAATATTTGCTAAAGGTTCTATTTGTTTAATCAACAAGAATATTCCATGTCGAGCAATTCAACGCACCTCCGTCTTTAATAAGGTTATCACATTTCCAAACAGGATGACACTCGCATTGAGGAAACGCCTCGGCAATCTGTCTAAATGCCATTTTACCAAGTTTATCTTCCATCATTGGAACGAAGATATAACGGCCTACGTGCAGGAAGTTGATATATGCCCAACTCTTGTCAGTAAAAGAATCATAATGAAGCTCAACGATGTCGAAATGAGGTTTAAGGGCATACAATAGTTTCTTTTGAAATGTTTTATCAAAATCAATGTAATTATTCAAAAGCACCCTATCTTCACCCATATATCTCACCATTCCATCTGCATGACCATATTCTTCATATACATCTTCTGGTATCAAGACAATTTCAGCTTCAAGCAGCTTGGTTAGTGTATCAATAAGTTCATTTTTGCCATAGTATGGGTTCTCTCTAATTATCTTGTCAGTCATAATTATTTTGTCTCCACAACTAATGACATTACCTCCATCAAGGATGATATTAGATTCAAGAACTTGCAGACCAAATTCTGATAGAATGGCAGATACATTAGGCTTATATTCAGGACTATCTTGCAGGTAATCAGGATTGTAACAGAACCTCACAAACTTATCCTTATTAACTTGTATCGGCATATAGTCACGTGCCCATATGTGTAAAGGCGATGGCGTTTGAGGCAAGAAGTTCCACTTAACGTTTTGATTATGCAAAAGGGCTAAAAGACATTTTTCTGCCTCAACGTATCTTATAGTAGTCATTCCTTTTGCAAAGCATACTTTGTTAGTTTCAAAATTAGTAATCATCTTATTTAAATAATTAAAATTTAGTTATTTACGCACATTGGCAAAGGTCAATAAAAGTTTTTCGGCACGCAAGAAAAAGAAGTTAAATTTGGTTAAGATTTTCGAAAGAGTTATTTAATTCATTTCCTTTTCAACTTTTTGCTTTTTGAATTTTGAATTTTAAATAATATGTCGTACCTTTGCAGCGCGATAACAAATGAACGTTTTCGATAAGCCAGATGACCAAAGCCAAACTTGTTTGAACTTTGGCATGGCAAGAAAAGGTCGAATATAAATATTCAAACATTGACCATATTTTATGGCACAAAATAAATTCCGCGGGCTTGGCGTCGCTCTCATCACTCCCTTTCAGGCAGACGGGAGCATCGACTTCGACGCACTCGACAGACTGGTGGAATACCAGATAAAGGGAAGGGCTGACTTCCTCTGCATCATGGGCACCACTGCCGAGACTCCTACGCTGAGCCGCGAAGAGAAAAGATTGTTGAAGGAACGCTTGGTGGAACGTGTGGCTGGACGTGTGCCCCTGCTGATGGGATGCGGCGGCAACAACACGGCTGCCATCCTGGATGAGTTACAAAACGAAGATTGGAAGGGTATCGATGGCGTGCTGAGCGTCTGTCCCTACTACAACAAGCCCTCGCAAGAAGGCCTCTACCAACACTTCGCAGCAATAGCAAAGGTAAGTCCAGTGCCTGTCGTGCTCTACAATGTGCCTGGCAGAACTGGCGTTAACATGACGGCTGAGACGACGCTCCGACTGGCCCGCGAGTTCGAGAACATCGTAGCCATCAAGGAGGCAAGCGGCAACATCACGCAGATGGACGACATCATCAAGAACAAGCCTCAGCACTTCGATGTGATTAGTGGCGATGATGGTATCACCTTCCCGCTCATCACCCTTGGGGCAGTAGGTGTCATCAGCGTGATTGGCAACGCTCTGCCAGCCGAGTTCAGCCGCATGGTACGACTTGCTCTCAGAGGAGAGTACAGTTCGTCGCTGACCATTCACCACAAGTTCACGGAGCTGTTCAAGCTGCTCTTCGTCGATGGCAATCCTGCAGGCGTGAAGGCCATGCTCAGCGAGATGGGAATGATTCAGAACGTGCTCCGTCTGCCTCTCGTCCCCACCCGACTCACCACGATGGAGAAGATAAGCCAGATAGTGAGGGAGCTGGGGTACTGACCATTGAACATTGAACATTGACCATTGAACATTAAAAGTCAAAAGTCTCAATAACCAATAAACAATAACCAATAAACACTTAAAAGTTCAACATCTATGGTTTATTCACACGAAGTTCAAAACATGTGTTGTGTGGCCAAGGGTCCCAACCATGGTCCTGCTCCCATTCCCGAAGAGGGCAAGTGGGTTCAGGCAAAAGAAATCAAGGACATCAGCGGTCTGACTCACGGCATTGGCTGGTGTGCTCCTCAGCAGGGTGCTTGCAAGCTGACGCTCAACGTGAAGGACGGCGTTATCGAAGAGGCTCTCGTTGAGACTATCGGTTGCTCTGGTATGACTCATTCTGCTGCTATGGCAAGTGAGATTCTCCCCGGCAAGACCATCCTCGAGGCACTCAACACCGACCTGGTTTGCGACGCCATCAACACCGCTATGCGCGAGCTCTTCCTCCAGATTGTCTATGGTCGCACACAGAGCGCTTTCTCAGAAGGTGGCTTGATGATTGGTGCTGGCCTCGAAGACCTTGGTAAGGGCCTCATCTCCCAGACCGGTACCCTCTATGGTACTAAGGTTAAGGGCACCCGCTACCTGCAGCTCACCGAGGGTTACATCACCAAGATGTACCTCGACAAGGACGACCAGGTTTGCGGTTACGAGTTTGTTCACATGGGCAAGTTCATGGATGCCATCAAGAAAGGCGTTCCTGCTGACGAGGCCCTGAAGAGTGTCACTGGCACTTACGGCCGCACAAAGGCTGAGGACGGTGCAGTGAAGAGTATTGACCCACGTAAAGAATAGGAGGAATACATTATGATTAGAGAAGTGAAATTCGAGTCACAAGACCGTCGAATCAAGCAGATTCTTGCTTGCTTGAATAAACATGGTATTGCTTCTATCGAGGAGGCTAACCAGATTTGTGATGCTGCAGGCCTTGATCCCTACAAGACTTGCGAAGAGACACAGATGATTTGCTTCGAGAACGCTAAGTGGGCTTACGTGGTAGGTACCGCTATCGCTCTGAAGGAAAAGGCAAAGGATGCCGTAGAGGCAGCCAACTATATCGGCGAAGGTCTGCAGAGCTTCTGCATTCCTGGTTCTGTTGCTGACGACCGTAAGGTAGGTATTGGCCACGGTGAGCTCGCAGCCCGTCTGCTCAGCCCCGAGACAAAGTGCTTTGCTTTCCTGGCAGGTCACGAGAGCTTCGCTGCTGCCGAAGGTGCCATCAAGATTGCTCAGATGGCCAACAAGTCAAGACCAGCCGACAAGCCCCTCCGTTGCATCCTCAATGGTCTGGCCAACAAGTCAAGACCAGCCGACAAGCCCCTCCGTTGCATCCTCAATGGTCTGGGCAAGGACGCAGCCATGATCATCAGCCGCATCAACGGCTTCACATACGTGCAGACACAGTTCGACTACTTCACTGGCGAGTTGAAGGAAGTGAAGCGCATTCCTTACAGCAACGGCCCTCGTGCTGCCGTCAACTGCTATGGTGCAGACGACGTTCGCGAAGGTGTTGCCATCCTTTGGAAGGAAGACGTTGATGTCAGCATCACTGGTAACTCCACCAACCCCACCCGCTTCCAGCATCCCGTTGCAGGTACTTACAAGAAGGAGCGCATCCGTGCCGGCAAGGCTTACTTCAGCGTAGCCAGCGGTGGCGGCACAGGTCGTACCCTTCACCCCGATAACATGGCAGCAGGTCCTGCTTCTTACGGCATGACCGACACGCTGGGCCGCATGCACTCTGACGCTCAGTTTGCAGGTTCAAGCTCAGTGCCCGCTCACGTTGAGATGATGGGCTTCCTCGGCATCGGTAACAACCCGATGGTAGGTTGCTCTGTTGCTTGTGCAGTTCAGGCAGACCTTTACCTGAACAAGAAGTAAATAGCTCTTCCCCCTTCCCCTCTTTATTGAGGAGAGGGGGGATTTTATTCTTCTATACCATGAGGGCAAGGTATTTGAGTTTACTTTGTTTGGTTGTTTTGTTGGTTTCCTGTTCTAAACGCGAGGCCAAGAACAAAGTGGATGACTTGCCTGAGATATACCCTGATTACATTGGGGTAACTGTTCCTGCGAACATTTGTCCTTTGAACTTCTCTGTGCCTGATGCAGAACATGTTCAAGTTGTAATACTGAATGACAGGGAAGACAGCGTGGTTAAAAGCGGAACTAATCACGTGAAGTTGCCCAACAAAGCGTGGCATAATTTGCTTTTAAACACGTCATCTTTGACAGTTACCGTAAGTGTCTGGAACAAAGAACATCCTGATGGTGTCACTTACAAACCCTTTATTATCCATGTTGCCAAGGATGAGATTGACCCTTGGATAGCCTATCGTTTGCTGCCTCCAGGCTATGAGAGTTGGAACAGGATGGGCATTTATCAGCGAAACCTGACCAACTTCGACGTAGAGCCTATCATCGAGAACTCGCAGAACAACTACGGGTGCGTGAATTGTCACTCGTTTGCCAACTACAATCCGAAAGACTTTACTTTCCATGCCAGAGGCAAGAATGGCGGCACCATCGTGATGCGAGACGGCAAGATGAAGAAGGTGGACATCAAGGAGATGAGTGGCGGCAGGCATGGTTCCTACAACATCTGGCATCCGTCGAAGCGATACATTGCTTTCTCAAGCAACTCTACGCATCAAGCTTTCTATGGGCAAAGCAAGAACAAGATTGAGGTCTATGACTTGTGGTCAGATCTCATCGTTTATGACATTGACAACGAGAAAGTCCTGCAGGACGAAAGATTCACCGACAGCCTGAATCTCGAGATGTTCCCCTCCTTCTCGCCCGATGGCAAATGGCTCTACTTCAGTACAGCCAAACCTGTGAATATGCCGATGGAAACAGACAAACTTCATTATAGTATCGTGCGTGTTCCTTTCGACGAAAAGACCGGAGGGTTGGGAGAGATTGACACTGTTTACAGCGCTTACGAGCAAGGCGGAACAGCCATGATGCCTCGCCTGACCCCCGATGGCAGATATATGCTCTTCTCGCTAGGCGAATGTGGAGGTTACAACCTTTATCACATGGAGTCCGACCTCAAGATGATGGACCTGCAAACAGGAGAGATGGTTCCTACAGACATCTTGAACAGCCCAAGGGCAGAGAGTTTCCATGCTTGGAGCAGCAACGGGAAGTGGATGATGTACGTCACCAAAAGGTTTGACGGACGTTACACTCGTTTGATGCTTGCATACTGGGACGGGAAGCAGTTCCACAAACCTTTCCTTCTGCCACAAGAGAATCCAGAAGACAACATCCAACTACTGATGGCATACAATGTACCAGAATTCATCAAGGCACCTGTCGTTGTTTCGAAAGACGAATTGGCAAGGTTCTTTACTAAAGAATAATGAAGAAGCATAACATTATATATTATTATGCACTTCTGGTATTGATGCTTGTCTTCGTCATCTATACCATCACGAAGTTTCCCTATACCTATATAACAATGGAGGGTGACGACTTCTGGGTGCTGACAAAGGACTACTGGCAACTGAAGTTGGCGATGCTTCCTGCCTTTACCAATTGGTTTGCCGACTTCCTGATGCAATTCTATCGTTCTCCCTATATCGCTGCAACAATCCAAGCATTGATACTTGGAATGATTGGGGTGCTGGCTCATACCGTTCTAATGAAGCTTTTAGGAAACAAGCGGGGCCTTTGTTGGTTGGCGCTCCTACCTCCTGTCCTACTTGGTTTTTATTGCACGTTCAGCCTTTCGTTTCAGTTGCAATGCCTTTTCTTCGTTGCCCTTTTGCTGATATATGTTTCTCTGAAGAGTTTCAAGTGGCGGCTTCTCTGCGGCTTGCTTTGTGTTCCACTTGGCTTCCTGCTGATGAGGACGCCCATGTTAGTCATCCTGACTGTGGTTCAAGCCCTATCAAATAGAGAGAAGTTAAAACATTCCATCGGAGAAGGTCTGGCAGGAGCCGTACTGCTGGCCATCACGCCGCTTGCCTACAGTCAGCAGATTGCCTTCATCCCCTTCGAGGAACGCTATACTGAATGGGGAACTTATTTCGATCCCTTGACAAGCAAGTACAATCAAGATGGCGAATACATTAAGAAATGTGTCTGTCTTGCGAACGAAGGGAGATGGAAAGACTTGCTTTACAAAGAGCACATTCGCAGCGATGCTCAGCGAGGAAAGGCTGCCTCTCTTCGATATGCGCTATTGGCTGAAAGTGCGCTTGGCACGTTGCCAGAGAATTTGCTGGACTATCCCATCCACGATGAGAGTCTCTTCCTTTACCCACACCAAACAGAATACATTGCCTCGCAGTTCAATAGGTTGTTCTACTTGAACTTGGGAGTCTTCGACGAAGCCTTTCATCATGCTGAAGAATATGGTTTGCTTCAGCGAAACGGAGTCTGCTTCTCGAGCCTGAGACAAATGGTGGATTACAGCATCGAAGAGGGCGACTTCGAGACCAGCGAGAAATATCTGCAGATACTTTCAAGGTCATCCTGCCACAAAGACTTCGTCGAAGGAAGGAAAGAAAGAATTCAAAAATCAAAATCACGAAATTCAAAATCAATTCCTCTCCGAGCCGACAACTTTGTGGGAGGCTTCCCTCTTCCCATAGAAATGCTGCGACTGGCACGATACTATCAGGACTCTCCTCATCGAAAGAAGATGGTCGATTACGCCATCTGTTCATATCTTCTAAGAGGAGATGCAGAGAAATTTATAATCGCCACTAAGGCTTTCAACATATACAAAGATCAGGAATTGCCCAAAGCCTACAAAAAGTTTTTGGATAATTATCCCTAAAATCCTTGCACTTCTCCACTATTTTTGCGATATTTGCACACGCATAGAGCTATACTGATTAAGAAAAGGATTATGATATGACAATTTCCATCGTTTCCCCCATATACAAAGGCGAGAGGATGCTTGACTCCCTCGTAGGCCGCAATACAACAGTTTTGCAGCAAATGATTGCCGATGGTCTGATTAGTGCCTGTGGAATTCAATTGATCGTAATGGGAATGCTTGGCCTATACATTGGCAAAATCTTTGATCAGGCAAAGGGACAACCATCATACATCATTCGTGATATCCTCAATGCCCACACTAAGGGGGAGCAGAAATAGCATGAAGACATTAGCTATCATAGGAGCAAGCTATTTGCAGGAACCACTTGTCCGAAAAGCAAAAGAGATGGGATTATATTCCATTTGTTTTGCATGGAGGGATGGTGCCACATGTGCCAATATCTGCGACAAATTCTATGACATTTCCATCACAGAGAAAGAAGAAATTCTGAAGGTTTGCAGGGAAGAGAAAATAGACGGCATATGCACTATCGCTTCTGATGTGGCAGCTCCTACTGTGGCTTATATTGCAGAGGCATTGGGACTTTGTGGCAACACTTACGATTCAGCCATCCGCGCTAACAACAAATATTTGATGCGGAATGCTTTGGCGAAAGCAGGAGTGCCTTGTCCGCAGTATCTCAAAGTGACTTCTTCATCGGATTTGGATGTTTCCAAATTTCAGACTCCCTTGATTGTCAAACCTTCAGACCGTTCTGGCTCACTGGGTGTAACCAAGATTAACAGGATGGAGGAGTTGCCATCAGCTATAGAGAGAGCATTATCCCTGTCTTTTAAGCACGAGGCAATGGTGGAGGAGTTTATTGAAGGCCGCGAAATCAGCGTGGAGTTCATTTCATACCAGGGGACACACTATCCACTTCAAATAACCGACAAGGTGACAACTGGAGCTCCCCATTTCGTAGAATTGGCACATCACCAGCCTTCCTCGCTTCCCGCAGGCATGTTTGAACACATATATGATATCACCAGAAAAGCTCTCGATGCCCTTGGCATAACCAACGGAGCCAGTCACTCGGAATATAAGATAACAAAGGATGGACGTGTTGTCGTGATGGAAATAGGTGGTCGCATGGGAGGGGATTTCATTGGGTCCGACTTGGTCCGCCTTTCTACAGGATATGACTTCGTTAAGGGTGTCATAGAAGTGGCACTCGGCATCTTCAATGAACCTGAGATTTCTGAGCACAACTACTCTGGCGTATATTTCCTATGCGAAGAAACCAAGAACTTGAAGCCAATTATTGAAAATTGGAAGAATTATCTTGAGATTGTAGATGCAGGAATTACTGATTCGCAATTGAGATCTGTTGAGTGCAGTGGAGATCGTAGTGGATACTTAATATACCAGAGTGACAAAATATTAGGATTTTAAAACCGGGAAAACATGAAACTATCCATAGTCTCTCCAATATATAAGGGAGAAAAAATGCTACATCATCTTGTGGATCGGTGTGAAGCTGCCATATTAACTATTACAGATGACTACGAAATTATTCTTGTCAACGACTGTTCTCCAGATAATTCATGGTCTGTACTTAAGGAAATATGTTCAAAAAATAAGCATGTAAAGGCAATTGATCATAGTCGTAATTTTGGACAGCATCCTGCTATTTCTACGGGGTTTCGTTATGTAACAGGAGATTGGGTCGTACTTATGGACTGTGATTTGCAAGATCGGCCAGAAGATATCCCTGCTTTATATGCTAAAGCACAGGAAGGATGGGATGTAGTGTTTGCTCGCAGAGGTGAGCGTCACGATACCCTCTTCAAGCAACTAGGAGGAAAGGCATTTCATCTCTTTTTTCGATGGTTGACCGGCATCAACACTGACAAAAACATTGGGAATTTCAGCCTATTCAAAAGAATATGCGTTGATGAAATCATTAAAATACCTGATCAGGCACGTTCTTTTGGAACATTGATTAGGCACGTTGGGGGCAAAACAACTTCAATTGATGTCGACAGGCCACAACGCGAAGAGGGGACAACTGGATACACATTTTCCAGACTTCTTAAACTTGCATTCGAAAATAGCATTTCGAATAGTAATAAACCATTGCGTATGGCAACCACACTAGGGCTTGTCATGTCTGCTATATCAGCTTTGTTAGCAATATATCAGCTAGTAGCGAAAATATGCGGTTTTATTACTGTGACTGGTTATACATCAACAATTGCCTCAATATGGTTTGTCGGTGGTTTAATTCTTTTTGTGCTCGGTATTATAGGTCTATATATTGGCAAAATTTATGATCAAGTTAAGGGTAGACCATACTCTGTCGTACGAGAAACAATTAACGTGGATTAGTGAAAAATTTTCTATTACTTTGTTTATGTTTTCTGATTGCCTCTAGTTCTGGAGTCTTTCTGAAGCTTGCATCAATGTATGAGTTCCTGTCATTTCAATATTTTTTTTATTTTGGAATGACCATTCTTGTCATGGGTATCTATGCTGTGCTGTGGCAAAAAGTATTAAAGTTAATACCACTTAACAAGGCATATCTTTACAAAAGTTCTGGTATTGGTATCAGTTTGATGTATGCATATATAATCTTCGACGAGAACATTACTATTTATAACATTCTTGGATGTACTATGATTATTGCTGGTATAATGATTTTGTCGTATAATCGGAGACAAGTGAAATGATGCATCTTTTTGTTATAATGGGAATGTTTGCTTGTTCATGCTCTCAAATTCTTTTAAAGAGTAGCGCCAACAAGAAGTATAGTTGCTTTATGGCCTCTATGTTAAATTGGCGGGTAATTCTTGCCTATGTCATCTTTTTTTGCTCCATGTTAATAAATATTACAGCCATGAGTCATGGATTAAATCTTAAAGAACTTCCTGTTTTGGAGGCATCAAGTTATCTATTTGTGCCTTTGCTCTCATATCTTTTCTTAAACGAAAAAAACGGATTGAGTGAACTTGGAGCTATGTGTCTTATTTTTGTTGGGATATTAATATTCTATGTGTAATAAAAATATAAAACTAGCCATAATGGGTGCTAGTAAGTGGCAGTTACCCATTTATCTCAAAGCTAAAGAAATGGGCATTGAGGCCCATGGATTTTCATACGAAAAAGGTGCTTTAGCAAAAGATTATGCAGATTTCTTCTACGCTATATCTTTGACAGATAAAGAGAGAATTGCAGAAAAATGCAAAGAAATAGGAGTTAACGGTGTCGTATCCTGTGCCTCCGATTTTGCAACAGAAATATCTTGTTGGGTGGCCGAAAAACTAGGGCTCAATACAAACTCGTATCAGACAGTTGTAAACATACACGATAAGGCATGGGTTCGCGAAAAGACCAAACATCTGACTTCCATTCTGCAACCGATAACAGTTTCGGGTAGTTTAGATACAATAAAATTACCATTTTGCCCATGTGTTATTAAACCTGTTCACGGAAACGGGAAACGTGGTGTTTGGTTTGTCAAATCTCCAAAAGAGTTCGAAAAAATAAAAGTGCATGCAGATTATAAAGAAAACGAGAATGCACTTATTGAGCAGTATATCGCATCGCTGCCTGCGACAGGTGAGGCTGCCGAGGACTATGCTGATATCGACATCATGGC
>CADCIQ010000112.1 GCA_902801425.1 uncultured Bacteroidales bacterium | reverse complement strand
ACGATAAACGTTAGCCTCGCGAGCACGATAGTCACCACCCTTTACGGTATCGTAGAACAGACGGTAGATAGAGTCACCATCGTTCTGATAGCACTTAGCGGCGTTGATACCACCCTGAGCAGCAATAGAGTGAGCACGACGAGGAGAGTCCTGAATGCACAGGTTTATCACATTGAAGCCCATCTCGCCGAGTGAAGCAGCTGCAGAAGCACCAGCCAGACCAGTACCTACAACGATAACGTCGAGCTTCAGCTTGTTCTTGGGGTTAACCAAGCGCTGGTGAGCCTTATATTCCTTCCATTTCTCAGGCACTGGACCTGCGGGAATCTTAGAATCAATTACTTTTGCCATAATTTTTTAATGCTTAATTCTTAATTCATAATTACTGACAGCAAGCTGCAGCGGCAGCCTCTTTGCAACAGTCCATAGCGCCATTGCAAGAATCACAGAGTGAAGGGGCACAGCCAAAAGCAAAAGCCAGTACTACTACGAGGAAGCCCAGCATGAGCAGTGTGACATAGATGCCACCAATAACCTTCCAACGGCAGAGCCACGTCTTACCACTCCAACCAAGGGTCTGCATAGCACTCCAGAAGCCATGAGTCAGGTGGAACCAAATAGCAGCCAGCCAGATGATGTAGAGCACTACATAAACGGGGCAAGAGAAGGTCAGCACGATGTATCCGAAACCATCAGCAGGATTGCCAAGGGGATCAGCTACATGGAAGAGTTCAGCGAACATCATGTTGTACCAGAAATTGAACAGGTGCAACAACAGACCAAGACAGATAATCAGTCCCAGCACGAGCATGTTCTTAGATGCCCACTCCACCTTGCCAGCATTTACCGTAGTTGCTACATCGTAACGACTGTTACCACGAGCGGTACGGTTCTGTGCAGTCAGGATGAATGCATAGACGATGTGAATCACAGCCAGGGCTGCTAGACCAAGTGTTGCTACAACAGCATACCAGTTGGCACCCAGCAATTCGCAAATCATGTTGTAAGCCTTAGCAGAGAACAGCGCTGCGACATTCATGCAACAGTGGAATGTCAGGAACAGAATCAGCGCAATACCCGTTACGGACATTACAACCTTTCTACCGATTGATGAATTAAATAACCACATAAAATATTGAATTAAAATTAATAATGAATATTCGATATAAGGTACGTGCGGGCACGTTGGGGCTACAAAATTACGACAAAATTATGAATTTCGCAAACGTTTTCATTAGAAAATATGCAATTTATACAAAATTTTATTAGTAACTTTGCAACCAAATAATGATAAACACCATTCTATGGCATCACATAACGAGTTAGGAAAGTGGGGTGAAGACGTTGCTGCTACGTATCTAGAACGCCAAGGATACACCATCATGGAACGTGACTGGAAGTCTGGCCATCGTGACCTGGACATCATTGCACTGGATGGCGATACGGTAGTTTTTGTGGAAGTAAAGACTCGCAGCAACTGTATGTTTACTGACCCTGAAATAGCAGTAGACTACCAGAAGATACGTCACCTGCAACAAGCAGCTAACCACTATATTAAATACCGGCACATAAATCATGATATCCGCTTTGACATTATTACTGTGGTAGGAACGATGAACGATAGTCCTGCCATAGACCATATAAAAGATGCATTTTGACATGATACTGAAATACGACGTAATAGTTATCGGTGGTGGTCATGCTGGCTGTGAGGCAGCAACAGCAGCCGCTAATATGGGTGCTAAGACCTTACTGGTAACAATGGATATGAACAAGATTGCACAGATGTCGTGTAATCCTGCTATTGGTGGTATTGCCAAAGGACAAATTGTCCGTGAGATAGATGCACTTGGTGGGCAGATGGCACTCGTAACAGATGCTACTGCTATCCAGTTCCGCATGCTCAATCGTTCGAAGGGTCCTGCCGTCTGGAGTCCTCGTGCCCAGTGTGACAGAGGAAAGTTTATCTGGAAGTGGCGCTCCGTGTTGGATGCAACTCCCAATCTCGACATCTGGCAAGACCAAGCCGATGAACTGCTAGTAGAAACCGTGCCTGACGATTCCGTCGTCAGAAAACAAGTCATCGGTGTCAAGACCATTTGGGGAGCAGAAATACACGCAAAAGCTGTTATCATTACTGCTGGTACCTTCCTGAATGGATTGATGCACATCGGACGAAAAATGGTACCTGGCGGACGCATTGCTGAGCCAGCTGTCCCCCACTTCACCGAAAGCATTACGCGTCACGGTATCCGTTCAGCTCGCATGAAGACTGGTACACCTGTTCGTATCGATAAGCGCAGCATTCATTTTGAAGATATGGAGCGCCAAGATGGCGAAAACGGCTATTATCAGTTCTCGTATATGGGTAAGCAACGACCCTTACAACAGTTGCCTTGTTGGGTATGCTACACGAATGAACAGGTTCATGAGACTTTGCGTAGCGGACTGGCAGATTCACCACTATATAACGGACAGATTCAGTCGATAGGTCCTCGTTACTGTCCATCTATTGAGACCAAGCTCGTCACTTTCCCAGACAGGCCACAGCACCTGCTGTTCTTAGAGCCAGAAGGTGAAGATACTAATGAGATGTATCTGAATGGCTTCTCGTCGAGTCTGCCTATGGATGTGCAGATTGCTGCACTTAAGCACATTCCTGCTTTACGCGACCTGAAGGTTTATCGCCCAGGCTACGCCATCGAGTACGACTTCTTTGATCCTACACAATTGAAACACTCATTAGAATCAAAGGTCATTGATGGCTTGTTCTTTGCAGGACAGGTGAATGGTACTACAGGATATGAAGAAGCTGGTGGACAAGGAACATTGGCAGGCATCAATGCAGCCCTCATGGCCGGTTCTGTAGGTTGCGATTCAGTAGCAATAAACTGCACCTTTGAACTAAAAAGGGACGAAGCATATATCGGTGTCCTTATTGATGATCTCGTAACAAAAGGTGTAGATGAGCCCTACCGCATGTTTACTTCCAGAGCGGAGTATCGCATTCTGTTACGTCAGGATGATGCGGATGCTCGTTTGACGGAGAAAGCATACGAACTGGGTATCGCCAAAAGAGATCGTTACGACTGGTGGCTACAAAAGAAACATGCTATCGAAGAAATCGAAGAGTTCTGTCGGACCTACGCGATAAAACCGAAAATCGTTAATGGTGCATTAGAAGCTATCGGTTCTACCCCACTCGTCTATGGTTGTAAGTTGGAAGACCTCGTGGCTCGTCCTGAATTGAACTTTGAAAAATTGTATGCCATTGTTCCTGAGCTCAAGGAAAAGATAGAGCAATTGCCCAATCGTCAAGAAGAAATAGCAGAAGCAGCCGAAATACATATCAAATACAAAGGCTACATCGAACGCGAGCGAATGGTAGCAGAAAAAATGCACCGTTTGGAGAATATTAAAATCAAAGGCAAATTCGACTACCCTAATCTTACTGCTGTATCAACAGAGGCAAGACAGAAATTAGAACGAATTCAACCGGATACACTTGCACAAGCAAGTAGAATACCGGGGGTATCACCCAGCGATATCAATGCGATGCTTGTGTTAATGGGCAGATAAGTTTCACGTGAAACAATTACATAATAAACATATAATAAATCACGCTAAAACCAAAGATTATGAACAACAAGACTTTGATGGCAAACCTGCGTTGTATTCCTGATTTTCCCCAGAAAGGAATCAACTTTCGTGACGTTACTACCCTATTCAAAAATCCTGCATGTCTGCAAATCATGGTAGACGAGCTTTATGAGATTTACAAAAACAAAGGTATCACCAAGATTGTCGGAATTGAAAGCCGAGGTTTTGTAATGGCATCTGCATTAGCTGTTAAATTAGGTGCAGGAGTTGTACTTGCACGTAAACCAGGAAAACTTCCCGCAGCAACTGTTCAGGAAAGCTACGCAAAAGAATACGGAACAGACACTATTGAGATTCATGAAGACGCTATCAACGACAAGGATGTAGTATTGCTACATGATGATTTACTAGCAACAGGCGGAACAATGCGAGCTGCGTGTAACTTGGTGAAGAAATTCAACCCTAAAGCGATTATGGTGAACTTCATTATTGAAATCACAGACGAAGGATTACATGGAAGAGATGTCTTCGATGATGTGGAAGTAACAACATTGTTAACTGTTTAATGTTTCACGTGAAACAAAGTAGATGACAAAGGAAGAGAATGAGGCACGACTAGAAAAGCTTAAACGTATAGTCTCTACCCTACCTGAGAAGCCTGGTAGCTATCAGTATTACGATGCTGATGGTAACATTATCTATGTGGGTAAGGCAAAGAACCTGAAGAGCCGTGTCTCATCCTACTTCCATACAGAAGTTGACCGTTTTAAAACAAAGGTTCTGGTATCCAAAATTCATGATATCAGCTATACTATTGTCAATACTGAAGAGGATGCATTATTACTGGAAAATGCACTAATTAAGAAGTACAATCCTCGATATAATGTACTATTAAAAGACGGGAAAACCTACCCCAGCATTTGCATTACCAAAGAGTTTCTTCCACGTATTTTTAGCACTCGAACCATCAATAAGAAATGGGGCACCTATTATGGACCCTATTCACACGTTGGAGCAATGAATGCAGTACTAGATCTCATTAAGAAACTCTATCATCCAAGAACCTGTAGACAACCTCTTACAGAGGAAGGAATTCAACAGGGAAAGTACCAAGTTTGTCTGGAATATCACATCAAAAACTGTGGTGGTCCGTGTATTCTCAAACAATCCTACAAGGACTATCTAAGAAACATTGAACAAGCACGCGAAATACTGAAAGGAAACACACGAGAAGTATTGCGCCAGATACGGGAAGAAATGCTCCGTTTAGCGGAAGAATTACGTTTTGAGGAAGCTGAAGAGGTGAAACGACGCTTGCTGCTTATAGAACAATTTGTTGCAAAAAGCGAGGTTGTTAGCCATACTATTGATAATGTTGATGTACTCAGTATCACCAATGATGAGAAGGTTGCATTCATCAACTTTATTCATGTCTCTAATGGTCAGATTAACCAAAGTTTTACCTTCGAATACAAGAAAAAACTGGAAGAAAATGATGCTGAATTACTGCAGTTAGCTATTGTCGAGATGCGTGAACGATTTAAGAGTCATGCAAAAGAAATTATACTGCCTGAAGAAGTAGATATCGACCTTGAAGGAGTAACGATTACAGTACCACAGAGAGGGGATAAAAAGACCCTGTTAGACCTCTCTTTGATGAATGGTAAACAGTATAAGTTTGATCGGTTGAAGCAGGCAGAAAAGCTTAATCCTGAACAGAAACAAGTGCGTCTAATGAAAGAACTGCAGGACCTCTTACATCTCCCTAAGATGCCCTATCAGATAGAGTGTTTCGACAACTCCAACATATCTGGATCAGACGCTGTAGCTGCTTGCGTCGTCTTTAAAAAGATGAAACCTTCGAAGGCTGATTATCGAAAATACAACATCAAAACTGTTGTTGGACCTGACGATTATGCCTCCATGAAAGAGGTTGTAGGCAGACGTTATCGTCGCATCATAGACGAAGGTGAACCCCTACCCGATCTCATTGTTGCAGATGGTGGTAAAGGACAAATGGAGGTCATTAGACAAGTCATTCAAGACGAGCTAAACCTGGATATTCCTATTGCTGGATTGGCCAAGAATGACAAGCACAGAACCAACGAACTGCTCTATGGTTTCCCACCTCGTGTGATAGGAATGAAAGACACCTCAGAGCTATTTAGAGTGTTAACACAGCTACAGGATGAAGTGCATCGTTTTGCTATCACATTCCACCGAGAACAGCGTTCTAAGCATGCGTTACACTCAGAGCTGGATGATATTAAGGGAATAGGTCCAAAGACGCGTGACGAGATTCTGAAAGCCCTTAAATCAGTCAAGAAAATACGTGAGTCACAACTCGCTGAACTAACCACAATAATAGGTCAGGCTAAGGCAAAAATAGTTTATGACTATTTTCATACATGATTTTCTTGGTTGTATCAGAATTATTTTCTATCTTTGCAGAATGAGAGCAGTAATACAAAGAGTCAGCAAGGCCAGCGTGACCATAGAAGGTGCTGTGAAATCGGCAATAGGAAAAGGATTTCTAGTACTGATAGGAATCTGCGATGAGGACACATTAGAAGACGTAGAATGGCTCGTCAAGAAGATTGCTAACCTTAGGGTCTTTGACGACGAAAATGCTGTTATGAACCGTAGTATTCTTGACATGGAAGGAGAAATACTAGTGATAAGCCAATTTACGCTCTTTGCCAGCTACAAGAAAGGCAACCGTCCATCATGGTTCAGAGCAGGTAGCCACGAACACTCTATACCGCTCTATGAAGCTTTTTGTCAGCAGCTTAGCGAAGCAATTGGCAAGCCTGTAGGTACTGGAGAATTTGGTGCTGACATGAAGGTTGAACTACTCAATGATGGTCCTGTAACAATCTGTATGGACACCAAAAACAAAGAGTAAGAAGAATGAAAAAATATCTTAGATATATAGAACACACTGGCGTCATCCTCATGCTAATAGGCTGTGTAGGATATCGATTTCTACACTGGTCGTGGGCTATTTGGATATGCATAGTTGGTTTAATACTCTTTCTGGGACAGGTCATCTTTAAGGCTTTCAACTGGAAGACCTATAATAAAGAAAACAAGCAGAACCTGATTATGATGGTTGTTAGTATCATCTTTTTGTGGTTATTGATAATATACGTAAAATGACTATAAAAGAAGCTCAAGATACTGTAGATCAGTGGATTAAGACATATGGTGTACGTTATTTCTCTGAACTCACCAATATGGCTGTGCTGACGGAAGAAGTTGGCGAACTAGCTCGTGTGATGGCTCGAAAATATGGCGATCAGAGCTTCAAAGCTGGCGAGAAAGATAACCTGGGCGACGAGATGGCTGACGTCTTATGGGTACTGCTTTGTTTAGCTAACCAGACTGGCGTAGACCTGACAGAAGAGCTGAAAAAGAACATTGAAAAGAAAACCCTTAGAGATAAGGAAAGACATATACAAAACGAAAAACTCTAATCTTATTTTAACTAAAAAACTAGTATTATGGAAGAATTGAAAAGCAAGTACGAACAGGCGTTAGCCAAGTACAACTGCAATG
>CADCIQ010000111.1 GCA_902801425.1 uncultured Bacteroidales bacterium | reverse complement strand
CGCTCCTGCAAGCCCTCAGCGATAGCTGCGCAGCAAGCAGAAAGGATTGTATCGATAGAATCCTTTGCGTCGTCGTTTGCAGGGATAACGAAATCTACCTCGTTAGGATTAGCGTTTGTGTCAACGATACCGAATACAGGGATACCGAGACGCTGAGCCTCCTTGATTGCGATGTGCTCCTTGCAAATGTCAACAACGAACAAAGCAGAAGGAAGACGTGTCAGATCGCTGATAGAACCGAGGTTCTTCTCGAGCTTAGCGCGCTGACGAGTAATCTGCAGGAGCTCACGCTTTGAGAGGTTGCTGAATGTACCGTCATTCATCAGCTTGTCGATGTTCGCCATTTTCTTGATAGCCTTACGGATTGTCTGGAAGTTGGTGAGCATACCACCAGCCCAGCGCTCGTTGATGTAAGGCATGTTCACGCTTGTTGCCTTCTCAGCAATAACGTCCTTAGCCTGTTTTTTAGTAGCGACGAACAGGATCTTCTTACCTGACTTTGCGATATTCTTCAGTGCCTCTGCAGCCTCGTCAACCTTAGCTACGGTCTTGTGGAGATCGATGATGTGGATGCCGTTACGCTCCATGAAGATGTAAGGAGCCATTGCTGGGTTCCACTTGCGACGAAGGTGGCCGAAATGACAGCCTGCCTGCAGTAACTGGTCAAAATTTGTTCTTGACATTGTCTTTCTTTTGTTTGGTGTGCCTTTATATGGGGCACGAGTTGTTTACTTTCTTTTTAATTCTATTGTTTGTTAGAATCAGCCAGTGAGTAGCCCAACGGATCTCGCTGGTTTAGATACTAAACTATTACCCGGCAAACCGAAAAATCTGGAAAATCCGGACATTCTGGAAAAACCGGAGTTCTCTATATTAACGCTTAGAGAACTGGAAGCGACGACGTGCCTTTGGACGACCTGGCTTCTTACGCTCAACCTCACGAGAGTCGCGAGTGAGGAAGCCGTGATCCTTGAGGTTCTTCTTATCCTCAGCGTCAACCTTAACGAGTGCACGAGCGATAGCAAGGCGGAGAGCCTGGCTCTGACCTGTGAAACCGCCACCGTCGAGGTTAGCCTTGATGTCATACTTCTCAGCTACTTCAAGAAGCTGCAGAGGCTGCTTAACAACATACTGCAGGATAGCTGATGGGAAGAACTCTGTGATGTCTTTCTTGTTTATAGTGATCTTACCGGTGCCCTCTGTGAGATATACACGAGCTACAGCGCTCTTACGGCGACCGATTGCATTAATTACTTCTGCCATTTTTTTTAATTTGGTTTTAAGGTTTAGAGGTTCTGTGGTTTTAAGGTTGACCTAACAACCTGATAACCTGATAACCTTTTCACCTCAAGTTAATTTATTTGTACAGATTAATATCGATTGCCTTTGGCTGCTGAGCCTCCTGCTTGTGCTCTGTGCCCTCGTAGATGTAGAGGTTGTTCAACAGGCTACGGCCGAGAGGACCCTTTGGCAGCATACCCTTAACAGCGTGACGGAGCATCTTGTCGATACCGTTGTCCTTTGTGCGAAGCTGTGCAGGGGTGTTGAAACGCTGACCACCTGGGTAACCAGTGTAGCGAGTGTAAACCTTGTCAGTTTCCTTCTTACCAGTGAAAACCACCTTAGCTGCGTTGATAAGGATTACGTTATCACCGCAATCAGCGTTAGGTGTGAATGTTGGCTTGTACTTACCGCGAAGTATCTTAGCCACCTTAGAGCAGAGACGACCTACAACCTGATCTGTGCAGTCGATCACAACCCACTCCTTCTTAGCAGACTCCTTATTAATAGAGACTGTCTTGTAACTTAAAGTGTTCATTTAACTTTAAAATTCTTTTAGGATTCACTAACCGTCTGCGCGGCCAAACGCATGACTATTAACACCATCGCTCGCGGGGTTCTAAGTGTGCCCCATAATAATCGGACTGCAAAGGTACTCATTTTTTCGCACTTCTGTGCAACAAGCAACCTTGCAAATTGAACTTTTAAGAAAAATTAACTTACGGTTACGCCCAGATAACTATTCAGCGAATAACTCTTATTATGCCTTTGAAGGGTTAATTCTTTGTAAAGAACAACGTAGATTGAATAAAAATGATAAACAAGGAACAATTTGAAGCTTGTTTTTGCAAAGAAATCGCTCAAAAAACTTACGTTTGCCGATTCGCTGAATAGTTACACGCCCTGTTTTATGTACCTCGTATTTCATTATTCCGTCAGAGGCTTGTATATGCCCGTGTCTTCTATCTGCCCCTCATACATTACAACGAACCACATAGGCTTGTTTGCCTTTGTGCGTCCAGAAGCGTCATATAGTATTTCTCCTTCAGAATCGCGGGCAGCACCAAATAGTGCTATGCTGAGCACATCGAGCATACCTGTGGCACGCTCAAGGTGCATGTCAACCCATGCCTGATAGTTGGAATAAGCCACGGTACACCATCCCCATCCGTCCGTTACTGTGCCGTTGGTAGGCATGGCGTTGTGTATCTGTGCGTCAAGACGACTGAGTTCCTCGCTTTCTATACCTTTGTTGAGCAACACCTGCTTGATGTACTCAAAAGGCTTGAGTACTTCGGGGGTGCGCTGGTATGTGAGTTTGTCGAGGTTGAACTGTGTATAGTATGAGTTCTGCTCATAGTCGTAAGAGGCAAGCATGGCTCCTTGCTCCACCATCGGCATCGGGTTAGTCTGAACGCTGCTAACCGTCAGGTGGTCACGCAGGGTGTCAATCAGCTCATAGAACTCGGTGAACTCCTTGGGTGTTATCACACCTTTGTCGCGAAGATTGCATGTCATATCATAGATATATGCCAGATACCCCTCGCTGTATATGTCGCGCACATTACCGTTCTCGTCAAGGAACGGAATGGAAAATTCCACATCGCTGAGTTTATCGACGCTTATCTTTACCTGATTGTTGTTGAAGAACTGCATATCTATGGTGGTCTTCACCGTGTCGTAGCAAAGTGCCGGGGTATCGCCGTCGCTCAGCATTTCATTCTCATACTCAACCAAAAGGTCAGGCACATAGAGTCCTACTATGACCGTTCCGTCATAATGGCCGTTAATAGCCTCCACCTTTATGTCGTTGGCAGTATTGTCGCATGAGCATACCATGATGGCGGAGATGGTTATTGCGACGAATGACTTGAAGATGTTATGTATCTTGTTCATAGTCTTGTGCTTTCTTTAGGGTTAGAATAATACAGACATCGCTACTCCTATGGTGAAGGAGTTTATCTTATGCGAGAAACTGAAGTTTGTGTGCTTTGTCACCATGAGTAGCAAGTCTTTGTGGTATGGGGTGTATTCCACATCGAAGGTAGGCTTTGAAAAGTCATAATCCACAAAGCCTGATATTGCCATACCGCTATTCATGGCATAGGTGTAGTGCAAGCCCACCGTGAAGTTGTCGGTGTTGGTCTTGTCTATCTTCATTGCGTCGCCATACATAGTGACAGCTGCTTCCTCGTTTGTCTGTGTGTTAAGGTAAATCTGGTCCGAAGCGGCTATCAGGTTGAGGCTACCGAAGAAACGGCGACCGTAGAGAGCCTTGATGCCGATATTCTGCTTCGGGCTGAAAGGCCATGCCAGATACAAGCCGGCGCCGATATCTACGAGCGACCATACCTCAGACACGGATGCGGAATTCATGTTGCGCGTAAGCACATCTCCTTTTTCTGTATAGGTGTATAGTCCTTCGGCTGTCACAGGGGCTGTGGTTATGCGTGCGCGAGCTCCAACGCCTAAGAACTTGTTTATGAAGTAAGCAGCCTCGCCTGCTACTGTGGTACCTGTACCGACTTTTATCCTTGGTGACTGTCCTTCTGCGTATGCAGGAGAACCAGAGGCGTAATTCTTGAACTCGCGCTTCTCGGCATTGTAGTCGTCAGGTATGCGGAATGGGTTGCCGTTACGCTGTATGGTATAGTAGTCATCATCGAGGTATGCACCACCATAGTTGTATAGGTTGGCGGTGGTGAGGAATGAAGTGCTAGTAGGCAACTTAAGGGTGTTTGTCAACTGCATGCCCAGCTCAAGCTTGAAGAAACTTGGGTTCTGCCACAGGTCAGAGTTTCCCTTCAATGGTTCGCGGTTAATGCCTTTCTTCTTGAAAATCCAGTCGGCACACATATATCCAAGGTCGGTGGATAAGATACCCAGACCTGCTCCTACGAGCACATCGCTTATCCAGTGGCGATTGTTGAGCGTGCGCATGATACCCGTGGTGGTGGCGCATCCGTATCCGAAGATTGACCACCAAGGCGAGCGAGTAAGACCGTATTCCTTGTGGAGAATGGTAGCAGCGGTGAATGCCGTGGCTGTATGTCCTGAAGGGAATGAGTTGGCTGTAGAGCCGTCAGGTCGCATTTCCTTGGCAGAATATTTTATGCTGTTTACAAAGAGCGCACACCAAGCATAGGACAAAGCGCCGCTGGCAAGGTATCGCCCCGTGTTGCTGCGACCCTCGTAGCCTGCAAAGTTAAGTCCCGATGCTACTACGAGTGGCACGAGCTGGAGGTTATCGTCAAAACGGTTCTCGTAAGCTGGGATGAAATTGTTTCGTGCAGCGCGGAAATTCTTCTTGTTTGCCTTAGCTGCGAATCCAAAAGCCACGAGAGGTACTGTTGACCACTCGAACTCTCTTAGTGGCGTGTAGTAACCATACTTTTCCACAGCCTCCGGCGTAGCCACCCAATTGCGTGGCTCGTCTTTCGTCATGATGGCCTTATAGCTACTCATGTCGTTTATCACTACGCTCTTTTCAGGTTTTTCCATGACAATAGCGTTGTTACTATTCTCAATAAGAGAATTATAGACCTGTTCCCACGCATCTGTGTGGTTCGGCATTCCTTTGTCGCAACTTTCAAGCTTTAACTTCATGTCTTCGGCATTAGCAGAAAGTGCTATGAGGAATGTGATAAGTACAGTTAAGGTGTATTTGTTCATGATTCTGTAATAATAAGTGTCGGATTATGCTGCAAAAATAAACAAATTTATTCAAATATCAAAAGTTTTTCGGAAAAAATGTAAAAAAATATGGTGTTTTTCAAGTTAAATTATAAAATGAAAAATGAAAAGTGAAAAATACAGGTTACTTTTCTCGTTCATAACGAATGGTTGCAACTCGTATTTTTCACTTTTCATTATTCATTTTTCATTTACTTTCCGAGAGCAGCCTTCCAACGCTCGTAAGCTGCCTTGTATTCTGCTGTCTCAGCAACAGGAGCCTCGGTAGAGATGTGCTTCAGAGTCTTGAATGCGTCGTCGCTATCCTTATAGATACCTGCACCGATACCTGCACCGTAAGCTGCACCTACGCTACCGTCAGTCTCGTAAAGCTCGATTGTAGCACCTGTTACGGCAGCAAGAGTTCTGCGGAACAATGGAGAGAGGAAGAGGTTTGCGTGACCTGCCTTGATTGTGCTGATCTCCATACCCATCTTCTGCATAATCTCAATACCGTAAGCGAATGAGAATGCAATACCCTCCTGAGCAGCACGGATGATGTGTGCCTTCTTGTGGATGTTGAAGTTGATGCCGTGGATAGAAGCGCCTGGGTTCTCGTTCTGGAGAACACGCTCTGCACCATTACCGAATGGGATGATTGAAAGACCTTCTGCACCTACAGGAACAGACTCTGCCAAATCATTCATCTCGCCGTAGGAAATGCCTTCTGGAGCAACAGTACGCTTTACCCAAGCGTTGAGGATACCTGTACCGTTGATGCAGAGAAGCACGCCGAGACGTGTGTCTGGCTGGTTGTGGTTAACGTGAGCGAATGTGTTTACGCGAGAGAGCTTGTCATAGTTCACCTCACCGAGTACACCATATACAACACCAGAAGTACCGCCAGTAGCAGCAATCTCACCTGGCTTCATCACGTTGAGTGAAAGGGCGTTGTTTGGCTGGTCACCTCCTCTATATGAAATAGGAGTACCCTCTGGAATGCCGAGTTCGTCAGCGATAGCCTTGCAAACGCGAGACTGAACAGAGAATGTAGGAACAATCTCAGAAATGATCTTCTCGTCAAAGCCGAAATAGTTCATCACATCCTTGCTCACACAGTTGTTCTTGAAATCCCAGAACATACCCTCAGAAAGACCTGAGATAGTTGTCTTCTTGTCACCGCCAGAGAGACGAAGTGCGATATAGTCACCAGGGAGCATGATCTTGTCGATCTTTGCGAAGGTCTCAGGCTCGTTCTCCTTAACCCATGCGAGCTTAGCTGCTGTGAAGTTGCCAGGAGAGTTAAGAAGATGCTCAAGGCACTTGTCACCGCCGATAGCCTCGAAAGCTGCGTTTCCGTAAGGAACGGCACGACCGTCACACCAGATGATTGATGGGCGAAGTGGCTTGCCATCCTTGTCAACGCATACAAGACCGTGCATCTGATAAGAGATACCTATAGCTGCAACCTTTGCAAGTGAGCCTGCTGCCTTTGCCTCTACACGGGCTGTTGCCTGCTTGAGTTCATCCCACCACATCTCTGGTTCCTGCTCAGCCCAACCTGCCTGCTTTGCCATGATTGGAGCCTCTGCGTCAGGATACTGAGCTGAAGCGACTGTCTTTCCTGTTTCCGCATCAACGAGTGAAGCCTTCACTGATGATGTACCGATGTCATAACCGAGTAAATACATTTGTCTTAATTATTATAGTTGTTATCGTTAATTTGTATTCAGTTATTATGCTAAAAAACAATATCGTGCAAAGATAGTGTAAAATTGCAAGAACTCCAAGCCTGAGCCCATGAATTTTAGATAATTTAACCTGAGTTTGGCGAATTCGATATTAAACGCATCTCCGATGCTGAATTGACTTTTTCCAAGAAGAAAGGCTCGCTTATGCGAGTATATTATTGGGAAAGTAAATGAGCAGTAAATTTTATCAGTAAATTAATTTACTGCCACAATTTACTTATAATTTACTTTCCAAAAATATTCCAGGGCGCAAGCCCTGTTTCACTTAGTTCTTGCTCTTCACTTCCTTCCTCGCCTTCTCTATTGCCTCGAAAAAGCTTTTCTCGGCGCATAGTCGTGCAAAGGTGGCGGATGCTGCCAGACGAGCTGCATCCACATCACTCTGATAGTGGAAACCTACAATCACGCGGCTCTGCCCTATATCATAGCCTATCCTCATTATCTCGTTGGCATATTCAGGCAAAACAGCCGTGAGGGTTAATGCCGCCATCCATGCCCTTACCGTGTGCCCTGAAGGATATGATGTGAAATCATCGGGATATTCTTCCTGTGGTGTTGGCGTTCCTTCCTTAAAATACTGATAAGGACGACGGCGGGCAAACTTTTTCTTTGCCTTACGTATGCTCTTGTTCCCGGCATTCATAGATGCCAGTAGGAGCTGCGTAAGCTGAGGATGCGACTTCTCCGTGAGATTCTGCTTAACGGCAGGAGAGAATCGTCTGAGGAAATAGCCTATGGCATAGCCGGCATCTGCAACGGCTGTGTCTCCTCTGAGGGTGCTACGAAGGGCTTTGCCCCACTCGTACATGCAACTGTCAGACGCAAACATCTGACCGCCTTCTGCCGGAGGGTGTGGCAGAAAGTGTGAGGCGTCAGGCATGGGAGTCATTCCTTTCTTTACAAACTGCTTGGCGTTTATGTAAGCGTTCCGTTGCTGTTCTACGGAGTCTATTTGTGCTGAAATTGAAAGTATTGAAGCACATAGGGAAATAAATATAAGAGCGATTCTTTTCATTTTTAGGGGGGAAATTCCGGTTTTCGGGTCTATTGGTTATCGGGGGCTCTGGTCAGACTTGCTATTAGCTATGCTGACCTTAAACCTTATAACCTATGACCTCATAACCTTAAATAAAAACTTCTATTTACCTTTTAATAATTGCACGCACCACGAACCATAGGTGCTGGAGTATTGTAGTGAGCATTCCGTAATGGTCGCTCATAACCATGAATCTTTCTTTCAAAGATGCCCGATGGCTCTTTTCCGTCATGCCTCCTTCGAGGTATGAGCATAGTGTCTTGTGGGTGTTCCAAAGTTCAAGACCTTGCTTCTCTGCTTCTTTCATTATTCTTATGCACCAATCCACATCGGCAGAATACTTGTAGATGAGATTGTATGGCACTTGCTTCGCTATGTCCGTCCTTGCATAGAAGGATTGATGGCAAACCAGCATTCCCTGCTTGAAGCTCTTCCACGATAGTTTTTCGGGAGGGGTAAGGCGACGTTTCCTTATGAAATTGCCTTCCTCGTCAACAATGTCGGTATTGCCATAGATAACGCCCGGCAAAGGCTTGTCCTTCAGCTGCTCTGCTATGTTGGTCAGGGTATCTTCTTCGTAGAACACATCGCCAGCGTTCAGGAAGATGATGTAGTTGCCCTTGGCAAGTTGTATGCCCTTGTTCATCGCGTCGTACAGACCTTTGTCTGGCTCGCTCTTTACTATAACGGGATAGTGCGAGTCGTAGGCGTAGGTCTGAGCCTTCTTCACCGTGTCATCTTTCGAAACGCCGTCTATGATGAAATGCTCTATATGCGGATATGATTGCCCTCGCACGCTTTCCAGCGTGCGGTCAATATACTTGCTGGCATCATAGGTGCACGTTATGATAGTGAAGTTGATCAAAACTCGATTCAGACTTTATTTTGGTGCGAAATTACATATTTTTTTCCGTCTTTGCAAGAAAACAACAATAATTATGCAGTTTTTTCGGTATTTTTTCACTTTTATTTCATCTTTACATGAAATAATGGGGAAACCGGAATTTCCTGTAAGCGCAACTCCGTTGCCTGGGCTTGAGAACAAAAAATTAGCGACGATGACCAGAAAAAATATTTTTCAAACGCAAAGACGCAGAGATTTTGTTTTGACCACAGATTGCACGGATTAAAGGGATATTTTTCGCAAGGGTCAACAAGCTACGCAAGTCTCGCTTGCGCTCGTGATTGACATCCCATGTTAATTGTTAATTGACTCGTTGCCCCTTAGGGGCGTAAGCCGACAAACAATACGTCGAGCTCATGTTAAATTAGCGTGAATTCGATGTACGGGGTAAACCTGCATTTTGTTCAATACAAACGTGCGGAGGGAGAAAATTCGATTTGTCTCCGTTATGGGTAGGTAGTAAATCCCATATAAATACCTTTAAAATCCAATAAAGATACCATTATATTACCATAGTTTATGGTATTATTATGGTAATATAATGGTATTATAATGGTATTATCAACGGAGGATTATAGAAATTACGAATTACCTTGTTAGCATTGTTCGCCAATAAGGTAATTAATGTGAGTTCGACGACTTGCATCTGCTTTCGCCATCTAAAAAAACAGAATAAAACCAATTAAAACAGATAAGTAAGTGGTCAAATTTAATTTATTATCAAGAATTAGAGAATTAGAGATTTTTTTCTTTGAATTTACAAGAATTTGAGACTTGCTTTAGCTTGATGAGCCATTGCGAATAAATGTCGCTTACGCTCCTTG
>CADCIQ010000110.1 GCA_902801425.1 uncultured Bacteroidales bacterium | reverse complement strand
ATTTCGCTTGCAGAAACGGCTTCGCGATAAACCTTGGTGGCATCAAGTAATTGTTGGCGGCTTCCAATCAGGTCAATCATTTTACCCGATGGGGCTTCGAACTTCCAGGCCTTGAAGATCTCCAGGTTGTGTTTATAAACCTCACTGCGAACAGCACCGAAAATGAAACGCCCTCCTCCATTCTTCAACCTGAAGAGTGTTCTCTTGGCATCCCACTTCAGACTCTCAAATCTTGCCTCTTTAGTCTCTTTGTCAGACTGTTTGGCAGCCATGTGATCGGCTTCGTGAATGAGCTGGCAGAAAGGATCTTGCATCGCAATAGCATACTCTTGGGGATAATCCGGCTGAGACATCTCGTTTCCCGCCCCCATATGCCACCAGATGGCCATACGCTCATCGTGCGTGAGTGACAAACCGAGTTCTTCAAGTAGACGGACAGAGCGTAAACCATGACCCTTTCGATGGTTCTCCTCATTCCATTGCGGAATACCATCGGCATCGATATAATAAACGTCTTTCTTGCAAACATCGTGCAGCAGAGCAGAGATGATGATGCTCTCAAAGGGGTATTTGGTCTTGAAGGCATCGTCACGACTTTCCCAATCAGCTCTTGCATGTTCGTACACTTTTAATGAGTGAGAAGCAAGTCCACCTACCACGTTATCATGGTGAATTCTGGCACCTGAGGCTTCGAAGAAACTGGGTGCAGTGTCGAGCCATATAATAACATCCTCGATGCCTGGACGGTTGGTAGAGCGGAGTAATTCGATGATTTCTGTTCTGTTATCATTCATACTTATTCCCTTATTCTATTTATAAATATGTGCAAAGATACGGAAATATTTTCAATCATACTATAGGTTATAGGTATAAATGATTGGTTTTTCTACATATTTTGCGTATCTTTGCATTTGAAATTAAATTATCTGATATGAATAAGGATATTTTGACTTTAGTAAACTCTTTGAGAGAGGGAACTGCGGGAAAGACCTGCATGGGTACTGGCAACTACTCATTTGACATTATCACACGTCGGGAGTATCCGAACGGCTTTGTTGTGGGTAAACGCAACAAGTATGAGGAGAAGATTATGACGATGGAGATTGGCAACACCTGCGGCAATGTGATGACCATGCTCCCCTATCTGGGAGTGAATACCTTCCCTGTGGCCAAACTGGACGTCTCACCGCAGGGTTATCAGATGAAACGTGACATGAAGGCCTATGGAGCTGATGTAAGATTTGTGGATAACACACTCAAGGGTGGTACCACCATCCTGCGCTGTATGCACAAACTGGATGATCAGGGCAATCCTACTATGGGACATAAGGGCTCTACTGCAGGCAAGCCCTGGACGGGCATGTCGGCACGTCCTTGTAGGAAGTATCTCTCTTCTCAGAACGGGGAAGTGGAGACATTGGTGGACTCGATGGACTTCACGCCGGATGTGTTCTTCTTCGACGTGGCACAGGCTGGACACAGAATACTGGCTGAAAAACTCCGCGAGAAGGGTACATTGGTATATTTCGAGGGCGACTCTGACGGACACAAGATTGAGGATGAGAAGAGGAGAACAGCAGCCAAAAGGGCTTTCCTGAGATGTGTTGAAGTGAGTGATGTGGTAAAGATGTCAGCCGAACTGGTGGAGGACTTGTCGTTTGCAGATGACTATCAGGACAAGCTCTTCATCCAGACACTGGGAGCTGAGGGGCTACGCTTCAAGTTGGGCGAGGGGCAGTGGATTAAGCTCGACCCCATCGTGAATCCCGACTACAAGGACTATGAGGGTGCCGGTGACTGGACTTCTTCCACATTGATTGCTGCCCTCTGCAGTAAGAGTATGCTGAAAGTGAAGGATATGACGGAACAGACTGTCGCGGAGGTACTGACTATGGCTCAGCAAATGGCCTCTTACAGTGTTGGTTTCTACGGCAGCAAGGGTCTGATCCATGCGGATGAGGACTTTAAGATGCAGGATGATACGCTGGAAATGCCTCACTACACAAAGAAACTGATGTATCTGCATGGTTCTGCCTCTGCAGGCTACAGCCGCACCTCAATGGGGATCTTGCAGTACTTGCCAAAGGATTGGCAACTGCTGATGCCTGACTGCCCAGTAGATGCAGAAGAATGTCTGCAGATGCTGAAAGAGCTGTGCGAGAAGGAGAAGCCCGACCTCATCATAGGCAGCAGCCAAGGTGGCTACTATGCCCAGATGCTGAAGGGGTATAAGCGTATCTGCATTAACCCAGCCCTCGACATGTCGAACGATGAGGACGTGAAGGTGGGTAACCATTCCTTCGTGGTGAACCGTGAAGACGGGATACAGAAGTATGTCATCACACCTGGGATTCAAGAGGGCTATCGCAGACTGGAGGCTCACCAGTTCGACAGCATCACTGATGCTGACCGTGAACTGTGCTATGGTCTCTTTGGTGACCATGACACCGACTATGGTCATTGCAAGCCCATCTTTGCTGAGCACTATAACCATATCCACACCTTCCCCGGAGGTCATAAGATGGAGTATGATGAGATTGAGAAGTATCTTATGCCTTTGGTTAAAGAACTAGTCAAAAAAGGATAATATGATAGAAATGATTAAAAGTCCAACCCCTGTGGTTGAGAAGACACAATGGACAGCTTTCTTGGCTGGTCCGATGAATGGCGCACCATCTTGGCAGGCTCAAGCCCCCAAGGTGGCTGCTCAGGTGGGAATTGAGAACTTAACGCTCCTCAATCCCCGTAAGACTGACCGTTTCGTAACGGGAACCTATCAGGTAAACTGGGAAACCTTCGGACTCCGTATGTGCGACGTGATTCTGTTCTGGATCCCGCCTCAGGCCCGTCCTATGAAACCTTGGCGTTATTATGCCATCACCACAAGACTGGAAATGGCAGAGAACCTGGCGCGTGGCCATAAGGTAATCATCGGTATTGATCCCGAGTTCAAGAATGAGAAAGGTAATGACATGGCAGGTATTCATCATCTGCGGCGCATGGCAAAATACTATGGGGTAGAAAACATCCATACTTCACTCGAAGGATGTATGACGGAGCTAAAGGCATGGATGGAACGCCCACGTAAGGCGGAAGAGAAAATTCACCACATGTCTGGTCCAGCATTTGAGCCGATGGACAAGCTGAGCAGGATGATAAAATCGAGTACCAGTCGCAATGAGACACTGATGGAACACTGGA
Organism: uncultured Bacteroidales bacterium; assembly: GCA_902801425.1. Taxonomy (GTDB): domain Bacteria; phylum Bacteroidota; class Bacteroidia; order Bacteroidales; family Bacteroidaceae; genus Prevotella. The sequence continues at coordinate 4,484 of CADCIQ010000110.1, read as the reverse complement.
ACCAAACCGTTGCTCCTGGCGATACTGTTTATGTAGATGGTGATTTCGGAGCCGAAGAGTGGAAACCATTCCTCAACGGAAAAATAGAACTGATAACAAAATAGATATTCAGCGGAATATCATACTATCATTATTATGGGAACGTCGTAACTACTCCATTCATCTGTGAGTTGTCCAGATTTATCGGATAGGAAAGACTAAACCTTCCTTTATATGTCTGCGGACGGTGCAGTCGTTGAGACTCCACCGTCCTTTTAGGATTAACCAAATACTTCTTTGAATGAATTATAGTTCCGACCGTGAGAGTTATGATCCTCAATGATGGCAAAATGTATCTCACGGAATAACCCTTGGAATTCCGGCTCATCGAAGACCTGCTTGAACAACTGAGCCATGTGTTTGGGCGGATTGGCAAATGCTCCACAACCAAAGGCTCCAAGAACAAGCCTACGCTGTCCGTTATTGTATGCTATTCGTAAGATGGTACGAATAAGGTTGAGGGTTGAGGGAACAAAATTATCAGGAATAGTTGTCCTCCCATTCATAAATCGCCTGATATTATTTGCAGCAACTGCAACAAAATTCACCTGCCACGGTGAGTCTAACAAGGCATAGCCATTTGCTTCGGTATCACGAAAGACGGTTACGCCATGAGAGTACACACCACCAAAATTTCTCTTCAATGGATAAGAGTGATGTGGATTGTGGGGTATGCCATATTCTTTTTCGCAATCAAACATTGCAGGATCTGCATATTGGAACAGGAAACGGAAGTAATCAGAACAACGGAAAAGATACTCTTCCTGTGCTCCCGCACCGCCATATACGCCACCACCAGGATTCTTAGCACTGGCCATATTCAGTACACAAAGGTCATCGGAACCATCTTTGTCCAAAAGATATTTGGCATAGGCCAGACAGTCCTGATTGACAACCTTGTATTCGGTCGTGTATTTACGCTCCACATTTTTTAAAGTGATTTCCTTTTCACAAAAGACATTGTCTTGTAGTGTTTTACCGTTATGAAGGTTGTCGAATCGTACAATGATGCCAGAAGGAGCCATATAACCACCTTTGTTTACTATTTCCAAAGTTGACTGGAACACCTTTGCTCTTACTGGGCGAGTTCCACCCTGTACCATTTTGGATGGCTCAAACTCTGCGAGCCATGCCTTTGCATCCCATGAGGGGTAATTGTCTGTTGTCATACTTCTATTTTTTTGCAAAAGTAAGCTTTTTCCGCGATATTACCAAATAATACAATACGAAGATGATTTGTTATTCAACATTCCTTATAATTGTAGGCTCACTATAGGTATAGGTAACCCTGAAACCAACGTATGTACATCTGTCACTTTGCATCTCATCGATAGAATCTGAAAACTCGCCCTGTTTAGTATTGACGAGCCATTCTATATTAATACCCTTTCGCCATAATGGGCGTAGGTCTCCATGGAACAGCTTCCACATATCAATCGCATACCATGTCAGCAAAAACCCCAAAAGGAAGTTTCTTATGAATTTAAATACAATCTTCATATGATGTTAGTTCTGTTACGGGACTTATATTTCCCTTATAGTCAAGTGAAAATGCTGCCCGACAGTCCAAACAGGCAAACTTATCGGTTATGATTGGGCCGTCAAATTGCATCGAATGGCCGACTATCTGATAGATGTCTGGTATGGGGTTCGATACAAGCATCTCTTCAACATCAGCCCAGACCATACTACCACTGGGATAATCACCCCAACGCATTTCACCTACTTGTGCCAAAGATTCCAGGCCCTCATTGGAACGAAGGAGGCGATTCAAGTGCCTCGCATCCGGTTTCCTAATCAGTTCCATATTCCGCTTAAGCCAGCTCTGCGTTATGCCGGCATGCGAAAACAGATAGTGTTTACCACCCCAATCTGTTTCCCAGGCTAATTGGAAGAAACTATGGTACTTGGTAAATAAGCGCTGAAGGGGAACGGCAGAAATAGGATCATACCTAACGCCACCGGCCAATTCATAATAATACCCAGAATAGTAATGAAGGTCATGATTACCCAACAGCAAAACTACTTTTTCAGGATTCTGCTGCTTGAAGGCCATGATGGATTTGAAGTTCTTAAGAGCCTCACGATTTGTAATGCCCTCCATTTCATAGGGATCAGTGTAGTCTCCAAGAAACACAATTTTCTCGTAGTCACCAGATTTCAAGGCCGACTCCCAAAAAGTACGGCCATGAACATCTGGAATAATCAGTATTTTCTTATTCATTATCTTATAAAACAATTCAACCTAAGTGCCTGAGAAGAAATCTTGATTTGTTGCTTTTGCGCATCTTGTCGAGACCACGCTCACGGATCTGACGGACACGCTCACGGGTAAGTCCCATATCGTAGCCAATATCATCGAGTGCTCTCTCTTGACATCCAATGCCAAAACTTTGGATGACAATAGTTCTTTCCCTATCATTGAGGACGGTACACAACACTTGCATCAGGTCGCTACACATAGAGTCATGGTCAACCTTTCGGTCAGTTGCATACTCTGAAGAGGATGACATCATATCTGCTACAGTCGTTCCCTCATCTTCAGAGATGGGAGCATCAATACTGGCAACATGTGCTTCACCTTGAATGGCCTTTTCAATCTTATCAATTTCCAAAGAGATAATATCACTCAGCTCCTCTGCAGACGGGTAACGTTGCTGTTTTTGGATAAATTCATTCGTGGCATTCTTGATCTTGTTGCTGATAGCAATCTGGCTCTGGGGCCTGCGAACCATATTACTGTACTCTGCAATGGCCTGAAGGATGCTTTGACGAATCCACCAGATGGCATAGGAGATAAACTTGAAACCACGTGTTTCATCAAACTTATCAGCAGCTGTTATAAGTCCAATATTTCCTTCACTAATCAGGTCTGTAAGGGAAACACCTTGGTTCTGATACTGTTTCGCAACAGATACCACAAAGCGCAGATTGGCTTTGACAAGCTTGTCTTTGGCCATCTCACCTTTCTTGCCTCCCGCATGAATGGCTTGGGCAAGTAATACTTCTTCTTCAGTTGACACCAAAGGGACACGACTAATCTCGGTAAGATATTTGTCGAGTGACTGCTCAGAACGAGGGGTAATGCTTTTATTAATCTTCAGTTGTCTCATATAATATTGTTAATTGAAAATCTTGAAAAAGAACTTGGAAACCTTTGATGCATTGCAACTGGGTTTCATCATGGAAGTGTCAATTGTCGGCGTGATATTCATGCCGTACTCCCTATTGAAGCGCTTTGCCATTGCCTTAAAGGCCTTACCGTGACGGCATCTGGGGTCCTCTCCTGTATAATAGAGATAATAGTGAATCATCTCGTGGATAAGTATGTTGCGGAACTCATACTCCGTATAATCATAGAAGTCACTTATTTCGATGGTCTCTGACATTCCGAAAGGAGCATCAATCTGATAATAGAAATAACCCAAGGTTCTCCATCCATGACGAACCTTTAGATGCGGTATCGGAAGAATACCACCAAAATACTCTTCATTGAAGCAATAGAAACTTGCCAATATGTTAAATTCCGCAATTACCATAATCTAAGTTATTATACATTATCAAATCTATTTAGATTCATTCATTAAAAAATGATGTTATGAGTTTCCAAAATGGAGCAAGATCAGGCCACTCTCCTTCACCATAATAGTATAAGTAGCAGCATAGGAGAAAAAGTATTATTATACCAAGAACTGCTCCTATCAGTCTACCTAAGACTGCGAGGAAATACTCTCGAAGGGAATTAAACTCCCAGATAAAACCATTCCAATACTGATAAAACCTCATATTTATTATACTTTTCTAATTCCTGGTGCAAAGGTCGGAAAAAAATATTATAACGTATTCCCATATATACGTATAGCTACTTTACAACAGTATTATCCATCTGAAATAAATCTGATGTTATACCTATAACTCTAAATATTTATTGAAAAGATAGCCGTAAATTTGCACTCAAAATCCGATTGTAACTAAATAATTAATAAATATATGAGTGTAAAAACTGAGATAAACATTGAGAACAAGCCGAAGGCAACAATGAAGAACTTCCAATTCGTCGAGAATTTGGACAAACTGATTGATGTAGCAGAAAAAGAAGAAGAGGGTAATGAACCACTGGAGGACAATCGTCGTTCTTTCTATGACCTGGTGATGATTCGCTCTCGATATATTGACCGTTATGACTGGTATGACACTATTTTTGAGAAAATGGTAAATATGGCACAATGGATACGACTGGTAAGGTGCTTTTGCCAGCACAATATGACGGTATAGGCGAACTTTGCCATAAAATCTACTGCGGGAACATTCCCCGGGTTGCTAAACTGAACGGAAAGGCAGGACTGGTAAAGCCTGATGGTAGTGGCGAGGCACTGACTCCTTTTGTCTATGACTCCATCTCATACATGCTCATAGAACCTTATTACACCGTCAAGAAAGACGGT
>CADCIQ010000109.1 GCA_902801425.1 uncultured Bacteroidales bacterium | reverse complement strand
GGTTGTACGATGTACAGGAAAATCAACAATCACAGGCTCCTGTGGCTGCTTCGACCGAGAATCTTTCTGCGATTCTTTTAGCGTATCTTTCTGCTTCGCTACAACTGGCTTTTCATCCTTGACCGCAGTATCCCCTTTCCTGAATAGGTAGAACGTAACGGGAACGAGTAGCAACAGAAGCCCGGCAACCCAATACTGCTGCATCATCTTGCGCAGCATCTTCTTCGCCCGTGCCAGTTGCGACGATGACGAATGTGGCTCGATGCCCAGCATGGCGGCAATCTCCTTGTGCGTCATACCCTCGAACACCGACAATCGAAATACCTGCCCATAACCAGCTGGCAGTCTGTCTATCATTCTTACCACCTCGCTTAATGGCACACCACTCACGTCCCTTTCCTCGTCCTCAGCGGCAATCAATCCCGCCTCGCTCGTCTCTTCAAGTGCAACCATTGGCAATGCCTCCAAATGATCCTTGCACTTCGATGCCATGTTCCTTGTGATGGCCATCATCCATTGCTCGGCACGTCGCACATCGCGCAGCTTGTCGAACGAAGTGAAGATAATCACGAAAGCATCGTGCAGCACATCCTCCACCGTCTGCTCGTCGCTGATATAGCGTCGGCACACGCCCCTCATCCGCTGGACGTATGCCTTGTACAGTTCTCCGAGGGCATCCGCATCCCCCTGCTTGCACCGTTCTATCAGCCGTGTTATCTCCATCGTGAACATAACGTCTCTATCCATTAAGTCCTACAACAGAGAAAAAGACTGCACCACCACCCACTTTTTTAACAGTTTTTAGCAGAAAAAGGCCTTTTCGTGTGCTTCCGGGTTGGCATATCTTGGTTCGTCGCTGCCGCAAGAGGCGAATGCGAGGGCGGCGATCAGGAGGAAGAAAAGTTTTGTTTGGTTCATATTGCTTGTGATTTTTATTATATGGGGCAGTGTCAGCACGAAGACTGACAACTGCCCAAACGAGAGAGTTTATAATCTGTTCTTTTCATCATTACCAGCGCCTGTGCCCTTGTACTTCGAGCGGGTGGTATTGAAACGATAGGTGGCGGTGAACTGAATATTTTGTGAGTCACTGTAGTTCCACTTATCGAAGGTCACGCTGTAGCCGTAGGTAATCATGGATTGGCGGGCTGTGCGGAATAGGTCGTTGGCGCGAAGTTGGAGATTCCAGCCTCCCACCTGACGCGATATGCCAAGATTGATTTGCCATGATGGTTTTAGGTGAACGTTTTCATAGTCGCCCGCTGTCCTGCCATTGACAGAGGCAAAGAGCGTGAACTGCTTACCGAGATTGACAAAATTCTCCCATCGAGGCTGTATCAGCGGGGTGTTGAATGAACGTATGCCTTCCAACGTCTGCTGTTCGTAGTTCTGTTGATACAAGGATACTCGCCATGTTGGTGCCCATCGTCCAATCTTTGGCGAAAGTGCGAGGACGGCACTAATGGAGGTCAGGTGGTCGAGGTTCTGGTATTGCAGCAAATTGATAGGTGAATCCTTCTCGTAGGCGGAATACAGATCGGCTATGTAGTCCTTGGTTCGCTGGTAGGATAAAGAGGCATAGACCCATTTGTAGATGCCCGACAGGCTGACGTCATGTCGGATGGCAGGCCGGAGCAAGGGATTGCCAGCCTCATAGAGATAGCGGGAATCGTATTGCACGAAACTGCGCAATTGCCAATAAGACGGGCGGCTGGTCTTCTCGGTGTAAGCCAATGTAAACTTCGCCTTGCCGATAGGGAATGTGATGTCTGCGTTAGGGAACAGACGGCTATAGGTACGGCTTTGTTCGGGTACAATCGACCCAAAACTGTAATAGTCGGACGTGACATGTTCATAGCGCAGACCTGCATCAAACTCAATCTTTCCGACAGTCCATTCGTAGGAGAGGAAGCCCGCCGCCATCTGTTCCTTGATGCGGTCGTCGGTAGATGGCATGAACTGCTGTGAGTTGGTATAGTTATCGGTGCGGTCAGTATTCGTGTATTCGTAGCCGCCTTCCAGCTTGCCCGTGGCAATGGGATAAGTGAGTACGAGTTTCGACGCCCACATCTCACTACGCTGGTTGCTGTGGCTGTTCACGAATTGCTGAGACCTATCCACGTTAGTTTCGGTGATGTCCTGGTTCAGGCGGGTTGTCTTCTGGTAGTAGTCCGTGTTGAAGTCTATACCCAGTTTCCCTGCCTTGCCGTTGTAGTAGGCATTCAACAGATGGGAGAAAGGGTAGGTACGGTTTACCTCGGTTTCGTATTGCGTGTGCTCAATTTGCTCTCCATTCTTATAGACAGTCTCTGTCATGGGCCAGTTGGAGGAATGCTCGATGGCATCCTTGCCTGTATCATAGCGAACGCCTACAGAATGGTTGTCCGAAATTTGATAGTTTACGCCCAACGTTAAAGACAAAGTGTGATATTTGCTTTTTATCAACATGTCCTGAAGCTCCTTCCAGTAGCCTGCGGAGGTTTGCGTCTGGTTGTTGCCCCGCTGTTCTTGATAGAGGTGGCTGAAGCCGTGCGACACTTCGCCAAAGATGTCGAGGCCGTTCGTGCGATAGTTTAGGCTTACCTGTTCACTCGTAGAACCATAATGGCCCTGCTTTGCCCATAGTCTGCCAGAGCCGCTGAAGCCATCACCAGCTTTTTTGACGGTCTTGATGTGGATGACTGCACTAACGGTTGCTGAATATTTCGCGCCAGGATTGGTGTCGAGTTCAATGCTGGCAATGTCCTTTGACGATAGACGGTCAAGCTCTGCCGTGCTGTGTAACAGTCTGCCATTGACATATATAAGCGGAGTTCCCTTGCCAATCACCTTGAAACTTCCATTATTACCGTCCACACCGGGCAACAATGCGATAACGTCATTGGCTGTACCAGCCTCACTGAGCATCGTGCCCTGCACATTCACCGTCAGCCCGTGACCACCCATCTGATAATTCGGTCGTTCTCCCCTCACTGTCACATTCCCCAAGGTGTAGGTGTCGGGCTGCATCCGTATCGTACCGAGTTCTGCATTGTTACATTGCTTGTAAATCGTCTTGTAGCCTACGAATGATATTCGTCCGAGGACAGATTGTTGTTCGCAGGGAATAACAAAGAGGCCACTCTCGTTCGACACGCCGCCTGTAATCAGTGTGGAGTCCTGCGGCGAGAGCAGGGCGATGTTGGCGTAGGCTACGGGCTGGCCTTGCTCGTCGATGACGGTGCCCTTGTATCGAGTGGTCGTTTTCTGCGGACACTCCACGATGATTTCCCTGTCATCAACGGTCATGCGGATAGGATAGAAGCCTATCATCTGGCGGATGGCATCGGGCACGGACTTGCGGTGTACTGAAGTGGTGATGCGGAAGTCCTCCAGTTCGTTGTAGAGGAAACTGATGGTATAGTCCTCGGTCTGCTCGTTCAGTTGGCGCAGGGCCTCGCTGAGCGACACGTTGTTGTATTCGCGCGTAATCTTTTGGGCCTGTACTCCGGCAAAGACAAGGCTGCAGGCAAGCATTGATATGATTCTCTTCATGGCTTATTCTACTACAATCTTGTCTGACTTCAGTTCTACGGTGATGCTCTCAAAGAGGTTGAGACGATGCAGCACGACGTCTAGCGTCTCGTCCTGTTTCCATACAAAATAGAAACGGAGCTGGCGTGCATCGTCGTTCTGGAAGTCCACCTCCTTATTATAATATGATGCAATCTGAGGTAGCATCTTATCCAATGCCACATTGTCGAAAACAATAGGCTTTGTATTCGTTGTTGTGTCCGTCTTGACAGTATCTGTCGGCAATGCCGATGTAGGCTTGGCAGATATGGTTTGTTCTGCCTGCATAGTCTGCGGTTTTGGATTGCTAATCATTCGTACGATGTGGATGGCAGCGAATGCCACTCCTGCCGTAAAGAGGATGCCGATGATGCTTGCTGCCACCTTGTAAGGGAGTATGCCCATTAGTTTCGTAATGGTGACTGTATGTGGCTCGTCTTTTTCAAGGGTTTCCAATTCATCAGCGTGTTCCGCCGCGAACTTCTCCCATTCCTGATCCGCGGGGACAGATTCCTTTTCGACTTCCCGCTTCACAAAGGCTTGCTTCGTCAGCGCGAGCAATTCCTGGTTCTCTGCTTCTAACTGGTCAAATTTGTCTTTCTGTTCCATATTAGTTATCGTTTTGCTGTTTGTTGCTGAAAATGTTCCTTGATTCGCTGTACCGACTGTGACAGATGGTTGTAAACCGTCACTTTGCTCACGCCCGCAGCCTGTGCCACTTCCTCGTAACTCATCTCACGGATAAACCGCAGTCGGAAGATCTGCTGGCTGAGTGGTGGCAGTTCCGCCTCGATGAATTGCATCAGCCGTTCCAGACGGTCGTCATCATTCATCGAAACGATCTGGCTCTGCATTGACTCCTGCAAGAAGAACTTTTCCACCCGCTCCCGTATCGACTTGTGGCTAATCACGTCGCGGCAGCGGTTGCGCACGGCAGTCATCAGGTAGCCTTCCATTCTGTCCTTCTGTGGCCTGTCACCATCCCGTAACAGTCGGGCGAAGATGTCGCTCACCACGTCCTTGCTCTCGTCGGCATCATAGAGCATCGTCCTTGCCAGACGGTACATCTTGGCATAATGCTGACGGTATATGTCTTCAAATTCTTTTTTCGTCATAATTATTAATCATATACAACAAGGACGATTCAGCGAACCGAAAAACTAAGCAAAACGATAATTTTTTTCAAATTTCCTTCATTTTTCTACTGTCTTTTGTCATTTCGTGTCACGAAATTACAGAAAGTCCCACGAAAAAGCCCCCGACAAGACCGAAAAAGTGTCTGCCGAGGTGAAAGTCTGAACAAATGTTCAGGGGTTTTGTAACATTTCGGGGGTTACATCTGATACACGCGGCTCATGCCGTCGGATTCCATCGGGGCGATGGGTTGGCGAAGCAGGACAAGATAGAAGCGGGGAAAGGTCTCGACGGGTGGATGGTCGGCGATGTAGCGGTCTATCTTGCGGCGGGCATCGTTGCGCAGGGCATCGTCGTTGCAGGGTCTACGGCTGCGGCCTTATCCTCCTCGATGCTGGGGATGCAGGACGAAAGGGGCTGGTGGGGATTCTCACAAATGCCCACCACAGCCCAAGAGAGATTTATGTATTTAAAGTTATTCTGCATAGTTGTTGCGGTTTAGAAGCGGTTCTTTTCTGCGTTACCTGCACCCTCGCCTTTGTACTTTGAGCGGGTGGTGTTGAACTTGTAGCGAAGAGTGACTACGAAACGGCGGCGGTCGTAGTAATTCCCTTGATAGAGTTGCACCTGCTGATTATAGACTCTGTTCCCATCACGGCTGCGGTCAAGCAAATCCTCGCCAGCCAACTTGATACTCAGCCGGTCGTGGAAGAAGGTTTTGACTAAACTAACGTTAAGAACGGTCTGGTGGTAGTCCAAATAGATGTTCTGATAATGACCTGGGCCTTGATATCTGAAATCTACTTCACCTGTCAGCGTCTTGTTGAAGGCAAAAGTATTGCTGGCTTGAACTATCAGCATCGGCTTGCCAAGTGTGATGTCTCCTGCTGTCGTTTGCATTGTGAGCCATTGCTTGCGCATGCCTACAGATAACTGCGGGTGCCAAATGCCAAAAGTAGGTGAAGCGGTCACAAAAGGTACAATCCATTTCAGACTGTGGATATTCTTGTATGTTACAAGCGTTATGTTTGAGTTGTCAATCTGTTCCATCCAGTGCATAATTCTTCCACGTTCGTCAGAATAGCTGACCGAGAATTGCAGGAACTTCCACATTCCTTGAATGGAGATGTTGTGGATGATGGAATTGTCAAGCAATGGATTACCCCGCTGCATGCCGTAACGATTAACATAGAACACGTCGTTGCTCAACTGGCGGTAAGTGGGGCGTGTGGTCTTGGCAGAATAGGCTATCTGTGCCTGTACCTTGCCAAGACGTGTAGCAAAGGAGAGGGACGGATAGAGATTCCCATAACTGCGGCTCTGTTCTTCCACGAGGTTGTCACTTTCATAATAGTCGAACTTCACGTGTTCATAGCGAAGCCCGGCCCGCAACATACCAATCTTGGGTAACATCTTGGAATATTCCACATAGGGGCTGATGCTTTGCTCTTTCAGTGTGCTGTAATTGGAGGCGACAAAGTTCTGCGGATTCGCATAGTCATCCTGTCGGTCAGTATTGATATATTCTGCGCCAAAGTCCAGAGAACCGCCAAACAGAGGATAGGTCATCGTGAGTTTCGATGCGAACATATTGTTTCTCACCCTGTTTTCGGCATCAATCAGACGATTGTCTTGTATTTGGCAAGTCTCTTCAATCTTACTTTGCTCGTCGTAGCCACTGCGCAGATAGTCAAAGTTCCAGTCAACGTCCAGCTTTCCAATCTTGCCTAAATAATAAGCATTCATTTTATGACCTGCAATCCCCTTGGTCTGCTTGTTGGTTAGGTTTTTCCATTTGTCGTAGAATTGGCCGTTTGCCATTACATCGCTTGTCAGTACGGTCATTTCATCAGAAGTGGATGGTAATGTCGCCTCGTATTTCATACCGAAACTGTGATGCTCGTTCAGCATATAGTTGAAACCGCCTTCAATGCTATATTCACGGTTGACAATATCCGTCTGCATCTCATTCTTTTGCTGCCATAGCGTATCGCTCTGTACTTCTTGCGTGAGTGCCGACTGTTGCAGATACTTCCCTTTGCTGACCCATAGAGAGGTAAAGATGTCAAGTCCATTGTGACGATAATTCATGTCAAGCGAGGCGGACTTCTGGGCTTTGCGCCCCTTTCGCCAGCGCCCCCATGTATCGATACTGAAACCATCGCCAGCCCTACGAATAGTCTGAATCTTCACGATGGCTCCCACGGTTGCATCATACTTTGCACCAGGATTGGTGATAAGTTCTACGCTCTTGATGTCAGTGGATTTCAATTGCTCCAGTTCTTTTTTGTTGCGCATCTTCCTGCCATTGATGTAAATGATTGGCGAGCCTTTGCCGAAGACTTCGTAAACTCCGTCCTTGGCTATGATGCCAGGCACGTGTTTCAGCACATCGTCGGCAGTACCTATCTGGCTGAGCGGCGTGTTTGTGACGTTTGTCACGAATCCCTCGCTGCCCATTTGGAACTGGGGGACATGACCTTTCACCACGACCTCACCAAGTGTTTGTGTGTCGGGCTGCATCTGTATGTCGCCCACGTTTCCCTGTCGTGCGTCGATATACTTTGTTATATATCCTATACTCGATACTTTCAGCAGACCATCTTGCTTATCGGTATTGATGCTGAAAGTTCCGTCATCCTTCGTTACGGCTCCAGCAATGAAAGTGGAATCGGCACGGCTGACGAACACAACGTTTGCAAACGGCATCGGCTGAGACTGTTCGTCAATGACTCGTCCGCTGATGCCTTGTGCTGTCGAGGCTATCGCTATGAGGCATATCATTGAAATAAGAATCAGTCTTTTCATATCCTTTACGAGTTTTTGCCTGCAAAATAAATGAAAAGGTAACAAACAGATACTACACAAAAGGGTAGTTCTGCTTTCAGATAGGCAATAACTACCCTTTTGTGTAGTAGAAAACCAGTATTTTGTAATTGAGGAGTTTACAAAAGACCGTAATTGACAGCAAAAGCAACAGCTTCAGTTATACTCGAAACATTCAGCTTTTCAAAAAGATTCCGCCTATAAAGCTTTATAGTATCAACAGAGCGATACATCTGTTCACTGATGTCATGAATGGAGTTTCCTCTTGCTGCTAATGCCAATACCTGTTTTTCCTCAGGTTTTAAGGTGATGAGGTCACATCGTTCCCAACGATGAATCGAAAGAGAGTACTCCCAATAGTAACTTTGTCCGAGCATGCGCATTTGGATATGTCCAGCCTCCCTATGAGCAGATAAGGAAATTGTACAGAGTGCCAACCATACACGACCTTCATTGGTCATAACAAGTGGAGTAATCTTGTGATTTATGAGTATTTTACGCCCTTCGTTCTCTATATGAAAATCATATGACATCATGCACAGCCTACGTTTTTCTGCAGGCTGGTCATAGAAAGCCCTAAAGCCTGAACGATTCAATTCAAGAAGCATTGGTACTTCCTCTTTGGGGACATAGTTTAGATAGAATCCGTAACCCATTTGCCGCACTTCCTCAGCAGTTTTCCCACATAAGAATAGAGGATTGTCAGAAACGTAAAGGAAGTTCTTCTTGAAGTAGTCGATGATATAGATGCTTTGATAAGTTGTTTGCGCAAAAGCCTGTGCAGCCTCTACATAAGGTTGTGCCCCCAGATAGTCCGCATCGGTGATGCCTTCTACTCGGTTCTCATACATGAAGAAATCATCTATCTGAGCCATATACTTCTAATTTGCGCCACAAAGGTAATCATTTTTCTGCGAACAGAGGTCATTTTATTCTGATACAGGCAACTTTTAGACAAAATTTGCTTAAATTACGCGCGAAATGATGAACAAACTCCTTACTTTCGAAAAAAAGAGTACCTTTGCAAGGTAATAAACGAGAAATCATATAGGATGGAATTAAAGGCTCTGATAGCAGAATGTTCTGCATACGATTTCAAGGTGATGCTTGAAGAAAAGAAGCCTAAGAGTTGGTTAAAGAGCGTAAGTGCTTTTGCCAACGGTTTGGGTGGTTCCCTTTTCTTTGGCATAGATAATGATGGCATCGTCAAAGGTCTTGATGACGTACAGCATGTTTGCGAAGCTATCAGTAGTAAGATTCGTGATTACATGGATCCCCTGCCAGAGGTGGAAATGATTCCTCATGATGTAGATGGTTTACACATATTGCAGCTCAAAGTCAATGCCGGGCATTATACACCATATTACTACGTTGGAGATGGTCAGCGTATTGCATTTGTCCGAGTTGGTGATGAAAGTCTTCCTGCCACGGCAGAACAGATGGTTCGCTTGGTACTGAAAGGTTCCAATAAAACCTACGATTCCCTTCATACGGATTATAAAGCAGAAGACTATGCTTTCACGATATTAGCGAATACTTTCAAAGACCGCACGAAACAAGAATGGGACAAGAAATACCTTTTGTCGTTTGGACTGGTAACAGGTACAGGGAACCTTACGAATGCGGGTGCACTGTTTGCCGATGATTGTCCTTTATGGCAGTCTCGTCTTTATTGTACCCGATGGGATGGTAAGGAAAAGGGCGATGCCATCAACGATGCAGAGTTTACAGGCAATGTCCTCATGCTACTCCGTGAAGCCATGAACTTTGTGAAGTCAAATACCAAGAGAGGCTGGGAGAAACTGCCTGATGGCCGGAAGAACAAACCCGAGTATGCCGAACGAGCAGTTCTTGAAGCAATGGTAAACCATTTTATCCATCGTGACTACACAGTGATGGGTAGTGAAGTTCATCTTGACATCTATGATAACCGTCTCACTGTGACATCTCCTGGTGGCATGTACAATGGTATGTTGATACAGAATTTGAACATCGCTGATGTTTCTTCCGAAAGACGCAATCCCATACTCGCAAACGTGATGGCTCAATTAGACTATATGGAGAAGCGAGGCAGTGGACTCACACGCATCTGCAATGAGACCAAAGCACTAGATGGATATAAGGAAGAACTGAAACCTGTATTCAAATCCACTCCAACTCAATTCCAGACCATCATCTTCGCCTCTTCCGACACACAGAATGTCGGAGACCATGACGGAGACATGTCGGAGACGAAACTCACTGAGCGTCAGCAGAAAATACTCAATCTCATTAGAGAGTCTCCGACAATCACCGGCAAACAAATGTCGGAGACTTTGTCGGTGAGCCAGCGTACCATCGAACGTGACCTTTCTGCAATGCAAAAGATTGGTGTTTTGAAGCGTGAAGGCAAGGACAATGATGGGATATGGATAATTAAGAAATAAAAGAATTTATGGAGAACAAAATAGGTTCAATATGGAATAAATGGGATCTACACATCCATACTGATGCATCAGACGGAAAAGGGTCATGTCAAGAAATATTAAATGAGGCAGCTGCGAAGCAAATCAAATGTATTGCAATTACAGACCATCATACTGTTGCCAATGTTGATGTGATGAAATCTTTAGCAGCACCCATGAATATCTCCGTTATTTCTGGTGTTGAGTTTCGTACAGAATATGGAAAGGCCTCTGTTCATATGATAGGGCTTTTTCCAGATGAATATAATGGTATGAAACTTGATACGGAATTTTTGAAAGAAAATGTATTAAATCCACTTGGGATTACTCGTACTAAAATGATTCAAAAGGGGCGAGAATACTTGAAAAAAGAAGGCCTATCAGAAGAAAAGTATTTTAAGGCAGGAATGTTTCAAGTACAGGTAGATTTCAAGCAAGCAGCAGATATTATTCACCAATATGGTGGTCTAGTCACCGTACATGCAGGCTCTAAGTCTAATAGCATAGATGAGGAAATGAAACATGAAGGTAAGGCTGCTAAAAATGTTTCTATTGAAGACTCTTTAGGGCCTGTAAAGGAAGAACTGTTCAATAATGGTTATATAGATATATGTGATCTTACAAACCCCAAGGAATCTACTTTTTATCGGGAAGTGTTCGGAAAAGCATCTATTACAACATCAGATGCTCATGAGATAAGTGAGGTGGGAGAGAATGCATGTTGGATAAAGGCTGACTTAACTTTTAATGGACTAAGACAGATAATTGCGGAACCTGAACGTATATCTTTTGAAGAGCCTGATATATTAAACCGACTCCGAAAAAATCCTGACAAGTTTATTAAAGGTCTGGAAATTAGGCGAACGACCAATGCTTCTATGCCAGAAATATGGTTTGATAATTTACAAATACCGCTAAACCCAGGTTTGGTTGCTGTCATTGGCAATAAAGGCAGTGGCAAAAGTGCTTTAACCGATATCGTGGCTTTATGTGCAAACACGACTAATCAGAATTGGGCATTTTTGACACCTTCAAAATACAGAATGCCAAAGCCCTATAATCGATCTAAACAAACAGAGGCTTGCCTCATGTGGTTTGACAACTCGCGTTCTGCCGTAAAGACGTTAGATATGTCATCAGATACGACACAGCCAGAACGGGTTAAGTATATACCTCAGAATTTCCTAGAAACGCTTTGTACTACGGAAGACGATCACCAATTTGAAGATGAACTGAAAAAAATAATATTTCAGTATTTAGAGCCTGCACAGAGGTTTGGCCTTAATGATTTAGATAGCATCATTAATTATCTGACAAAGGAAAATACGGCTTCATGTAGCGAAATACAATCTCGAATTAAAAGTGTTAACACTGCTATTATTGAGTTGGAATCAATGCTTGTCCCCACCTATAAAAGTAAACTTGAAAACGAGTTAAAATATAAGCAAGAGCAACTGAGTAATGCGCAGCTATCAAAACCGAAGGAGGTCACTAAGCCTTCGTTGGAGGACAATCCAAACGCGAAGCAAGCTAAAGAAGATATAGAAAAGATTCAAGCCATTTGCAAGCAACTTACCACGTCACTGCAAAAGTTGAGTGACGAGCGCAATATGGTAATAAAGGATTTGCAAGACATTACTGCTAGCAAAGAGCGCTTAGAAAGACTCTATTCTCAATTAGAATCTATGAAGAGTGAGATAAAGCCTCTTTATGAACAAAACAAATTGGACATTGATTCTGTATTGAGTGTTTCTTTTCACCCAGAGATAATAGTATCTAAAATATTTGAATTGAATGAGCGTTTAACGGCAATAAACAAGCAGTTAGATGATAACAATTCTGACGGTCTCCAATTCCAGTATGTTCAAGCGTCACAACAATTGGAAGAAGCTAAACAGAAGCTAAGTGCTCCAGAACTTGAATATCAAAAATATCTGAAAGATAAACAAGACTGGGAAAAGATGTTGGAGGAAATAACTGGCACCTCCGAAAAAGAAGGAACAATTAAGTATCTGCAAGCTCGTATTGATTATATTAATCATCAATTAACAAGCGACCTTAATTCCAAAATTGAATTAAGAAGACAATACGTTGAAGAATTGATGCTAAAAAAGCATCAAGTTTTGGAAACATACAATAATCTTTTTGCTCCAATCGTAAAATTCATTCAAGATTATCATGAAGAGTTGAAAGACTATCCAATTGAATTTGATGCTACATTTGCTATCCGAGATTTCAGCGAACGTTTGTTCGATTATATTAGTCAACAGGCTGCTGGTTCTTACTATGGAAAGGAGCAAGGTGCTTCGAGACTAAAAGACAACATAGACGGTGTTGATATGTCCAATATTCAACAAATAGTTGATTTTGCATGCCTTACTAATAATGACTTACTTTTTGATAAGCGTGACGGGCAGAGTGTTAATAGAATTGTTGAAGCACAATTGAAAAAAGGTCACACAAAACAAGAATTATATGATTTTATCTATGGGATGAATTATGTAATTCCGTTCTTTCAATTAAAAATGAATGGTAAACCACTTTCTTCATTATCACCAGGTGAAAGAGGTGCGTTACTTCTTTTATTATACCTCTTTATCGATATGGATGATAAACCGTTGATTATAGATCAACCAGAAGAAAATCTTGACAATGAGAGTGTGTACAGATATTTGGTACACTTCATCAAGACTGCAAAAAAGAAACGGCAGATTATCATGGTCACACACAATCCTAATCTTGCTGTCGTTTGTGATGCAGATCAAATAATTCAGATGAAGATAGATAAGATTAATGGTAATGAAG
>CADCIQ010000108.1 GCA_902801425.1 uncultured Bacteroidales bacterium | reverse complement strand
GTCTCTACTCCACCAATGGGGTCCCTTTGTAGGCCATGAACTATTTCACTCTGTTCTTCCTTTGCGTCGGCACGGTAGACTTTACCTTGTTTTCCCTCTTCAAGAACGCTGTCACCTGTGACTTCTCCGGCAACTGCAACTGATATTTCGAGACGAAGAGTTTAGGATCGATAAAGGTGTTCACGTATTCCATCGTTTCATCACCGACTGCCGTACAAAGCAATACCCCAACAGGTGGATTGTCGTCGGGTTGCATCATGTGCTTGCGATAATAGGCCATATATATGCCAAGTTGAGATGCGTCCGCATGATTGAACTTCTTAGCCTTGAGTTCAATCAGCACATGGCATTTCAGAATTCGGTGATAGAACACAAGATCGATACGTTCATACGAATCATCAATAAGAATCTTCTTCTGGCGAGCCTCAAAGCACATGCCGGTCCCCATCTCAAGGATGAACTCCTTAAGATGGCCAATAATACCATTCTCCAAATCCTTTTCTTCCCACACATCCTGTGGCTTGAGATTCAGGAACTCCAACACGTTCTCGGTCTTGATAAATCCTGCCACGTCCAGTTTCTCCGCCTTGACGTGCGTTATCTGGGAAAGCTTGTGCGGATTCTTGCTCCAGCCGCTACGCGCATAATACAAGCTCCCTATCTGACGTTGCAATTCGCGAACACTCCAAGTACCCCGAATCGCCTCGAATGCGTAAAATGTCCGCTGCAGATCGTCATCAAGCCGAACCAGCTCACGAATATGTGAATAAGACAGGCGGTTGAACAACGCTTCGGCGGATATTCGAATCTCGTCACCATATTCCACCAGTAATCCGTTCGGCGAAGATTGGCTACACGCTGTGTAGCTTTTGTCCGGCAACGCCAAAGTCGGGGCGTCCACCAAAAGGCTACACGCCGTGTAGCCTTTTCCAAAACGCTCGCGTAAATAGGCCGCAACTTCAAGTCCCACTTCAGGGTAAACCTTGTAGAAGGCGCGATAATTCTTCAAACTCGGCAAGGCGAAATTGGAGTTGTTCAGACGCGCCGCCAGTTTCTTCAACAAACCTGTGCCGTATTTCGCTCGGTCTGCGCCATGCTGCTCGTACTCGACGATGTAGTAGCCCGTGAGCCACGCACGTGTCGTCACGCTACGGTTGATGACCACGAGCGCATCCTGCTGCAACGCGTCCGACGTCGCCTGAATACGCCCGACCAGGACTTCAAAGTCATTTTTCTTTTTGCTACGCATGTTTCACCTCCATCATCTCACTCTCATCGTCGACAATCTGTTTCTTAGGTTCTTCAAGTGTCATACCGCACCTTTACTGGATGTTTTACCACAAGACATGCCATTTCGAACCGCTTGAATTCAATTGACGACGTCTCGCCAATCATCAGATCATTCTTGAACTTGTCAGAATCCATGCGCGTTCCTCTTTTTTGAGTAAGCTGTATTTACTCAGAAATGTCTCGATCATGTCGTCTCTCTGCGGCATCGCCATAATGCTTCTGCCATCTTTTAGATCTTGCTAATCAAAGGGGATTCTTTGCCACAGCCCAATTTGTCACATAGTCGTTAGCATCAAACTTAATTCCGGCGGACTCAAGCAACTCCCGCCACTTACTTGTCTTGACACAAGGTCTCACTCGGCGAAAGTAATGAAGAATCCCGCCAAACGCGCCCTCGTTGCCACCTCGCCGCGCAATTAGTTTTGCAAGTTGCGTCTTCCCCTTCCAGCGTTCTTCCATGCCACAAGACGGATCACTTTCGTTACGGATTTCCAAAAGCGACTTGCCCTTATAAGAAAAATATTTCGGCCCTTGATATGCGCCAGAGGCATTCTTATGTGGCATGAAATCTTTACAGAAACCAGACAGCGAATATTGAGTACCTTTGTATTCGATTTTCTTATCGCCTACGACAGTGACCTCTGCGCCAGTCGGAACAAACACAAGCTTTGCCCCATTGGATATTTCCACTTCTGCAAACGAAAACGCTTTGGCTTTACCTGTGTTATCGTGTGTCGACTTCACAACCTTCGCCATAGCCGTCTCATGTCGCTTGATATTGGCGCGAATCTTTGCGCCCGAACGCCCAGCCACCTTGCCGCCCTTGTACTCTTCAACATCTACCTTATGTCCACGAACGATAAGGTTCTTGATTCTGGTAATGACCTCGTCTAACTGACATGCGAAGAATTCTGTCAGGTCCCCGTCTCTCGTGGTGATTCTATAATCTTGCAAAGCGGTGTGAATTATTCCTTCTAACGCAACGACGTCGTCAGTCTTGATGCCTAAATGAAAATCAAAGTTTTCATAGACTGCCGTATTCAACGAACCCAGCCGACTCGTAAAGTCCTTTGCATTGCCAATCTTTACGGCCTTGACCATTTTACCCCTGAAGACACCCTTCGCCTTAACCAGTTTTAGACATTCGTTTGTGACTACATACACATAGCCTGCTTTCGGCTTGAATTTAAAGTTCTGCTTCATAACCTCTCCTCTTCTCGTTTCATCCATTACGATTCTCCTTTCCCTACCAAATCTGTCACGCTTGGCATCATAAAGGAGTGTTCTCCTTTCAATAGCCCAGTATCTGACCGACTGAAAAGGGCTTGCATGACTATCTGTTTCACTTGGTCATCGCATTTCACATCACCATCGCGCAAAAGCGCCAAAAACACATTGGTCAATTGAAACCGCTCACGATAATCTCGAGAAAGATGAAAGCAGCTGATCGCCAGCTTGGTGAATAAGTGCAGTAGATACCCAGCCATGGATGTAGCGGCTATCAAAATAAGACTCGCTCTGATTGTCGACAGACTGAGCTTGTTTTCATTAAATATCACTATTGTGTCAGCCTGAACTAGTAGCCAAAGCAATCCACCTATTGCAACCCCTCCCAACAATAATGACGAGACTAACAATCCCCAACCCCAACCCAAATAAAACCTTGAAAGATGTTTCCAATGTAACGCTGGCCCCTCAAGCTGCAATTTCTTCGAATACGTCGCCTCCAGTGCCGCGATTCGCTCATCAGCTTTATTTAGACGCTCTGTATATTCGCCCTCTTCTTTGTCTAACTCCTCACGGCGCTTTCGCTTAAATTCCTCTGTGTCAGTATCAAACTTGGTCATCCGTAACTGATAGTCTTTTTGTTGTGCATCAGCTGAATTGGTCAAATCCTCCAACCGTTTTCTATACTCTTCAACCCGCTCTGCCAGATCTTCAGGACACGCAAATGATTTAGCAACTCTTGCTGCCTCCCATAATAATGGCATTATATTTAAATTAAAGTTAATGTTTGGGCATGGATAACCTAATACGCAAATGGTCACTATACAATAATCACGGAATACCGGAGGTTTAAGTTTTCGTTGGCTTAACTCTTTTATATATCGCCCTAACCGAGAATGTGAGTCTATACATGAGTTAATACCGCTCCCATTAACTGCCCATTCTTGCAACCGTTTCTTGACTTCGGCCAACGCACCAACTGCAATACGCCCTTCTTTCGCACCTTTGGCAACGGCCTCGATCTTACCCAACACAGATTGATATTTATTTGCAATTGTATTTTCGACATTCGTCCATGCCGCTATTTCATTTTGTACATAGCCACGCAAGCCGCCCAAATCAGGGAAGGTTACTTCTTGCTCATCTGGCAGTAGCAAGAATTTACTATCCTCATCTGGAATGCTGTAATCTTGTGTCGGTTGTGTTTCCATGTTTCGTATTTCCTTCTTACGATCTCAGAACGATTTCGGTTAAATAGCTGTGTCATACGCCATTATGTCCGCTCCCTCCACTAATGAACTCTTCGTACGAACTATAATTGGGAACACCTCGCAACGTGTTCTTTCTACCTATCGGAGTCTTGTCAATCTCTGCCTTTAAGTACTCAACAAATTCTTCATATCGTTCAAGTGGCACATTCGTCCATGTAGCCCCAAATCGCGCTCTAATTTTCCTCGCAATCGTCGCCCCTGCACGACCACTTGAATATTTCGGAATCGCACTTGTAAAATCAAACAATCGATCATACAGATGCTTCACGTAACTTCTCTTTGCTGCATCTGTTCCAACGGTGCCTGAAGTCGGGACAGATGCAACAGACCTACGTTTGCCACCACCTTTGATGTTATTAACGACAATGTTCTGCGTTGCGTTACCACTTGCCTCAATATGCGTTGATCCGTTATAAACACGCACATTGGATGCAATGTGAACATCCATATGCTTAATCATGAGATCAGCACATCGCGTCTCAAACGGCGTGACCTCAATTAGCCCTTGCTGTTCGTGGGCCGCCTTTATGCGTCGAAGATACTGAACCGTGTACTTGTTTGGATCGGCATCTACTAGCTTATGGTGTCGCTCACAAAGTAGAATAAGATTGTCATTATCATTCAAAGTGCTCGCCGCTCTTTGCGGATTGTGCCGCGCTGCCCCGAGCTCAATACCCTCGATGTGACACACCTCACCATAGACCACATCTTTCTTAGAATCAACAATTGTCGCCATACACCCAGGAAACGCGCATTGATTCATGGATCGCGCGAACAACACTTTCAGAGTTCGTTGTGGAATAGGCGTACGATTCATTTCTATCCTCCTTTTATCCTCATCTGAAAAGGTTCACCTAAAATCGCGTTGAATGTGCCTCAGTGTTGATTCAAAACCGAACTGCACTTCTGCTTCATCTACTTTCCATATTTTTGACACCAAGTGCGCCACCCCATTTGAACTCATAGGCGATAACGGCATATTCCCCTCAGTTGCAAATGGCCCATCCGATTCCGGCAAAACTTTATCATGAGGCATTAGCGAAATAAGATATGCACCCCTTTCAGATGTCGCCATAAGGGTATTCACACTAAAATAACATCCAATATTTATAGCCTCACGTAACTCGCCAGGAGAACCAGAAAACCAATGTAATATTGGAACACCTATATTGGAATGTGCGTTCAACATTAGTAGCACCTCTGAAACAGCTTGCCGCGAATGAATACTCATAACTCTTCCTCCAACCCGAGACGCTTCAGACAATATTTCCCCAAATATTTGTCTTTGTAAATTACGTAATAAATTATTATACCGTGATGAACCATCAAGACCTATCTCGCCAATATAGCGTACGGAGGGAATGTTCTGCAACATCAAAGTTCTCTCTTCATATTTCCGAGCGACAATTTCAGGGTGTAACCCAAGCGCAACTTTTATATTCGAAAATTGAGCGAACACACGAGAAGTAGCCTCCCATGCCCGAGGACTAGTAGTTACACATAAAGTAAATGAATTAGTATCATTAACCCTATGCGCCAACCTTAGAGCATCAGGATAAAGATCCAAGTGTGTATGTAAATCCATCATATGATTGATTGACTTTCCAAGAATTCCGTCACTTCCAACAAGCCTCTTTTGTAAACACTTATGAAATCTGAACGATCATCATGATTTGCAAATGCAAACTCTCCTATAACTCTTGCCTTGAAATCTTGGCGCGTTGCCATTACACATTGCATGGCAATTGCCCCAATGTCATTTGGATGTCGTCCATGTCCTGCATTGCGCAAAGATTGATAGACATATCTTGTTGTATCCGAGATGTTGGCCTTCATAAAAGCGGCTCGACGAACAATACACGGGACACACCGACCACAATGTGTCAATTTATGGACTGCGTATTTACCACAACTTACAGTGTGTCCAATAAGATTCCTCATCAACTTTTGATCTTTACAATTAACCAGCATCTCTCCTTTGGTGTAAAACTTATAAGGGGTATTAAGTCGGAGATTCAATCCTAGTTGATCCCAAATACTTTGCAGGCACTTCATGTAAATAGGATGCGTAGTTTTGGTACTTAAACTTGAGACTCGTGCAGGATTTAGGGACACATTCAAACTAATGAAGCCGTTCTCGGCAACATAGATATCCTTCTTCTGATTAAAAAAAATTTGCAATCCTGTCGCCGCCAATGCCGCGAACGCAAAAAATACAATAGAACGCGCTCTCGTAGAACTTTCTCCCAGTGCGGTTGATGGAAGTTTTATTGCTTCATTCCAGTGGCAGAATCCGCTTTGAGGGGATATCTGTTTTGCAAAACAACTCTGAATAGCCTCATTTCCTCTTACGACGTGAGAAAACAGCAAGGGTTTATGGTGTTCGTTAACAAGATTAATGACCCCAACTAAACTATCCATGCCACCAGATAGTAGTGCAACGCAATCAGCATTATACTCTTTATGCTTTCGTGCATATGGTAATGGCTTTGGGTCTACAAAAAATTCTAGGAACCAGTAATCGCCTGTTAGAAATTTTAACATAGCTTCTAGCTGCGGCTTAAGAGTCTGCCAAAGAGAAACATCATGTACTGCTAATTGCAAGTTAATTTGTCGTGTCCATCCGTTAGGACTTGCAGTTCGGCTAATCGCTTTGTCTGCCGCTGAAACAGAAAGAGCAAATGTCGTAAAATCCCATGTATTAGCATCTGGACGAAACCCCGCCCGCTCAACATATGTGCGCAAACACGAAGCTACATATCCAACATTGGAAGACGAAGGAACGGAATACATCGAAAAATAAAGCGCTTCTGGATCCAATATGCGCGGCAACAAATACGACGGCAAACAAACAACTTTATTCATTTCCATCTCCAAACACTTTAAATGTCAACACGACTGCATCACGAATAATTCCTGCAATGTCATTTTGTGATAAATCAGCATTTTTCTCACGTACTTTTTGGAAGCTAACAGAAACTACTGATTGAACAAATCGATCAATTTCTTCAAGTCGGAGTATCTTGTCATCAATGTTAATAGCGTCCGACTCAAGAACTTGCCCTATATCAAATGTCACTTGTTTGACAATTGCTTTTCCTAAAAAAAGTTCTAGGAGCCACCATATGTCTTTTTCAGGCAAGTTTACTATATCAACATCTGGCTTTTCCAGCAACAGATCGGACAGTGCCTCTGCCATCGCATTGCGGCAAGATTCTTCATCAACGCTTCCTATCGAAGAAAAAACAAAATTAACAATGACAGAAATAACATCTTCGGTTGTATGTTCTGAGTTCAGAAGTGCCGCAAGCTTTTCTTTAAATTGGTTCCTTTCTGTACTCTCCGTTCCACTAAGCAACAAAAAAGTTCTTGCTCCTGCCGCTGTAGCAACTTTCATTCTACTTGCAGCACGTGAAGTTCCGCCAAGGCCGTTCCGAACATAACTTCTTATCGCGCGCCGCAATGATTCAGCCCGCCCATTTCGCATATAAGCACTTAAGTTCCGCCTTGCTTCAGTAAAGCGATTAGACGGCGCCAGTACAACTTCACCCGAACCCACAGTAGTGTCAATAGCATCGGTAGCACCGCTTATTGAAGAAACTATCGAGTCCAACCAGGGAGGATCAAATGAAACCCCTCCTTTGGGACCTTTGCTTGACGACGATGTTCCCATTATCTATGTCCTTTCCTTAACACCTGGATTGCTGTTATGGTTCTCGAAGGTGTAGTGGTGTCATTCTGCCATCCCTCTAGTAGCTGACTTGCCCATTGCTGATTCGCCAAGTGCGGAATTATCGACGGCTCTCGCTTGTTCGCCGGCATTGCCTCCAAGAACTGTACATATGACTCGCCTAATTCGGGGAAGGCCATGGGTATATGCAACAATTGCAGAAGCGAAATGGCAGACCATTGAAGAGTCTTAGCCTTATTTTTGAGATTTTCAAAAATAGTTTCTATTTCACAAATATCAACTCGTTTGATTATCTCTAGAATACTCCCGTTATATTTTTTCGTTTCTGTCAACGCCGTTAACGCAGCTCTCCCCTCTGGAGAAAAATCGTTATTCGGAATTATTCGCTTTTTATCTTCCTGACTAATGTAGATATACGGCCGGAGATCTAGATTGGCCAAAGATGGGGTTAAACCTATCCACTGCTCAAAAAAATCACCTTTCCATTTCTCAGGAACATCTTTAAGTTCTTCACCTTTTTCGCTGGATTTTTCCCATTCAGCTAGTTTCGGCAACTTACCATCGTCAGAGTTCACAACCATGACGGTGCACATCGCTCAAAAAGATGCAATTTAACCAAGGCATCAAATGCCAAACCCATTTCTTGTGATTCCGCAATCATTTTACGTATCATCAGATTATTCAGAAAACGCTTAATAAGGCGTGGGTTTCCGCCTATACTAGGCGAAATGGTCATTATTCCAGAGACTTGGTCTGCAATGTCAATCAAATCGCCAATCTCATTGGCATGACGACCAAATGCCTGAGCAAGAACCGCACGAGTTATTTTCCCAGCCCATGATTTCTTAACAGCATCGCGAAGAGAAGTCATTGATGATTGGAAAACATCTTCTGATAATCTTCCCTGCTGAACAGCAAGTTCGGTAAGCAACATCATTATATAACATTTAACTTCGTTCGGGCCTGGTCGCGGCACTCTAACTGGTATCTGAACAAGTTTGTCAAAATAACTTGTCTCACGAGCTGCATCAATCGCTTCAGTTCCATACCGCAAACGCACAGCCTGCCGGATCATCGTCTCATCCGCTGCGATGACAAATACCGTTCGGTCCACCATCAAGAGTAAACGCATTGCCTCAAGAGTCGAGAGTGCGAC
>CADCIQ010000107.1 GCA_902801425.1 uncultured Bacteroidales bacterium | reverse complement strand
TGGCAAGTACGACAAGCCGATAGATCGTGAGAGTGCCTTCGAGGTGCTTATGGCTGAGGCTGAACAGCAGTTAGCCGAAAAGCAGGAAGAGGCGGCTGCGAAAGAGGAGGCTAAGACCTCTGGCAAGGCTGCTAAGGAAGAGAAGAAAAAGCCTGGCATTATGTCTAAGGTTCTAAAGGCTGTTTTAACGGCTATAACCTCTACTTTTGCCGCTATTCTCGGCACTTACGTTAGCGATAAGGTGACGGGCAAGAAAACCAAGTCGAGAACCTCTACAACCGGTCGTGTAGCCAAGAATGCCACAAGTGCCGCTACCCGCACCATTACAAAGGAACTCACCCGCGATATCTTAGGCAATCTGGTCAAGTAAATCGCTTGACCAGACTACCTCCCAAGCAAGTCCCATGTAGGTCCGTATTAACTCCCTTGTAAGTCCCATTTTTCGCCTATTCTTAGGAACGGACTTGAAGCGGACTTGAAGCGAAGGAGAAGCGGACCTGGGAGGGAGGTGAAAAATTTATCTTTTTATCAAGAATTAGAGAATTAGAGATATTCTTTCTTTTTGAATTTTGAAGAATTAGAGAAAGGTCGCTTACGCTCTTGCAATCACGCGGCTATTCCAAATGCTACGAAAGTAGCAAGATTCTCTTTTTCGCATTAATTCAAAAATCTCTAATTCTCTAATTCTTGATAAAATAATGGTTTCTTTCGTGTTTTCCATGTTCAGAATAATTTTTCGCGAGAGTTTTGCGAGGGGGGGGTGCACTTTTGCCTTTTTTTAGGTGTAACATACTGAAAATCAAACAATAATGATGAGTGTACCCCCCCCTTAAAAAGGAGGTGTTTTTTAGGGGGGTACACGCTTTGTAAAATATTGATAATCAATATATAAAAGCTGAAAAATGGCAAAAAGTGCACCCCCCCTCTACAAATTCTTTGAAAATTTTTTATTCTCGCGGATTTTTTCTCTTCTATAAGCCCCTATTGCCATATAGCGAAAGGGCAAAAAATCTCCCTACCCGATGAAGAGTAGGGAGAGAAATGGTTATTCTTTTATTTCGTTATTTTATTGGAGCGATTTTAATGTTTGTAGCAACTGGGCGGATTGCACGACCAGTATAAGCATCATCTACCCATGCGTTGCTACCACCACCAGCATTGACTTGTTCTGGAACCTTTTTGCCGTTTACAGTTTTCTCTTCCGTTTCAAGGCAATATGAACTTGCCCAATCTAATGGATTTAAATTTGCTCCTTGATCCTGAGCGGTGCGACTCCAATATGAAATATGCGTGTAATGGTTCTTTCTTACTGACGCGCCCATATAGTGACCAGTATAAGGCAAGGTTATTGTTCTTCCCGTACCTGTTGGCGCAGTAAATACCGCATATCCATCTGTTGCAACTCCCAGAGTTCTTGATATAAAAGACTGCTTGTAGTCATTAGAGAAATGGTTATAGAACTCATACATCTGAGCATAAATAGGCATACAATACTTATGATTGAAAGAAGCATAAGAATAAGCTGGGTCATAAGCATTTTTAAGTGTGGATTCATCCAGTCCCGGCTTGCTTGCTGCATATCCTCCTACCGACCAAACACTTTCTTTGCCAAAAGAGAAATAGCCTCCATCATCTGTTTCCGAACTAGTAAAACCAAGTATCACAGGGTCGGATAGCAAACCGTTCTTAGAATTCAGATTCTTTTTAGCCCAAAGTGTGCCAGAAGGAAGGTCGAGGTCAACAACGTCATTTCCTAATGCTGTCATGCCGTCTGGTGTTCCTGAGCAGTCGAATGAACCCAAATCATACATCTTATTTCTTTCAAATTTTGTTACCTTAGTGCTTATACGCTGATAGATTGTGCCGTTGGTCTTTTCAAAAAGAAGGGTGAAGCCGTTGGTGATAGTAGCAGGCAATACAACCATATAGAATGTGCCGTTGCCTATAACAGTCTTGGCAGTACCATTATCGCCGTTAGCACGCAGTTCTACGTATGTACTCTTTGCATCTGTTGCTGTAACGCTTGCTGTGCCGTCAGAACCAATTGTAGCATCAAAATTACCTGTGATGCTTGTATAGTTGAACTGCTGGTCATACATATTTGTAAGTGTTGGGTTAGCAACAACCTTTACCCTACAAACGGATGTGTTGTTAGTAAGCGTGATCTTGATGAGCGAGCATACATTCTTGAAGTTGAATGTAGCGTTTGTGGAGTATGCGCTCATGAAATGCAAGGACTGGTCGTAAGTATCGTCTGTTGCAGTTTGAACGGTAGTCACGCTTGCAGAAACCTTAATAGCGTTACCAGAGGTGCTGAGGGTTGTGGCAGGATAGAAGGCATAGAAACTGTCATTGTCATTTCCGTTAGCCTTTATCGGACCACCTGTGAAAGTGGCCTCCTTTGTACCAACACCTTCAGATATGGTGAAATCTGCCTGACTATCGCGGTTAGACTCTTCTGGAACAGAAGCCGTATTCAGAATAGAGATAGCATCATTTTTCGACCATGTTGTGCTGTTTCCGTTGAAGTAAGTACGGGTGGTTTCGCCGTCCATACTTGCGCGGAAAGACATAGTCTTGTTAGTAACAGGCTTTTCCTGATTGGTCGTGCTGTTGTCCAGAGCATCATTGTCTGAAGAGCAGGCAGACAATATAACTGCGAAGGCTGCAAGGGCAGTCTTAACGTAAGTGTTGTGTCTTCTCATAAAAAATAGAATTTATTTTACCATTAAAATCAGGATTTACCATACGGATGATTCTACTTGGAAATCCTCAACTCCACCATTGTCTGGATTTCCAGATTGAGAGTTTTCTCGTGTTTTTGCAGTAGCTTCTCCTAAAGAGGCCGCCATGATCCGTCCTGTCTTCAATTGGTGAAGCTTCATTGTGGGAACTTCATACTTTTTCATAAGTGTCGATTTGTTTTTAAGTGTTAATGTTGATTGATTTCAGATTGTAAAAACTCGTTTTTGAAATTCGGTTTTCAGATGATTGCAAAGGTATAAAAAAGTGGAAAAATATACAAGAAAAGATAAGAAAAAATTGTTTTTCTTTGTAAAATTTTGATAAATATCTATGAATTTCATCTTTTTTAGGGTAAAAAGATACTAAATCCTTATTAATTGATTATCAATCATATAACGAGTTTTATTTTGTAAATGTATCAAAAACTTGCAATCGTATGAATAAATTTTACAGAACGATTTTCTGTTAGACATTATGGGAAACGATACATTTGAATTTTACATGCGCAAATATCGCTTCCCCAACCCCAGTCTTTAGTGATGATAGAAAAAGATAAATTATCGCGAACTTGGCGAAATCAAGGCTTTATGAACTTAAAAAAATCGACCACAATTTTTGTTAGAAAACAATGCGAAATCAAATCTTATTCTCTCTTTTTTCTAAGTAGGGTAGTAGCAGCTCCAATTCAAGTCCAATTCAGCTCCAACTCACCTCCAATTGGGAATTGGAAATCTATTGTCTTTGCCTAGTGTTTACATTTATTATCCTTATGCTTAGATTCTGCGTTATTCATCATCAAACAAAATAAGTGAAGAGGTTCACTCTTCACTTATTTATTATAGCTCTTATTCGAGAATGTTATTTATTCATAAGTGGTTGTGCCCACTCTGGAATATTGTCCGTATATTGTTTGAACACCTTGCCTTCTGTCATTCTGAATAGAAGTTGGGGTAGTTGATCTTCTACAGAGTTGTCGTAAATGTATGCACGATCAACAAAACTGATTGCTTTAGTAGCATTTACATAAGACTTGTAGTATCGTGATATAATCTTTGATATTGGCACTTCATGTCCACCTTCCAGGTATCTTTTTGTTATTCTCGAAACGTTAATCATTGGATTACTTGTGCAGACATAGAAGAAACGAATAAAGAACCCAATTTCGTGTGCTTTGCGTAGAAAATCAAGTTTTTCTTCAGATGAAAAAACGGTTTCAAATACAAAGTCTTTTTTTTCTTCAAGACATTTGTAACGAAGTTCTGTTGCAACTTTTGCTGCTTTCATTACAGCATCAGGAGAATTCCAATCGCCAAACTTTTCTTGTGCTATATTGTCAGGGTTAATGTATAGACTTCCCTCCGACCATTCGTTTTGTAATAGTTGAATAGTCGTTGATGTTTTGCCAGAACCGTTTGGTCCAGCAATAACACATAAGGTTGGTTTACGCATTGCATCCATTTTGTTTAGCTCTGTATTCTTCAATTTCTCGTTTTGCCTCGGCAAATCTACGGTTTAGTTCTTGCTCAGCCTTAATCGTTGACTGTCGAGCAGTCTCTTGAACGCCAAGCATGATTGCGTGTAGCATCTCGTCCGTGGGTTCTTCGGAAGAGTTAAGACGATATGATCTGAGTTCTTTTTGTGTCATTTGTCTTTTTGTTTACTTTCGCTTGCAAAAATAACATTTTATTTTTATTCTTGCAAGAAAAGTGCTCAGAAAAAAATACTATGAATATACAGCAAGCTGTTTTTAACTGACAATAATTAACAATCTGCGCAATCTTTTTCCATAAAAATTCATTTTATTGGTTTATTGGTTAAAGATTGTGCAGATTGGTAATTATTGTCAGTTCAAGCACCAGAGGTGCGTTATAAATTATAATTTTCTGGAACAAATTTTCTGGTCATCGTGAACAATTTTTGTTCCGCTAAGGGTGCTTGCTGCCATTCATTTTGCTTATTGTTAATGTGCCTCTAACCAGTTGGCTCCCCAGCCGCAGTCTGCAATCAAGGGAACTCTCAGAGTAGCAGCATTTTGCATCTCTTCGAGTACTATTTGTTTCACGTGAAACTTTTCTTCTGGGAGTACCGAGAAGTTAAGTTCGTCGTGTACCTGTAATATCATTTTTGAGCGTATGTTCTCTTTCTTAAAACGCTCGTAAATGCGTATCATCGCTATCTTGATGATGTCGGCAGCTGTGCCTTGGATAGGGGCGTTGATGGCATTACGCTCAGCAACGGCACGTACTGTTCCGTTGTGGGAGTTGATGTCGGGTAGGTATCTGCGACGATGGTACAAGGTCTCTGCATAGCCTTTTTCCGACACTCGCTTCTTACTGTCTTCCATGAATTGCTGAACGCCTGGGAAGGTCTCGAAATAGCCGTCAATCAAGGTTTTAGCCTCTGCGCGGTCAATACCCATGTTCTGTGCAAGACCGAAGACAGATATGCCGTAGATAATACCGAAGTTTGCTCGCTTTGCCTTGGCTCGTTCATCCTTTGTAACCTCTTCAATAGGCTTATGGAATATCTTGGCAGAGGTGGCTGCATGGATGTCGGCATCGCTTGTGAAAGCCTCGATCATATTCTCGTCTCCTGACATAGAAGCCATCACACGAAGCTCGATTTGTGAGTAGTCGGCAGAGAAGAATTCCTGTCCTTCCTCTGGTATGATGGTCTTGCGTATCTCCTTGCCATCCTCACCACGAACAGGTATGTTCTGGAGATTAGGATCAGAGGATGATAGTCGGCCTGTTGTGGTGACACATTGGTTGAAAGATGTGTGTATGTGTCCTGTTCGTGGATTAATCAATTTTGGCAACGCATCTACGTAAGTGCCAATAAGTTTCTTCAATCCGCGATAGGTCAGTATTTTCTCTACGATAGGGTGCTTGCTACTGAGTTGCTGAAGCACTTCCTCTGAGGTCTGATACTGTCCAGTCTTTGTCTTTTTTGCCTTCTCTATGATCTGGAGTTTTCCGAAGAGAATGTCACCAACCTGACGGGGAGAGGAGATGTTGAATTCCTGTCCGGCAAGTTCGTAGATTTCCTTCTCAAGCTGAAGCATACGCTCGTTGAAGGTAAGACGAACTTCGTCTAATGCCTTTGTGTCGAGCTTGACACCTGTATATTCCATATCTGCGAGGATAGGGACGAGTGGCATCTCGATGTTATGGAATAGTTCCTCTGCTCCAACCTCTTTGAGTTTTGGTTCGAGCACGTTCTTCAGTCTTAGGGTGATGTCGGCATCTTCCGCGGCATAGTCGCGAATCTCGGTGGGGGATAGGTCGCGCATATTTTTCTGTCTTGGACCTTTCGGACCTATGAGTTCTTCAATATGGATGGTTTGATATTTGAGAAGAGTCTCTGCCATATAATCCATATTGTTCTCTCTGCCCGGGTTGATGAGATAGTGAGCTATCATCGTGTCCCAAAGAGGAGCCTTGACCTCAATGCCGTAATTTTTTAGTACTTCAATGTCGTACTTAGTGTTTTGACCTATTTTTACAATATTTTCATTTTCGTAAACATTCTTAAAAATATTTACAATTCTTAACGCTTCTTCACGATTAGCAGGAATAGCAACGTAATAAGCCTCTTTTTCCTTCAAGGCAAAGCTTAAACCTACCAATTCTGCGTCAATGGCGTTGATAGAGGTGGTTTCTGTGTCGAATGCTACTTCTTTGTTTGTAACAATAAGTTCAGAAAGTTTTCGTGCATCCTCTTCTGTTTCAATTAGATGATATTTTGAACCAGATGTTTTAAACGTGTCTAAATTTGAGTTTGTAAAAACATCCTCTACAACTGCCGTGGATTCTCCAAAGAGATCGAGTTGCATATTCGCAACTTTAGGCTTTGGAGCGGATTTTTTCAGAATACGGTCGGCAAGCGACTTAAATTCCAATTCTGTAAAAATTTCACGAAGTCGGGTCTCGTCAGGTTCGGAAACTTTCATTTCGTCAAAAGTGATGGTGACGGGAACATCTTGTCGGATGGTGGCAAGGAACTTTGACATTTTTATGTCTTCCTTTGCACCTTCAACTTTCTCACGCATCTTTCCCTTTATCTGATCGGTGGAGGAGAGTAGGGTTTCGATATTGCCAAACTGCATGATGAGTTTTACGGCAGTCTTTTCTCCAACTCCAGGACAGCCCGGGAAGTTGTCGGCAGAGTCGCCCATGAGTCCTAAAAGGTCGATGACTTGGGCAGTATTGTCAATTCCGTACTTCTCGCATACCTCCTTAGGTCCCATAGTGTCATAGCCGCCACCATGACGAGGACGATACATGAATACGTTTTCGGTAACGAGCTGGGCATAGTCTTTGTCAGGCGTAACCATATAGGTTTGCATACCTGCAAGATCTGCCTTGTGGGCGATAGTTCCGATGATGTCGTCAGCCTCAAATCCGTCAACCTGAAGGATAGGGATGTTATAGGCGTTGAGTATATCCTTGATGATGGGAATTGACAATTTGATGTCTTCAGGGGTCTCCTGACGTTGTGCCTTATAGGCAGGAAAAACATCATGACGGAAGGTTTTGCCGTGGTCAAAGGCAACGGCGATATGTGTAGGTTTCTCCTTCGTAAGTACCTCGTTAAGTGTGTTGCAGAAGCCCATGATGGTGCTTGTGTTCATCCATATTTATTGTTTATATTTCTGCAAAATTAATAATAAAAAATTAAAAACTCGTATAACTTGCTTTGAAAACCAAATTATTTATGTAATTTTGTAACAAATTTAAGAACTAATGGATTATTTATCTCTCATTCGTAAACCAATTGACACAGAACTTCAGGAGTTCATAAGTCTTTTCAACGACTCTCTTTCTCATACTGATGGTATGCTCGAAACTGTTCTCGACCATATTCGTCAGCGTGCGGGAAAACGTATGCGCCCTATGCTCATTCTCCTTACTGCAAAATGTTTTGGAGAGGTGAATGAATCGACGCAGAGAGCGGCGGTAGGACTTGAACTTCTGCATACTGCATCTCTGGTTCATGATGATGTTGTTGACGAGTCGGGAGAGCGTCGCGGGCAGAAATCAGTAAATGCTCTTTACGATAATAAAGTAGCCGTTTTGGTAGGTGATTATATACTTTCAACGGCTCTTCTTAACGTCTCTCTTACGGGTTCTCAGCCTATCGTTTCATACCTTGCTCGTCTTGGTCAGACTCTCGCTAATGGTGAGATTCTTCAGCTTACGAGTAATGGGGGAGAGACCATCTGCGAAGAGACTTATTACGAGGTTATAAAGCAGAAGACTGCTGCTCTTTTCGAGGCTTGTTGTGCTATGGGTGCTTTGAGTGCGGGGGCTTCAGAAGAGAATATAATCGCCGCTCGTGAGTTTGGTCAGAAGCTTGGTATTATCTTCCAGATTCGTGATGATATCTTTGATTATTACGACTCTGCTGAAATAGGTAAGCCAACGGGTAATGATATGGCGGAAGGAAAGCTTACCTTACCTGTTATCCATGCGGTTTTGACGACTCAGAATCCTGAAATGCTTGCTATCGCATACAAGGTAAAACAACATGAAGTTTCTAAGGAAGAGATAGCTAAACTAGTTGCTTTCACGAAGGAGAATGGCGGTATAGAATACGCAAAAAATACAATGGAAACTCTTCGTGAAGAGTGTCTTTCTTTCGTTGAGGATAGGGTAGGAGATGAAGCGCTAAAGGCTTCGTTTACCGCTTATGTGGATTATGTGATAGGGAGGAAATTATAGCCTAACCAAGCCTTCCCAAAGGGAAGGATGTTATATAGTAAAAATTCCTTGTTCTTTCCATATAGGATTGAGCAAGGGATTTTTGTATAAGGGAATATTTATCAATAATTACTATAAAACATCCTTCCCTTTGGGAAGGCTTGGTTAGGCTTTTGTTGGTCTTCAGAAGAACTTTATCTCTTCCCCTTCAATCTCAGAAAGCAGGAGATTTGCAAGTCTTGAAGTCCCGAGTCTGAGGTATTTGTTTGTGAGCCATTTCTCGCCAAGAACCTCTTTTACGATGGTGTAATATATGATAGCATCCATAACGGTATTTAGGCCGCCAGCTGGCTTGAAACCAATCTGAATACCTGTCTTTTCGTAGTATTCCTTTATGGCCTGACACATCACGTATGCAGCCTCTGGAGTTGCGCTAATCTTCTCCTTACCTGTACTTGTCTTGATGTAGTCAGCACCCGCATACATAGCAAGAATAGAAGCTTTCTTTATGTTGCTTGCTGTTCCCAGGCATCCTGTTTCGAGGATAACCTTCATAGGGACATTCTCTCCGCAGATAGCCTTTAGCTCGCTTATCTCATCGCATACGCCTTCAATATCTCCGCTAAGGAACTTACCTACTGGCATCACGATATCGATCTCTGTGGCGCCATCTTTTACTGCAAGGGCCGTCTCTGCCACCTTTACCTCGATACGCGCCTGAGAGCTCGGAAATGAGCCGGCAACGCAGGCTATCTCTACGCCATCTACTTCGAGAGTATCCTTTACTATCTCTGCAAAGCAAGGATATACGCAGATTGTGGCAACGTGGGGTAGGTTAGGGTACTCGTTGTCGAAAGCGTTTACTCGCTCCGTGAATGCCATAACAGATACGTCGCTGTCGGTTGGTGTCAGGGTGGTGAGTTCTATGCTTCCGAAGAGAAATTTCTTCACGTCAAGAGTGTCGTTCTCCGGCACTTTTGTAGCGATAATATCTCTTACCTTTGCCTTGATATCGGCATCGTTGAGCTCGCAATTATACTGAGATAATGCCTGCTCGTACTTTGAATTTCCTTTGATTTCCATCTTTACTCTTTATTCTTTATTCTTTACTCTTTATTCTTTATTCTTTATTCTTTACTCTTTATTCTTAGTATCCATACAGATTGTGACAGGTCCGTCATTCAGCAGTTCTACCTTCATATCAGCCCCGAACTCACCAGTCTCTATATGTTTGCCCGTCTCTGTCTCTAAAGCCTTGCAGAACGCCTCATACAGGGGGATAGAGATGTTGTGTGGAGCAGCCTTTAGCCATGAAGGACGATTGCCTTTCTTGTAGCTTGCCATAAGGGTGAATTGTGATACCACAAGGCAGTTGCCATTAACATCCATTACGGAACGGTTCATAACGCCGTTCTCGTCATCGAAAATACGTAGCTTGGATATCTTACCCACGAGCCAGTCGATGTCCTCTTGTGTGTCGTCAGACTGTACTCCAAGAAGGATCAAAAGACCATGTTCTATCTTTCCTTTTACCACTCCGTCAATAGTGACGGAAGCATGCTTTACTCTTTGTATTACAGTTCTCATGTTGCAAAGATAATAAATAATTATCGAATAGAAAAATTAATAGAAGCTAAATAGTAAATTATCAAAAGAAACTTAACGCTTCTTTGATGATTCTTGCCTTTGCCTTGCCTATAACTTCTGCTATTGCTTCCTCGTCAGCTTCCTTGATTCTTTTGACGCTCTTGAAGGCTTTTAGAAGGTTTTCCTTCGTTACTTTTCCTATACCCTTGATGTCGTCAAGCTCTGAGTGTAAAGCGTGCTTAGAGCGCTTATCTCGGTGGAAGGTTATTGCGTATCTGTGAACCTCGTCCTGAAGCTGTGTGAGTACATGGAAAAGCTCGCTATTGGTCTTTAGTTGGATGGTCTTAGGAGGGAATCCGAAAAGCAGTTCATTGGTTCTGTGCTTATCGTTCTTTGCAAGACCGGCAATAGGGATGTTAAGGTGCAGGGTGTCTTCGACAATCTCTCGAACAACATTCATCTGGCCAATACCACCATCGCATACGATAAGGTCTGGAAAACGTATGTCCTCGTTCTCTGGATCTTGTTCTTTTTCTTCCTTTATTCGGCCGTATCTTCGCAGAACGACCTCCTGCATAGAAGCGTAGTCGTCAGGACCTGTAACGGTCTTTATATTGTACTTCCTGTAGTCTTTCTTTGAGGGCTTCATACCCTTGAAGACAACGCATCCTGCAACGGCGTCAGTACCCGAAATGTTGGAGTTGTCGAAAGCCTCTATTTGGTATGGCATTTTGTCTAATCCGAGCTTCTCTTGTAACTCTTTCATCAAGCGCACAGACTTCTGCTCAGGATTGAGCTTGTCAGCCTGTTTAAGGCGGTCAAAACGGTATTGCTTGCAGTTCATCTGTGACAGCTCCAATAGGTGCTTCTTGTCGCCTCTTTGGGGCACAAACAGCGTTGCGTTAGGGATTGTCCATTCCATCTCCATAGGCACAATGATCTCCTTGGCTGTAGAGTGGAATCTGTCACGTATCTCAGGTATTGCCTGAAGGAGCAGTTCCTCGTCTGTCTCGTCGAGTTTACGCTTGTATTCGAAGGTGAAGCTCTGGTTTATCGTACCATTAGTTACGTGCAGATAGTTGATGAATGCGTTATGCTTATTTTCATCGTCGTCGATGCTGAAAACATCCACATCTGTTATGGTATGGGATACAACCTCACTCTTGGCGCAGAACTGGTCGATGAGAAGGTATTTCTGCTTTAATACCTCGGCCTCTTCGAACTTCATTCCCTCGGCCTTTTGCATCATCTGCTCGTAGATTATCTTGCTAAGCTCTCGGGTATTTCCTTTAAGAATCTCCCTTGCCATACGGATATTCTCCTGATATTCATCGTAGGTCTGCTTGTTGATGCACGGAGCGCCACAGTTCTTTATGTGGTATTCAAGACATGCCTTGTATTTGTTTTGTTCGATTCCTTCGCGTGTTATGGGCATTCTGCAAGTACGAGGGTGATAGAGCTTTTTTATAAGCTCCAGAATCGTGTACATAGAGCCTATGTGGGAGTAGGGGCCATAGAACGTGCCAAACTTACGGTTTATCTGCCTCGTCTTGAAGATGCGAGGGAAAAGTTCGTTGGTTACAACGATGCTTGGATATGTTTTTCCGTCCTTTAGCAGAACATTATATCTTGGGTTGTATTTCTTTATGAGAGAGTTTTCGAGGAGTAGGGCGTCTTCCTCCGTATTTACCACGGTATAGGTTATGTTGTGTATCTTACTAACCAATACTTTTGTCTTGAATCTATCGACTTCCTTGTGGAAATAAGACGACACTCTACGCTTCAGGTTTTTTGCCTTTCCTACGTAGATGATAGTGCCCTCAGAATCGTAGTATTGGTACGACCCCGGCTTCTCTGGCATTGATAGTACAATACCCTTTAATCGTTCGAGTCTGGCTGCGTTCTCTTCTTTTGTCATGGTTAATGTTCCACGTGAAACAAAATATTCTTTAGAGTCTAAAAATCAGCATTTTACCGATATGGTTAAAGTAATACTTTAATGTGTAACATCGGTGTTTTCGGCTGTTTCTGATGCTTCTTTCCTTGTAGTACTATTCCAAAGAAAAAGCCTCCCTTTTTGGGGAGGCTATGACTACATTTTAGATGGTCAAAAGGGTAGAAATCTCTGCATCGGTATCTGCGAAAACATCGCGACCGTGCAATCCTTCAATGGTGAGTTCAATGATGAAACTGATGTAAATTTTCTTTGGGTTGAATTTCTTCACCAATTCGTATGCTGCGCGCATACTTCCGCCAGTTGCAAGGAGATCGTCGTGTATGAGAACAACATCATCATCATTGATGGAATCGCTAATCATACAAATGGTGTCTTTGCCGTATTCCTTGGTATAATCGTATGAAATCACGTTTCCTGGAAGTTTGCCAGGTTTACGTGCCATAACGAAGCCTGCGTTCAATTCTGAGGCAACCACAGGACCGAGTAGGAAACCGCGACTTTCTAAGCCTACGACCTTTGTTATTCCTTTGTCTTTGTAGAGATCTACAACTTCATCGCGCATTATGTGCAGACATTCAGGATTGTCGAACAATGTGCTTATATCCTGAAACTGAATCCCAGGAATAGGGAAATCTGGAATTACTCGCAGATTCTTTAATAGGGTAGGGTTATTCATTGTTATGATCTATTTTTAGTTTTTATTCTTTTCTTTAAGATGAATGTTTCACGTGAAACAGTTGTGTTTCTTGCTTTTTGCCTGATTTCACGGTGGGATAGCCTTAAGTCCGTTCCAAGTCCGTTTCAAGTCCGTTTCTGGAAAACGGCGGTTTATCTACCCATCAAAACAAGCAATACGTTGATATCACTTGGGGAAACACCTGGAATACGTGAAGCCTGTGCAAGGGTCTCTGGATTAATGTTTGTCAACTTTTGACGAGCCTCCGTAGAGAGACCTTTCAGTTCGCTGTAATCAAAATGCCCTTGAATACGGATGTTTTCAAGTCGGTGCATCTTTTCAGCGGCTTGTTTCTCGCGCTCTATATAACCTTGATACTTAATCTGTATCTCGGCAGTCTCGGCGATTTCCTGCTTGCGATTAGCTGGATGGTTGATAATCTCCTTTAGACGAGGAAGAGATTCGGAGAGCCATTCTATCGAGATTCCCGGACGGGCGATGAGTTCGTGAAGCTTGCATCCATAGTGGAGTGGGGTGGAACCTATGTTTTCAAGGGCTGTGTTTACTTCCTTTGGCTTTACATTGGTTCTGTTGCAGTAATCGATGATTTCTGCGATATGCTCCTTCTTCTCTTGCCACCAAGCATTTCTCTCATTTGTTGCAACGCCAAGTGTATAGGCACGTTCTGTAAGTCGGGCATCTGCATCATCCTGACGAAGAAGAATACGGTATTCTGCTCGTGAAGTGAACATACGGTAAGGTTCATCAACGCCTTTTGTTACCAAATCATCGATAAGAACACCAATATAAGCCTCGTCTCTGTGAAGAATGAGAGGATGATAGGTGTTAGGTGATGGGTGTTGGGTGTTAGTGCTTCCTGCAAAGATAGCTGCATTAATGCCTGCAATCAAGCCTTGACCAGCAGCTTCCTCGTAGCCTGTTGTTCCGTTTACCTGACCGGCAAAGAACAATCCGCTTACTTTCTTGCTCATTAAAGAGTGGTCAAGCTGTGTAGGGTCAAAATAATCGTATTCTATTGCATAACCAGGACGATACACCTTTACATCCCTTAGGGCTGGAATCTTCTTCAAAGCCTCAAGCTGAATCTCGATAGGCATAGAACTTGAGAATCCATTTAGATACATTTCATTGGTGTTAAGTCCTTCAGGCTCAAGGAATAATGGGTGATGATCCTTGTCTGGGAATGTCACGAGCTTAGTCTCTATGGATGGACAATAACGTGGACCTGTGGATTGAATCTGTCCGTTGAAAAGGGGCGAATCTGCAAGTCCGCTCTTTAGAGTCTCATGAACTTCCTCGTTTGTCGTGAATGTCCAGCATGGAAGGAAAGCATCGTTAAGATCAATCTTTGACTCGTCCTTGTTCAAGCGCAGATACTCCTTCATATAAGAGAAGCTATGATAGTCATGCTCTCCCGGCTGAAGTTCAGCATCCTCGAAATGTACGGATCTCTTGTCTATTCTCACTGGCGTTCCTGTTTTCATTCTTGCCGAACGAATGCCGAGAGCGTTAATGCTTTCTGTGAGATGAGGAACAGGAAGCTCGGCGCAACGGCCACCTGGAACCATCTTTCTTCCGACATGCATAAGTCCGTTAAGGAAAGTGCCGGCTGTGACGACTACTGTTGGAGCCATTATCTCAACGCCCCAGATGGTTCTTAAACCAACAACTCTGCAATTTATTGCAGAATATGATGTTGCCGATGTATTTTTGATAGTTTCGGAAAGAATTTCCTCCACCTGATCCTGCCAGATGTCAAGATTCTCTGTAGAATCGAGAATTTCACGCCATTTCCAGATGAACTGCCCGCGGTCACATTGTGCGCGCGGACTCCACATGGCAGGACCCTTTGAACGGTTGAGCATACGGAACTGAATGGAAGTGGCATCTGTCACTATACCCATTCCTCCTCCGAGAGCATCGATCTCACGCACTATCTGTCCCTTCGCAATTCCACCAACGGCAGGGTTGCACGACATCTGTGCAATTTTGTTCATATCCATAGTTATGAGGCAGGTCTTAGCACCCATTCTTGCAGAAGCATGAGCTGCCTCGCAACCGGCATGACCACCTCCGACAACTATGACATCGTAATATAAAGTTGTCATTTTTTAGAAATTTTCTACAAAAGTAAGAAGAATTTTTTAATTTTCAAGTAGAAAAGTTTGTTTTATCACTATTTTTAATTAATTTTGCAGTCTAATTCATATAATTAGGTAAATTACGTATAATCCCTAGTATTTTCTAGGAACAATCATTCGCGAAAACTCAAAACATTATTTTATAACTTTATTTAAACAACAATCATTTATGTGGTTATTTAATTCATCAATCGGAAGAAAGGTTGTTATGTCAGTAACTGGCATGGCTCTTATCCTGTTCTTAACGTTCCACATGTCAATGAATGTAGTGGCTCTCTTCTCTGAAGATGGCTACAACATGATCTGTGAGATGCTCGGTGCCAACTGGTACGCTGTAGCAGCAACAGCAGGTCTTGCTGCATTGGCTGTGGCTCACATTTTCTATGCTTTTGTCCTGACTGCACAGAATCGTAAGGCACGTGGCGAAAGCAAGTATGCTGTTACCGACAAGCCAGCAAAGGTAGAGTGGGCATCTCAGAACATGCTCGTTCTCGGTATCATCGTTCTCGTTGGTCTCTGCCTTCACCTTTATGATTTCTGGGCAAAGATGATGCTTCAGGAGCTTATCGGTGGTGACACCATGTATGCAACAGACGGTGCTTATTGGATTCGTCACACATTCTCTGATCCAATTCACGTTGTGATTTACCTCATCTGGCTCGTTGCTCTCTGGTTCCACCTCACACACGGTTTCTGGAGTGCTCTGCAAACTGTCGGTTGGAATGGTAAGACATGGTTCTGCCGTTGGAAGATTATTAGCATCGTTTACTCTACACTCCTGTTCGCTGGCTTCGCTATCGTAGTTCTCTATTTTGCTTGCTGCGGAATGTGTGGTAGCTGCTGCTAATTAGTAAACAAGAATCTCCACCAGCGTCTGGTTAACCCAAAGAACAAACTGAAGCTCGACGTTATCGTAGTAGGTACTGGTCTTGCAGGTGCTTCTGCTGCTTCTTCTCTCGGTGAGATGGGCTTCAACGTACTTAACTTCTGCATTCAGGACTCTCCACGTCGTGCTCACTCTATCGCTGCACAGGGTGGTATCAATGCTGCTAAGTGCTATCAGAATGACGGTGACTCTGTATATCGTCTTTTCTACGATACAGTAAAGGGTGGTGACTACCGTGCTCGTGAGGCTAACGTATATCGTCTTGCAGAGGTTTCAAACAACATCATTGACCAGTGCGTTGCACAGGGTGTGCCTTTCGCTCGTGAGTACGGCGGTATGCTTGCTAACCGTTCTTTCGGTGGTGCTCAGGTGTCTCGTACATTCTACGCTAAGGGTCAGACTGGTCAGCAGCTCCTCCTCGGTGCTTACTCTTCACTCATGTGTCAGGTAAACGCTGGTAAGGTAAAGCTCTACACCCGTTACGAGATGGAGGATGTTGTTATCATCGACGGCCGTGCTCGTGGTATCATCGCTAAGAACCTCGTTACAGGTAAGCTTGAGCGTTTCTCTGGCAATGCAGTAGTTATCGCTACTGGTGGTTACGGTAACGCTTACTTCCTTTCTACAAATGCTATGGGCTGTAACTGTACAGCTGCTATCCAGTGCTACCGTAAGGGTGCTATGATGGCTAACCCTTCATACGTTCAGATTCACCCAACATGTATCCCTGTACACGGTGACAACCAGTCTAAGCTCACTCTTATGTCAGAGTCTCTGCGTAACGACGGTCGTATCTGGGTACCTAAGAAGCTTGAGGATGCTAAGGCTCTCCAGGCTGGTACAAAGCAGGGTTGGGAGATTCCAGAGCAGGATCGTGACTACTACCTCGAGCGTCGTTACCCAGCATTCGGTAACCTCGTACCTCGTGACGTGGCTTCTCGTGCTGCTAAGGAGCGTTGTGACAAGGGCTTCGGTGTAAACAA
Organism: uncultured Bacteroidales bacterium; assembly: GCA_902801425.1. Classification (GTDB taxonomy): domain Bacteria; phylum Bacteroidota; class Bacteroidia; order Bacteroidales; family Bacteroidaceae; genus Prevotella. The sequence goes on along the minus strand of CADCIQ010000107.1, from coordinate 1,040 downwards.
CACAGGTCTTGCTGTATTCCTTGACTTCTCAGAGTCTATCCAGCGTCTCGGTATCAATGAGATCCGTCAGCGTTATGGTAACCTCTTTGATATGTATGAGGAAATCACAGACGTTAACCCAGGTGAGTTCGTTCGCTCTGAGGGTGGTTTCGACTACTACAAGCCAATGATGATCTTCCCTGCTATCCACTATACAATGGGTGGTATCTGGGTTGACTACGAGCTTCAGACAACAATCCCTGGTCTCTTCGCTATCGGTGAGTGTAACTTCTCTGACCACGGTGCAAACCGTCTTGGTGCTTCTGCTCTTATGCAGGGTCTTGCTGATGGTTATTTCGTTCTTCCTTACACAATCCAGAACTACCTCGCAGATCAGTCAATCTGGCCACGTCTTTCTACTGATATGCCAGAGTTCGACGAGGCTGAGAAGGCTGTTGATGCAGAGCTTACACGTCTCCTCAACATCAAGGGTAAGCGTTCTGTGGATTCTATCCACAAGGAGCTTGGTCATATCCTTTGGGAACACGTTGGTATGGGTCGTACCAAGGAAGGTCTTGAAGAGGGTATCAAGCTTATCAAGGCTCTCCGTCAGGAGTTCAACACTAACCTCTTCGTTCCTGGAGCTAAGGAGGGTCTCAATGTAGAGCTTGACAAGGCAGTTCACCTCCGTGACTTCATCCTTATGGGTGAGCTTATCGCTACAGATGCACTCCATCGTGAGGAATCTTGTGGTGGTCACTTCCGTGAGGAGCATCAGACAGAGGAAGGTGAGGCTAAGCGCGACGATGAGCACTTCTTCTACGTAGGTGCTTGGGAGTATCAGGGCAATGATGATACAACTCCTGTACTCAACAAGGAGCCTCTTGAGTATGAGATAATCAAGGTACAAACACGTAATTACAAGAATTAAAATGGCAAATATTTCTTTCACAATAAAATACTGGAAGCAGAATGGTCCTAAGGATAAGGGTCATTTCGATGAGCGTGAAATGAAGAACATCCCTGATGATACTTCATTCCTTGAGATGCTCGATATGCTC
>CADCIQ010000106.1 GCA_902801425.1 uncultured Bacteroidales bacterium | reverse complement strand
CTTGATGCCGCCGCTTTCGAACATGTGCAGCACGCGCAGCTGCGGCTTGAAGGTGGTGTTGAGCAGGATAGTGTTCCTCCGCGTGATGGATATCTGCTCGATGATGGAGCGGGCCCGCTTGTTGAAGATGTCGTAGTTGATGAGGTCCACTTCGGAGCCGATGCGCTGCACCAGCGTGTTGGTTTCCAACATCAGCCTGCGTGCGATGTCGTTCACGGGTTGCCTGTCCTTTTCCCAAAGCACCATCAGTACGAGGTACTGAGGATAGGTGATACCCAGAACTGTCAATATCGGCGTGTAGGCTTGCGTAATCAGCCTTGTCGCCGTATAGAGACGGAAGCAAACTTGATTATCGAGTTGTAACTCTGCGTGCATACTCTAATCTCTAAACTCTAAACTCTACCCCCTAACCTCTAACCAAGCATCATCTCCACGTCCTTCTCAAAGTCCTTTGGCTCTGTGGTTGGAGCGTAACGCTTAATAGTCGCACCGTCCTTCGAAATGAGGAACTTAGTGAAATTCCACTTGATGTCGTTGTCCTTCTCCACGCTATTGCTGATAGCCTTGAAGAGGGTCTTGGCAGCCTTTGCCTTTAGTCCGTTATACTCCTCTGTTGGAGCCTGCTCCTTCAGATACTCGAAGATTGGTTCTGAATTTGCGCCGTTCACATCTGTCTTCTTCATGATCTGGAAGGTCACGCCATAGTTGATTTGACAGAACTCTGCAATCTCTCCGTCTGTACCTGGGTCCTGCTCCTTGAACTGGTTGCAAGGGAAACCGATGATTACCAGACCCTTGTCCTTGTATTTCTGGTTCAGTTCCTCAAGTCCAGCGAACTGAGGTGTGAAACCACACTTGCTTGCTGTGTTAACAATCAGCAGCACCTTACCTTCAAACTGAGAGAAATCAATCTCCTTTCCTTTGCTTGTTAAAGCCTTGAAATCATAAATTTTTGCCATATCTTTTCATTTTATGTCGTTTACGATGTTTCTAAGTGCAAAGTTAAGAAAAATAATTTATATCGCAAGCGATTTAATTAAAGATTTAGAATAATTTAACAAATATCGTACACGATGTATGTTCTGTTTCATATTGTTATCTTCTTCAGTTCGATTCTTATCCATTATTTTATCAGTATTTGGGCACTATATGTTCTGCAATCGTAAAAAGAATATTTTTTAACGAAATGAAAAATGCTTTCAAATCAAGAGTGGATTATGACGGACGATGAGCTTTGCCCCTAATATAATATGTTTTGCCAGCAAGCAAAATTACGTCCAATAACAGGTAACGGGTAACAATAAGAAAAATAGTGTAAACTGCTGCCTATATTTATTATTTCTATATATAATAAGGTATATAAACTCCTTAGAAAAATTCTGTAAAATTTTTGGCCATACACTAAAATCCTTATTGTTACCTGTTACTTGTTACTGGTCGTGGCTTTGCTTGCTTGCTGTGGTGGTCTAAGATGAAGAGAATGAGGCTGTTAGCACGAATTGAAGAGTGAGGTATAGGCGGCTGACAGTCTCAATAACATAACAACAAGCATTAATTTTGGGCAGATTCACCTTGTTTTTTCCTGATTTGGTTTACAGCTTTTTAGTAATTATTATACTGCATTCGTTGACATTATACTTGAAAGGTTGTCGTTTTCCTGAAAAGGGTTACACAATCCTGATTTCGTTGACATCATACTGAATTCGTTTACTCCGCATAGAAAACGATGTAAAGACGCAAAAAATGCTCTGGTACCCCTTCCGATGCAGTACCGTTCTACCTCCGTTGTAAATCCGTCGTAAGTCCGTTGATGCTCCATCGATGGGAGCGAACCTGAAGCGAAGGCATAGCGAAGGCAGAGCGAAGGCATAGCGAAGGCACAACAGCGTTTCTAACCCTTGCGGTAACAAGTAACAGGTAACAATAAGGATTTTAGTGTCTGCGTATCTCATTCCAGACATAGCGTCCCCGTCTGGATATGCTCTGTTGGGTGAGAATGAAGCAAACAAAGTGTTATGGCATACTTGAAGGTATGGAAGGCGATATAAAGAAAAAAGCAAAGATCATCAAAAAGGGCTGATACTTCATGTAAGTACCAGCCTAATAATTTATCTAATTAATAAAGTTTTACCGGATAGCAATATTTGTTTGTTTTTTATAGTACGAGAATTGTTTTACTCTACTTTTGCACCGGCAAACTTCACATACTTGATCTTCTTGCCAGAAGTGATTTTAGGTTCCTTCCATTCACCATCAAGTACGCAGATTGTTGATTTTGCATAGATAGGCACATTGTTGATGGCAGCCTGAAGGGTCATGTAGTTTCCGAAGCCTTTGGCAGATACTATGAAGTCATAGTGACGAACGTAAGGCTTGAGGTCGGGACATGCCTCTGCCATAGCATCAACAAGTAGCTCGGCTACACGATGCGCACCATACTCGGTGTAGTGGGTGTTGTCCTTGCTCTTCTTGTCGGCACTTACCATGTGCAGGAGCTTTGAGTTGTCTGGACCGAGGCGGCTTTCGAGGTCGCCTGTTATCTTTGTTGCGTCAACAAAAGGTACGCGGAGTTCACGTGCAACATACTTAGGAGTAACGGCGTATGCTCCGTGGGTATCCTTTAGCTGTTCGCTATCCCTCTTATCTGGTACATCATCGTCAGATGCTCCCTTCTTTGCACGGGCTGCATTTACGGCCTCACGGTCAACTCGCTTTGTGAATTCACGGCGCACAACAGGGGTCATCACTATTGGGGTTGCACCTTTACCGAGGGCACCACGACAGAATGTGCGGATGTTATCATCGAAGGTGAGACCAGCGATTGTGTGCTTTTTGTCACCAACCTTACCCTTCTCATCGTTGTGTCCGAACTGGATTACGAGATAGTCGCCTGGCTTAATGTCGTTAAGAACTTTTTGCCAATGACCTTCGTCGATGAAGGTCTTTGAAGAACGACCGTTGAGTGCGCGATTGTCAATAAACACTTCTTCGGCAAAGAATCCTTGGAGTGCCATTCCCCATCCACGTTCACGACCATCCTTCTCAATGTTCTTGTTTGCCATTGTGGAGTCGCCAATGAGATAGATGGTGAACGCCTTGTCGGATGAGGTCATCGTGACGAGTGTCATGATGCTCAGGGCGATGATTGTGATGAATTTACGCATAGCAATAACAATTAACAATTAATAATTAACAATTAACAATTAACATGCCTTTCGCTTTCCTGCCCCTAACCCCGACCCTTCCCCCGGGCGGGGGAAGGGAGCAAGTTAGTATAACGAATCATCGGCCTTATCGCGAATGAGCGTAACTACTCCCTTCCCCCGGGCGGGGGAAGGGTAGGGGTTAGGGGCTGTTTATTTATTTTTGTAAAGTTGCAATAAGCTGCTCTGGTGTGACGAGAGTCTGCTCGCCTGTAATCATATTCTTGAGGGTGATCTTCCCCTCTGCAATCTCATTGTCGCCTGCAAGGGCAACGTATGGGATTTGCTTTGCGTTGGCATAGCTCATCTGCTTCTTCATCTTCACAGAGTCAGGGTAGATTTCCGTGCGTATGCCGTTTGCACGCGCCTTATTGGCTATTGGAAGGCAATAGGCAGTTTCCTTTTCTCCAAAGTTGATGAAGAGAAGCTGTGTGGCAGTCATTGCATCCTTTGGATAGAGGTCGAGTTGGTTGAGGACATCATAGATACGGTCTGCTCCGAAAGAGATGCCGACACCTGAGAGTCCTGGCATTCCGAAGATGCCTGTGAGGTTGTCATAGCGTCCGCCACCTGTTATTGAACCTATCTGAACGTCGAGAGCCTTTACCTCGAAGATTGCGCCAGTATAGTAGTTGAGACCGCGTGCAAGGGTGAGGTCGAGTTGCAGTTCATTCTTCAGAACTGAATTGTTGCCCTCAGTATATGCCTTCAGAGAGTCGAGGGCAGAGAGGATAAAGCGGCATTCCTCAACACCCTTTATGCCTATTTCGGAAGAAGCGAGAACCTCTGCAATTACGTTGAGCTTCTCTTCGTTTGTTCCTTCGAGCTTGATTATAGGCTGAAGCTTCTCAATTGCTTCTTCAGATATGCCGTCGGCACGAAGTTCCTCGTTTACTGCATCGAGTCCTATCTTGTCGAGTTTGTCAATGGCAACGGTGATGTCAACAATCTTGTCGGCTTCGCCTATCACCTCGGCAATACCAGAGAGTATCTTACGGTTGTTGATCTTAATCTGAACGCGAATGCCGAACTTTGTGAATACGGTATCGACAATCTGCATAAGCTCAACCTCGTTGAGGAGTGAATCAGAGCCTACAACGTCGGCATCACACTGGTAGAACTCGCGGTAGCGACCTTTCTGCGGACGGTCAGCACGCCATACCGGCTGTATCTGATAGCGCTTGAAAGGAAGTTGCAGTTCCTCGCGATGCTGTACTACATAGCGTGCGAATGGAACGGTGAGGTCGTAGCGAAGACCTTTCTCGCAGAACTTAGCCGCAAGTTTAAGCGTGCTTGTATTTGCCACTTCGTCTGCAGTCATTCCGTGAAGGAAATCTCCTGAGTTAAGGATTTTGAAGAGGAGCTTATCGCCTTCCTCGCCATACTTACCCATGAGGGTTGACAGATTCTCCATTGAAGGAGTCTCTATCTGTGAGAATCCATATAGGGCGTAAACGTCCTTTATGGTGTTGAATATGTAGTTGCGCTTCGCCATCTCGACAGGACCGAAATCGCGAGTGCCCTTTGGTATGCTTGGTTTTGCCATGTTTAAATTAAGTGACCCCCTCCCAGCCTCCCCGAGGGGAGGAGTTTATTAGTCACTTTTTTTGCGCTGCGTTTTTTTCGTATAAATCAGAGAAATCTGTTTGCAAATATTTCTCCGCGAGAAAAATGTGACAGATTAACTCCCTCCCTCGGGAGGGCCGGGGGAGGGGTGTTTTCTCTTACTTTCTAACGATAGTCTGATCGCGGTCAGGACCGATAGAGATGATGGTGATAGGAGTCTCAAGCTCAGTCTCAAGGAACTTGATGTAGTCCTTGAACTGCTGTGGGAACTCATCCTCGCTTGTGTACTTAGTCATATCAGTCTGCCATCCTGGGAGTTCGGTATAGACAGGCTCGATACCCTTCTCTATGTCGTAAGGGAAGTCGCGTGTCTCAACACCGTTTACCTTGTAGGCAGTACAAGCCTTGATTGTTGGGAATGTATCAAGAACGTCAGATTTCATCATGATGAGCTGTGTAACGCCATTGACCATGATAGAGTAGCGGAGAGCTACGAGGTCAATCCATCCGCAACGACGCTCACGACCTGTAACGGCACCATACTCATGACCGATATCGCGCATCTTCTTGCCAGTCTCATCGAAGAGCTCTGTAGGGAACGGACCAGCACCAACACGTGTGCAGTAAGCCTTCATGATACCGAACACCTCGCCAATCTTGTTAGGACCGATACCAAGACCTGTGCAAGCTCCTGCGCAGATTGTGTTTGAAGATGTTACGAAAGGATAAGAACCGAAATCAACGTCGAGCATAGTGCCCTGAGCACCCTCTGCGAGCATAGATTTGCCAGACTTGAGAATCTTTCCAACCTCATGTTCAGAGTCAACAATCTGGAACTGCTTGAGGTATTCTACACCTTCCATCCATACCTTCTCGGTCTCAGCAAGTGCAGCCTCGTCATACTTGAAGTCGAGGGCTTTGAGAAGCATGATGTGACGAGCCTTGTGAGCTGCATATTTCTCTTCAAAGCCATCGAGGATATCACCTACACGAAGACCGTCGCGTGATGTCTTGTCGGTATATGTAGGACCGATGCCCTTGCCTGTGGTACCAACCTTGTTCTTACCCTTGAGTGACTCGTAGGCAGCATCAAGAAGTCGGTGGGTAGGCATGATGAGGTGAGCTTTCTTAGAGATATGGAGACGCTCCTTGAGTGAATGTCCGCTCTTCTCAAGATCCTTAGCCTCTCCCATGAAGAGGTCTGGAGCAAGAACAACGCCATTACCGATGATATTAACCTTACCTCCCTGGAAGATACCAGAAGGGATAGAGCGGAGGACATATTTCTGTCCTTCGAATTCGAGAGTGTGACCAGCGTTAGGACCACCCTGGAAGCGTGCTACTACATCATACTTAGGGGTCAGTACATCGACCACCTTTCCTTTACCTTCATCGCCCCACTGCAAACCGAGCAGGACATCTACTTTACCGTTCATTTTTTATTTTCTTTATACTTTATACTTTACTCTTTAACCTTTAAGAGAAGATTTATACCAATCGAAGAGTTTCTGAACACCATCCTCGATCTCAACCTTATGAGTCCAGCCGAGAGAGTGGAGCTTGCTCACATCAATGAGCTTACGCATTGTGCCATCAGGCTTGTTTGAGTCGAAGATAACCTCGCCCTTGAAGTCAACAGCTTTTACAACGAGTTCTGAAAGTTCGCGGATAGTGAGTTCCTTACCTGTACCTACGTTGATATGACAGTTGCGAATCTCGCCAAGTGATGGGATTGCACCGCCACGACCTGTAGAATGGTTACGGTCAACTACACCGTCAGCCTTTACACCATAGTGTACGCTTGAATACTTCTCGATACCGATGATATCCTTGAAGTCAACGTTGAGCAGTACGTGAACTGATGCATCTGCCATATCTTCTGACCAAAGGAACTCACGGAGAGGCTTTCCTGTTCCCCAGAGAGTAACCTTATTGTTTTCTATTCCGTAGAATGCCAGTACCTTGAGGATAAGAGCCTCGTCTGAGTTGCCGTCGATTACATAACGAACAGTTTCACCATTCTCCTTCATATTAGCACCTACAGGACGGATGTTGAGGTCGGCACGGATAGAAGTCCAGTCGCCGTCATGAATGAGTTTTGCGAGATATACCTTACGCATCATGGCTGGCATAACGTGTGAGTTCTCGAGGTGGAAGTTATCGTTTGGACCATAGAGGTTTGTTGGCATAACTGCGATGTAGTTTGTGCCGTACTGCAAGTTGTATGACTCACACATCTTTAGTCCTGCAATCTTAGCGATAGCATATTCCTCGTTGGTATATTCCAGCTCAGATGTGAGGAGGCAATCCTCCTTCATTGGCTGTGGAGCATTCTTTGGATAGATACAGGTAGAACCTAAGAAGAGGAGTTTCTTTACACCATGAGCATAAGCCTCACTTATGACATTGCATTGAATCTTCATGTTCATCATCATGAAGTCGGCACGATAGAGTGAGTTTGCCATGATTCCACCTACAAATGCAGCTGCAAGTACTACTGCATCTGGCTGTTCCTCATCAAAGAACTTCTTTACCGCATACTGGTCTGTGAGATCCAGTTCCTTGTGTGAACGACCAACAAGGTTCTCGTATCCGCGAGACTTGAGGTTGTTCCAGATAGCAGATCCCACGAGACCGTGGTGACCTGCTACATATATTTTACTGCTTTTATCTAACACGATTATCGATTTTTACTTAACGATACCCTTTTCAAGATACTCTGCAAGGTTTGTACGAACCTCAGCTGCAACAGAGTCAGCCTTTACCTTAGCCATGTCGTGCTGAACCATGATCTCAACAAGCTGCTCGAAACTTGTTGTCTGTGGATTCCAACCGAGTTCCTTCTTTGCCTTTGTTGGGTCACCCCAGAGGTTTACAACGTCTGTTGGACGATAGAAATCCTCAGATACCTCAACAAGTGTCTTGCCAATGAGATTCTCTGGACCTGCAACGCAGATACCCTTCTCGTTGATATCCTTGCCCTCGAACTTGAGTTCGATACCAGCAGCCTTGAATGCCGCGTATGTGAATTCACGAACAGAGTGCTGTACACCTGTTGCGATTACGAAGTCCTCAGGTGTCTCGTGCTGGAGGATGAGCCACATGCACTCTACATAGTCCTTTGCATAGCCCCAGTCACGGAGAGAGTCGAGGTTACCGAGGAAGAGTTTGTCCTGCTTGCCCTGTGCGATACGAGCGGCAGCAAGAGTAATCTTACGTGTTACGAATGTCTCACCACGACGCTCAGACTCATGGTTGAAGAGAATACCTGAGCAGCAGAACATATTGTATGCCTCACGATACTCCTTGATAATCCAGAAACCGTAGAGCTTTGCAACTGCATATGGAGAATATGGGTGGAATGGAGTCTTCTCATTCTGTGGAACCTCCTCTACCTTACCGTAGAGCTCAGATGTAGAAGCCTGATAGATACGGCAAGTCTTCTCAAGGTGGTTTGTACGAACAGCCTCAAGTACACGGAGAACACCTACTGCATCAACGTCTGCTGTGAACTCTGGAGCATCGAATGATACCTGTACGTGTGACTGTGCTGCGAGGTTATAGATTTCGGTTGGCTGTACCTTACCTACAAGCTTTACGAGTGACATTGAGTCGCTCATATCTGCATAGTGGAGGTGGAAGTTTGGTGTACCCTCAAGATGCGCGATACGCTCACGGAAATCTACTGAAGAACGGCGGATAATACCATGAACTTCATAACCTTTAGCGAGAAGGAATTCTGAAAGGTATGAACCATCCTGATTCCCATTTTATGTATATTTTATTTATTTCTGAATTTTGTTATTTTGAGAATTCTTTGATACGTTGCTCGTCTGCTAATTTGCAGATGAGAAGTCGTCCTTCTCTTTCTGCTACAATATATCCGTCGAGTCCTTGGATAGCAACTTGCTTGGCTCCTTCTACGTTGACGATACAGTTGCTTGACTCAAAGAGTTTCACGTTCTGACTGATAATAGCATTTCCTTCATCGTCTTTCTTTGAGAGAGTTTGAAGTGATCCCCATGTGCCGAGGTCACTCCAACCGAAGTCTGCGGGGAATACGAATATTTCCTCAGCTTTCTCAAGAATGGCATAGTCAACACTTATATTCTCGCATTCTGGATACTTCTCGTCAACAACTTTCTGTTCTTCTGCTGTTCCCATAACAGGGATGATTTCCTCAAATGTTGCAGCAATAAGTGGCTGATACATACGGAATGCGTTTACGATTGTACGCACGTTCCAGATGAAGATACCAGCATTCCAGAAGTAATAGTTATGTGAGATATACTCCTTAGCAGTTTCGAGATTTGGCTTCTCGCGGAATGAATCAACACGGAATATCTCCTTGTTGCGAAGACTCTGCTGAGCGAGATCAGCCTGAATATAACCATAACCAGTCTCAGGACGGGTAGGCTTCATTCCAAGTGTTATGATAGCGTCTGTCTCACTTGCAAAGTTGAGAGTACTTGTTATGACACGCTGGAACTCGGCAACGTTCATAACTACATGGTCACTTGGAGTAACTACTATATTTGCATTAGGATCCTGTACCTTGATTCTCCAACTGACGTATGCGATACATGGAGCTGTGTTTCTGCGGCATGGTTCACTAAGGATATTACCACGAGGAATTTCTGGCAACTGTTCTGCTACCGTTTCTACGTATGCGGCATTAGTCACGACCCATACATTCTCTGCAGGACAAACGCCTTTGAAACGGTCGTAAGTAAGCTGCATGAGAGAACGGCCCACACCAAGGACATCGATAAACTGCTTTGGTTTATCCTCTGTACTCATAGGCCAGAAGCGGCTACCAACACCACCTGCCATAATTACAAGATGATTATGATTCTCTGCCATAATTCTTTTATGCTTTCAATTTTATTTTCAATTTATTTCTTTAATCTTCCATAAGGTGCTTCATGAAATCGTCAAGATCTTTTTCCAGATTTTCCATGAATGCCCCACCTATTATAATAGTATCGTCAGTATCTGCGATGAACAACTCGTCGATGTGTTCGCCAGTTTCTGTCTCAAGAACAAAACTGTATGGCATTATTATACCCATTGATGAACCGAAACCATCTTTGAGCAATAGTTGTCGAAGTGCTTTTGCTGCCTTTTGATAGAACAGTTCCTCATCATCCTGATTGTCAATCCATTCATCAACAACTATGCGGGTAATTTCTTGCTCGTCGTCATTGAAGACCATTACATCACCCGTTTCTTGATTGATACGGATGTGGATGTCTGTCATCACGGTTGGCTCTTCCACCTGTGGGAATTTCTGCGACACCTTATTTAGCATTCGCGAAAGTTGTGACTGAATTTTTTCTGTCATGACAATTTCCTTTCTGTATTTTTTAACTTTCTACTATCTAACTAAAGTACTCATCCAATTGTTTATTGGCTGCACCATCGATATTGTCAATGAAAGATATTATCTTTCCTTTTTCCATTAGTGCCACATGTGTAGATATATCTACGGTATGGGTTAGATTATGACTTGATATTAAGAGTGTAGCACCAGTTTTTTCGTGATAGTCAATAATGAGTTTCTTGAGTTTGTTCTGGCTTGATGGATCAAGGAAGTTGAAAGGCTCATCCAGTATGACTATCTTTGGTTGCGCAAGAAGTGACGAAACTATACCTACTTTCTGCCTATTTCCTGCTGATAGGTCTCGAATCAGTTTCCCTGCTCCTATTATCTCGTCTGTGAGGAATTCTGTATATTGCTCGATAGTGGTCTTTACAGTCTCCTCGGGAATATCGTTTACCTTGCCGACAAAGAGAAAGTACTCTTCTGGTGAAAGAAAGTCTATGAGGAACCCTTCGTTGACGTATGCTCCGACAAAATGCTTCCAATCCTCGCATTGGGCAGGATTCATGAGTTCGCAATCGTCTGATTTACTCAAGCCAACCTCTCCATCTGTTGCTTTGATGAGGTCAAGAAGAAGTCTGAAAAGAGAAGACCTATGGAGGCGACTCAGTCAGACACAAGATACACAGTCGACAGTAGTAGGCATGTGGTCGTGTACTAAGAACAATATAAGAGTATAAA
>CADCIQ010000105.1 GCA_902801425.1 uncultured Bacteroidales bacterium | reverse complement strand
AATCATTTCGCTCGTTCCTCGCTCAGAAATCCTGAGAAAATCTGAATTTAAAATCTGGGTGAAAATCAGAATAATACAAATTCATCGAACTCACGTTAATTATTAATTGTTAATTGTTTAATTGTCAATTGCCACGCTGTCAATAATCTGCTTCACCAACTGCGTGATTGTCATGCCGTTAAGCTCTGCCTCTGCGGTGAGGGTGACTCTGTGTGCAAGAATGTAGGGAGCGAGGAAGTGGATGTCGTCAGGGGTGACGAAATCCCTGCCGGAGAGGATGGCGTGCGCCTTGGCAGTCTGGAGAAGGGCGATTGAAGCACGCGGAGAACCGCCAATCCATGTGTAGGTGGAGTCGCGCGTTGCAGCCACGATGTTACAGAGGTATTTCATCAGTGAGTCGTCAACAACAACCTGCGTCAGCATACTGCGCATCTGCTTTAGTTCGTCAAGTGTGATGACGGGCTTGTCAAACTTCACCTCATGCAGGTTGTTGCCCTGATGATATTCCTGAAGGATTTTTAGCTCTGACTCTACGGAAGGGTAGCCCACTGTTATCTTCATGAGGAAACGGTCCATCTGTGCCTCTGGCAATCGGTAAGTGCCTTCCTGATCTATGGGGTTCTGTGTTGCCATGACCATGTAGAAATCGGGTAGGGCGTATGTCTTTCCGTCGAAGGTGACCTGACGCTCTTCCATGCACTCGAACAAGGCTGCCTGTGTCTTGGCAGGTGCACGGTTTATCTCATCCACAAGGAGGAACTGAGTGAATACCGGTCCCTTGCGGAAGGTGAACTCCTGCGTCTGGGTGTTGAGGATTGACGTGCCCACTACATCGGTAGGCATGAGGTCAGGTGTGAACTGGAGTCGCTTGAAGTCCACGCCGATGAGTTGCGAGAGTGTCTTTGCCATGAGTGTCTTTGCTACGCCCGGCACACCTTCAAGTAATACGTGACCATCGGCAAGGAGGGCGGTGAGCAACAGCTCGAGCACCTCGTCCTGTCCTTTTACAATACTATTTACTGCGAACTTCAGTTCCGCAATCTTAGAGTTGAACTCTGTTAGGTCTATACGAGAGGAATATTCCATAAGTAGTGAAGAAGAAAAGCCCAACCACAGCGACCCCTTTCCCGCCCTTCGGGCACCCTTTCCCCGTAAAGGGGCAAGGGGGAAAGTTAGTATTGTCTGCTATGGGGGTAGGCTATGTTATTTTGTTAATTGTTGTATTATAAATTTTAATGTTGTTTTTTAGCGATTAGAGGTAACTTCCTCCCTTGCCCCTTTACGGGGAAAGGGTGCCCGAAGGGTGGGAAAGGGGTTGTATCTGCTCCAAACACACCCTATACGCCTTGTCATCCACCTGAACACCGGGGGCGGTGAGTTCCTCAAGAGTGGTGAGGACTTCCTTGACGGCTTCCTTGTCGAGATGCTTGGTGTTGGCAATGTGTTCGGCAAATTGGGAAACCTCGGTGTAGTCTCTTGTGCGCATATCGAAATAATACTCCTTGCGAAGCTTATACAGCAGCACTCGTTTCTCTATCTTCAGCAGTTCGCTATAGTCGGTGTCCTTGGTGTAGATAGTGGCGAGATGCCTGATGTAGCTGATGCTTGAGTTCGCGCTTTTCTTATGCTCAGATTCCGCTCTCTGTCTGCGTCTGCCGTTGACGAATACGGCAAGCAGGAGTGCGAGAAGGAGCAACCACAGAAACAGAGCCGTGCAGGGGTGGCTTAGTAGTACGGAGAAGGAAGAACCGCCAGTTAAGTTGCCTGATGACTCTTCTTCATTATAGACGATGACGAGAGGCAGACGCTTGTCGAACGTGGCATTCATCACGTGCTCCATGCCCTTGCGCATATCATCATCGCTTGCAGCATAGTTGGTGAAGAATGCGAAGCTATACACGATGGTGATGCAACCATTGCCAATATTCCTTCGGGCAGCTATGTCATAGCCGCTTGTTAGCGAGATAAGAGGCGTATAGGTGCCTTTGGGCAGGTTGCCATAGCAATGATAGAAAGGCGTATGTACTATTATTGAGTCCTGATCAAGTGCGGAACTCATGAAATTATCGTATGCCATTTCGCCCCATAACCTTATGGATGTAGTGCTCTTGCCCTTTCCGTTCTTGATAATGAGGGTCTTGCGCTCGTGATTACCATAGTGGAATTCCTTTATGTCGAAGTACTTGTTTCCAGCGGTTGCGTTGATGTCGAGATTCTCAATGAGATCCGTGTTAGTACCGACAAAGATGTATCTATTGCCTTTGTTCGCATTGCTGATGATATTGGCAATTTCTAAGGAATCTTTATCATAGTTGTTGAAGAAAAGGTAGTTTGCACGCTTGTTGCGGAATTTCCTGAGTGCATCTTCTTCCGTTTCCACGTATATCTTGCCGAGCCATGTCTCGTGCAGGTATTCGTCAAGATACTTAGCTCCGAAGGCTTCCTTATTCTTCACGTTTCCCTGATGATTGGGTTCCCATTCATAGCGTGGGAACTGGTCGTATAGTCGTTTGCCGTAGGGGAAGAGGAAGATGCAGACAACGCATACGGCTATTCCACCATATATCATGGCGGTGTGCCTTGTCATGAAAGTCAATATCTTATTCATCATGGCTCACCTCCTCTCTTGCCTTCAGGGCGCATAGCGCATTGTAGATGGTGGTCACCTCGTCGAAGATAGTTTGATCGGCAGGGTAGTGACCGTATTTTATGTATAGGAATGTCATTGTGATGTCCTTGAGCTTATGGGCATCAACGGGCATCTCGCGGACATACATCATCGGGGTCTTGTATGGTTGCCATGAGATAAGGCGCAAGGTGTCGAGACGCTGGAGGGTCATTAGGTAGCGTAGGTGTATGGCGCGTGGGTAGTTGCCCTCGGAGATAGCTTGCTGAATCTCCTGTACAAAGTTATGCCCTCTGATGTCGGCATCCTCGGCAGAACCAAGTTCCGTTGCGGAGAAGTTATGTCTTTCTTCTGGCACGAAATCAGTATCGTGATAGAACTGTCCGAATTCCTTGTAGATGATCCATGCCACAAAGCATATCAATACTACCCATAGCATTATCTGTATCACTTGCAATAGGGATTCGGGTATGTATGCGTTGAAGATAGCCTTGAGCATACTGTTCAGGGCTTTCGAGAAGTCTATCTCTTCCGATCGCATCATGCGACGGATGTCA
Organism: uncultured Bacteroidales bacterium; assembly: GCA_902801425.1. Taxonomy (GTDB): domain Bacteria; phylum Bacteroidota; class Bacteroidia; order Bacteroidales; family Bacteroidaceae; genus Prevotella. The sequence continues at coordinate 5,649 of CADCIQ010000105.1, read as the reverse complement.
TCCTCATAGTTGGGAATGCTGGAAAGTATTGTCATTCTAAAATTTTCAATTCTCAATTATCAATTTTCAATTAGCAAAGCTAAGCTAAGCTTTGCTTTGCTTTTGCTTCTCGCATTCCACGCAATGCCCATAGAAGAAATGCGTGATAATCATAGTGACCATAGATGCCAGGATATAGCCTACGGCGAGGATTTCGAAAATGATGTTGAGTAATGGTTCCTTGCCTACGTTAGTCAGGAACATCTGCATCAGTTCTTGGGAGATCATGGATGTGACCAGTATCGTGAGAAAGAAAATGAACATTATCGGTCCTACTATCATTGATGCTGATATGATCACCGTACCGAGTATCATCATCAGGAAACTTATGAAGTTCTTGAACGACATATCGAATGCCTTGAACATAACTTGCAGGAATCCTGTGTCTTCTTCCCTGTGACGTATTATCATGGCTACTTGCATGATTTCCTGTATGAAGTATGGACCTACCATGGTTATGGAGGATAGGAATGACATTATTCCGCCTGTTATGCCCATTATCACCGCACTCAGTATGAACCTTTTCCATAACTGCCATAGCTCCATGAGCTTCGGAGTTCTGTTGGGGTAGTCGAACTCATCTCCGTGCTCTGCTACGTACATAGCCATAGAGGGTACGGTAGGCACTAAGAGTAATGCGATGATTGCAATGAGTATAGTCAGCAGTATGTTCTCAATGAATATCAGATTCACCAGTTCTATTGCTGCCAGTATGGCTATCGGTTTTATGGCAAGCTGAATGGTGAGCCTGTGGTGCGTCACTATCCATTGGCATGCCACATTCACCAGTTGTCCGCGGTTGCGGATTTCGTAGATGGAAGTCTCACTGCCCCCCTCTATCTCCCCCGAGGGAGAGGATTTTGTATAGTATTTATTGTTGATTGGCATGTGATGTTGCTAATTATTCTTTATTGTTAGTTTTGCGCGTTCCGGCTCCCTCCCTACGGGGGAGGGCGGGGGGAGAGGCCACCTTATTTAATTGCCTTGGCAACACAATAATATAATATATTGATATTGTGAGACCTGCTGCCATCAATGCCACTCTTGCTGGCATAGGCCATTCCTGATGTCGTGTTAAGAAGCTCTCTATGAATCCTGCAACAATGAAGAAAGGCACCATAGCGAGCACCATTATCAAGGCTTCCTGTGCAGAATTGATGAGTGCCTTGATGCGTGTGAGTTTTCCGGGGAAGAACCATCCCATGCCTAACTGCATACCTGCTGCGCTGCATACTATGATGGCTGGCAACTCCAATGCTCCGTGTTCATTAGGTGCTATCAATGCCGTTGTTCCATAGCCTTGCTGAAAGAAGAAGGTGGTGAAGCATCCATCCATTATGCCCGTGGTAATGGTCATGTATATGGTGTAGAAAGGCGTTAGCAATCCACGCAGGAAGTAGTTGAAGCCCACCGTGATGTTGTTTATGGTTATCTTGAAGAACATTTCTGATTCTTCCCATGAATCGTATATTCCCATTGGATCTCCATTCTCGATGTTGCTTACGGTTGTTTCGTAATATCCAGAACCGAAGAAACTCTCGAAGAAACCATTGTCGAGGCATTGAGATAGCGTGCCGATTACCTCTCCGAGTATGAATAGTAAAAGTGATAGCAGAAGGAATTTCCGGCTTCTGTAGAATGACATTGGTATGGTGTAGCGGAAGAAATACAGAAGTTCTCCCCACCTCTGAGGCTGACGCCTATATAGAATATGGTGAAACTGCAAGGCAAGGGCATTCAGGCTACTACACACCTTTGTCTTTGGATAGTGACTCTGTGCGTATGCAAGATCGCTGCACACGCGTAGATATGCCTGTCCAAGTTCGTTTGGAGAATACACTTTCCATTCGTCAAGCATATTCTGATACTTGTCCCAATTATATTTGTTTTGCGATATGAATCGTTCCTCTGTCATTTTTGGGTCTAAGGTCTAAGGTCTAAAGTCTAAGGTCTAAAGTCTAAGGTCTAAAGTCTAAAGTCTAAGGTCTAAAGTCTAAAGTCTAAGGTCTAAAGTCTAAGGTCTTTCGCCTTTAGCCATTAGTCTTTTGCCTTTTTTGACTACGAAAGTACAAAAAAATATTCACAAATGCTATTTTTTTCGTAAATTTTTCTTACTTTTGTCGTAAATTAAGTGAATAACGAAAAGTGAAGTGTGAAAAATTTAGGTTTCTCTATTTGCGAAAGAGTAATAAACGCTCTTAAACTGCAATACAAAATCAAATTCTTCACTCTTAGTTCTTCACTCTTAACTTGATTCGTCATGCAATATATTCTCTCTTCTCAAGGCATTAGGATAGAGCAGGAGGCGGCAAGTTTTGCGGCGCGACTCCTTGCTTTTGCTATCGATTTTATATTGATGGCAATTGTTGCTGCTGTGCTTTACAACATGTGCAGCCTTGAAATGTTTTTTTTCCTGAATACAGATTTCGCTTATTTCATGGCGTTTTTCATACCTTATCTTTATCCTCTTGTTTATGAGACCGTGGCAAGTGGTCAGACAATAGGCAAGAAGTTGCTGCATATCCGTGTGGTGACGCTTGATGGCGGTGGTCCTAAGATGACTTCCTTCATTCTCCGCTGGCTTTTGCTCCCTATTGATATTCTCGGTTCTATGGGCATTGGTCCGCTATGTGTTTTCTTCACGAAGCATCAGCAAAGGTTAGGCGATCTTGTTGCCGGAACATGGGTAGTGAGGACTCAGGAATATAAAAAGGTGGAGTGGGGAAGTGAGGAGTAGTCCCAAGAGAGGACTACTCTTCACTTACAATATGTATTCAGCAGTTAAGCCAAATTTATTCATTACTTGACTCTTTTCTAATGACTTATAAAAGTCTGCATGCATACGAACTGCATGCTTGCCTGCAGGTATCTGGACACCACCACCGAGATAAAGTCCGTAATGGTGTGATATACAGTTTTCCCAATCCTCATTTACGCAAACAGTTGAACTTGAAGAAGAATATTCAAGTTTTTCTTTTAGTCCAGATTCCAATACTACGAATAAACCACCACGAACAAGTGGCTGGATTTTTCCAGTACCGAAGCGTTTAACAGCACCAAGTGAGAATGTCATCATTGTCCTCTCGTATCTTGATTTTACATTAGTTAATTTAGATTTTAAATTGTCTGTTGACGAGTATTTGGGAGTTAATGCAAAGTCAAACTCTGCGCTGAAGCCTTTTGCAACTCGTTCAAAATTAAACTCCATTCCAAGACCAATCTCGTATGTGGCACCTGTATAGTTTGCTTCTTCCCAGGCCTGATTTCCTGTCTGCAAACTGGAATAGTATTGGAAGCCTGCGAAACCCTTGAAGTTCACCGTTCCTTTGTCATTTTTATCATTATACTCATATACCATGCAGTGGCTGCCATCGGTACATACGTCATTATGATAGTCGCGTACTACGTTTACGAGCTTTTTCCTTGTAAGGTTCTCGTCGTCCATATCTACGACCGCTCTACCTGATTTCTGGAGCAGGAGCTTCACTTTTCCATATTGTTCCTGTTTCTGTTGTTTGAGAATCTTGTTGCTCGCAAGGGCTTCTGAGTTTGAAGTGAAGCTCATTGTCTTGTTTGATAATAGAGCCATCTCGCCATCCTCACGCTCGAAGAAGAAATACTCGTTTTGGCTATATACAACACAGTAGAGGTTCATTTTTCCTTGAACCATATATTCCGCAAAGAAAAGTTCTGGCTCGCCAGTTACATTGAGACGGCGAGACACGAAATACTTTCCGTTGTTGTCGAATCTGAAACCCTCTATATCACCCGGTTTGTAGGTCTTACCTTCTTTTTCGCCATTAGCCCAGAACTCACATTGTTTTGAAAGTCTTTCGTTTGTACGTAGATCGATAATACCTCTGATGGTATCACCTGAGTTTGTAATGACATATCCTGATTTTGGATTTGTCTGTGCCATTGTCACTGTTGCAGAAATTGCACACAGGATTGAAAGAATTACTTTTTTCATTGTAGGCTTTTCTGTTTTATTACTTAAGTTTCGCAAGCTCAACTTTATGGGGTATAAGGTTTTGAGGTTAGTTGGTTTATAAGGTCTGCATCGTTAATCGCATTCCAACCTATGAACCTAATAACCTATATACGTTTAAACCAGCAACCAGAGTTATGCGAATGTTGAAAAATATAATATACTAAAAGTTAAAATTCGTTTTGATATGCAAAAGTAATAATAAAAAATTAAAACGATGCATATTTATAGGAAAAATATCGGATTTTATTCAATTTTTGTCGTTTTCATGGTTTTAATGTGATAGGTTATAGGTGTTGGGTGTTAGGTGTTGGTGTATAGTATTTCCGCGAATATTACAAACCACCAACACCTAACACCTATAAGCTATTTCATCAACACTTTCTTTCCATTGATGATATTCATGCCCTTTACAGTCTTATCCAATCTCTGACCAGATATTGAGAATATCTTATCCTCGGAAATTGTAGCAGGGCTTTCAACTGCGTCTATGCCAGTAGTTGCATCCTCTACGATTGTGAAATTCTTCCAATAGTCTGCTGCTTCGTATTTTGCCTTGCAATCAGGAAGCACGTGGAGAGTTCCATATTCATTAAATGAATCAAATGTAGAATATTCTATTGCTTGCGGAGTAGTAGCAAGATTTGTAACGGATGTAAGACTACACCTATCAAAAACGAAATTTCCAATATTTGTCACAGATTCTGGAATAGTGACAGAAATAAGACTTGAACAACCATAAAAAGCTTGTTCTTCAATAGTTGTCACAGAGTTTGGAATGGTGACAGAAGTGAGGGCGGAACAATTGCTAAAAGCAGCACATTTTATAGTTGTTACAGAGTTTGGAATAGTGACGGAAACAAGGCTTTCGCACCATGAAAAGGCCATCGCACCGATGCTATTCACAGAGTTGGGAATCGTAATTGTTTTTAAAGCTGAACAACCTCCAAATGCACCATCCCCAATGCTCGTTACAGAATTTGGTATAGTGATAGATTTGACATTTGTACAACAAGAGAAAGCATTTTCTTCGATGCTTGTTACAGAATTCGGAATTGTGACAGATGTAAAGCCACAACCAGAGAATACCTCCTTTCCTATAGTATTCAAAGAATTAGAAATAGAAACAGAGGTTAGACTACTACATCCCTTAAAAGCGGCATTTCCAATACTTGTCACGGAATTTGGAATCGTAATAGATGTTAGACTTGAACAGCCTTCGAAAGCTGCTTCTTCAATGGTAGTGACAGAGTTTGGAATGTTGATAGATTTGAGACTATAACAATCGCCAAAAACCTGATTCCCAATGCTTGTTACGGAATTACCGATAGTAACAGATGTGAGATTTGAACAATTGCGGAAGGCGTAACCCTGAATTTCTGTTACAGAATTCGGAATTACGACAGAAGAGAGCTTTGTGCATTTATTGAAAGCTCCACCACCAATGATGGTAACAGAATTAGGGATGTTGACAGATTTGAGATTTTTACATTCATAGTATTTGCAAGTCATTTTATATCAATAACTTGCATGTTAAATGGTAGAAAAGTGATTACATAGATTCTATGGGTTTAAGAAAAGATGAATTTTTAACGTATTTAACTTTTGCAAACCACAAAAAT
>CADCIQ010000104.1 GCA_902801425.1 uncultured Bacteroidales bacterium | reverse complement strand
CTCTTGGGGGCTGCTCGCCCCCAAACCCCTCGGTGTTTTTCAAGTATTAGTCTTGGCTTCGACTCTACCTAAAAATTGCACTTCTATCTTGAACTTAGGCTCTTTCCATCTTTCCTGCATGCGTAATTTTGAATTTATACATATTATCAACTATATTATAGAATCAGATGGAGAAAACCGTGGCCATGCTCTCAGATGACAATGCTGAGGTGGATCGCCCGCGTGAGGAGTTGACTCCTAAGATTAAGAAAATGAACGACCTGATGCCCCTCGTCAAAGCATCCTACGCCGAGTCAAAAAAGACTCTGAAGGGTTACTATCCGCAGGAACGCTGGCCTGACTACGGCATACCTGACAAACGATAGTAGAACAAAACCTTCAATGGATTCTTAAAAATCAACGAAATCACCCACTTGTATCTTTGCAGGTGGGTGATTTACTCATATTTGAGTTTCGATCCGCAACATTAACCCACATTGCAATGACGCATGTGGAGATTTTACACCAAAGCCAAGCTCTGACCTTGAAGCTATCAGACAAAATATGTTGATTTCCTTTCATAAAAGTGTCAAAGTAGATGTACTTCGTACAGAAAACAATAAAATAATTTGTTTATTGTACAGAATATTACTATCTTTGCACACGAATAAGTACACATCAAACAAATGTCACCATTCCAAAGTATAGGCAACATACCATTTGACTTGGGCATTCTCAGCTCACTCTTCCCTGATACTAAACACATCAGGGAAAAGGCTCGTAGGCTTGAGACAGACGGAACTATTATTCGTCTGAAGAGAGGGCTCTACGTTGCAAGTCCAGATGAGACAGGTAAGGTACTCAACCGTCATCTACTGGCAAACCATATATATGGTCCTTCCTACGTGAGTCTCCAGACGGCATTACGCCACTATGGACTGATACCGGAGCGTGTACACCTCGTTCAATCGTTGACCACAAAACATAGTCGCAGTTTTGAAACTTCTGTGGGGAATTTTATCTATGAGAATAGCAATCCCGAATATTTTCCCATTGGAGTAAAGCCAACAACCGAGGATGGCGTCACCTATTTGATTGCAACTTCAGAAAAGGCTTTGTGCGACTTAATCAATTATTCCAAGGGCGTAAACCTTCGATTCATGAAGGACGTGGCTGTCTATCTGGAAGAAGATATCCGTCTGGACATGGACTCACTCTCTGACATGGACATTTCCATATTCGAAGCTTGTGCGCCACACAGTCGTAAGACACAAAACATCTATACACTCATAAAGTATTTGAAGAATGAACGACATCTATAATATGATGCTTCAGGAGCATGATATTTCATCCTCTGACAGTCTGAGGAATGCCACCTACGAAGTGATGCAGCAGGTAGTACTGGGAGGGTTATACCGTGGAGGCTTCTTCAAGGAAGCAGCCTTCTATGGTGGAACCTGTCTGCGAATTTTTCACAAACTAGGCAGATATTCCGAAGGCATGGATTTCTCGCTGCTTGAGAAGAACCCGGAATTTCATTTTGAGGACTACTTCCAAGCCATCATTGAAGAAGCTAAGTTGCTTGGCCGTGAGGTAATAATAACAAAGAAGGACAAGACGAAATTCGGTAAGGTAGAGTCTGCTTTCCTCAAAGACAACACAGATGTATATAATCTTTCATTCCAGACGGAGAATAGCCTGAAGATTAAGATAGAAGTGGATACAAACCCTCCTCTAGGCTTCTCGACAGAACAGAAACTGCTTATGTTGCCTTTCTCGTTCAACACACGTTGCTTTACCCTCCCCTGTCTCTATGCTGGCAAGATGCACGCCTTGGTATTCCGTGCATGGAAGAACCGCATCAAGGGGCGCGATTGGTATGACTTCGAATGGTATGTTCGTCATCGCATACCTCTTAACTTCAAGCACCTTCAGGTTCGAGCATGCGAATTCAACGGCATACAGCTGACGCAAGAACTCTTCATGGAAAAACTGAGAGAACGTCTTGCTACGGCAGACATAGCGATGGTAAAGCAGGATGTTGAGCCATTCATTATCGACAAACGTGAACTTGACATATGGTCAAACGACTATTTCCTTCAATTGGCAGAGATGATACGATTTGAATAATATAAGCTTAGATTGCAACTAAACTTAATGGAATCAGGTGCGGAGACATGGTTCATATTGCAAACAGGTCATCCATTGTAACCTCATTTTGTACCATATTGAAGTAGTTGTTGTGCACAATGCCATTTGTCGTTACCATGACTAGATGCAAATTGCGTTTGTCTTTTGACAGTTCCTGATATGCTTCTAGTTTATTCTGAAGGTTAGATGCATATTCCTTGTCAATCGAGAAAGTGCTTGAAGAATGCTTCATTTCGCATAGGTCTGTAAAGCCATCGGCACGTTGTATCACAAGATCTATCTGTGCTCCGCGCCTTTCTTCTGTTCCATGTGTAAACCATGAGCACACGTTTGTCTGTACTCCTGAAATGCCAAGTGCAGCCTTAATCTGAGGGACATGCTGAAGACATACCCGTTCAAAAGCGTGCCCCTTCCATGCGTTATGGGACGTTGAGGTGAAGGTGTTGGCCCAATAATGCTCATCGCTGAAAGCATTCTTTTTTATGCAGAGGTAATAGAAGAGGGTATAATTATCAATCAGCTGATAAAGGGCGTTTGTCTCGGCTGTATCGGCAGAAGCAAAGCGGCGAATGAAGCCACACTCTTCCAGCTCTTCCAGTATGGTAGAAAAGGTGCCTCCGTCTGTAAGTTTACTCACTCGCAAGATTTCCTCCCTAGCCATGCCAGACTTTTTTCCGTCGCACATGCATCTGATGATTTTGAGGTAATTCTCAGGGCGCTTGAACAGGACGGAATAGAGTGCTTCAAATTCATCATGCAGTTGAGCCGTCTCTGTAAAGAATAACTGGTCAATATTCTGTGCCACGCTCAGTCCTTTCTTCAAGAAGCTCCAATAGTATGGTATTCCACCGAGAATCATGTAGAGTTCCAGCACGTCCTTCCTACCAAGGGCAAGATTGGCGCTCTTGGCAAATAATTCGCATTCGTGAAGCGTGAATGGAAGGAGTTTGATACGGTTTGTCAGCCTTCCGCGAAGCCCTCCCTTGTCCTTTAGGAGTTTCTTACTGATCCATGAGGTGGCACTACCGCATACAATGAGTACGATATCCTTCTCCCTTCGCGCCGTAGCCCATCCGTTCCAGAAGTTTTCCAGAGCGCCAATAAGGTTCCCCTTGGGCGTGTCCATCCATGGAAGCTCGTCGATGAAAAGAACCTTCTTGCCGGAAGGAGCATTGTTGATGAGCTGCTTTAGCAGTTCGAAGGCGTCAATCCATGTTTTGGGTATGCTGCACTTGACCAAGCCTGCTGCCACCAGAGAGTTGCGAAATGCTGTTAGTTGTTGGCGAAGCGTTCCTTTGGCTACTCCTGTGTGCTGAAAGCAGAATTGATAGTTGAAGGTTTCTCTTATAAGATATGTCTTGCCGACGCGCCGTCTGCCATAGACGGCACAAAACAGTGACTCGTCTTTGTCAAGAAGACTCTGCAGTTCACGTTGTTCCTTTTCACGTCCGATAATCATTGTGATATGTTATTTTATTAAATCCGCTGCAAATATAGCAAAAAAGTTTCCATAATCAGCGGAAAAGTGTATTTTTCTTTATATTTCCGCTAAAAATAAAGCAATTTTAACTAGAAATATGTTGCATGAATACAAAAATGATGGTTATAACGTTTGTTTACATGTCATCCATGGATAAGCTGCCCTTTGTGACTTCTTTCCCACGGAATATACGTCGCTTCATCTGGGTAACTTTCTCTTCAAGTCAGGCAGGAGAAAACGATGCAGAAATTGTAATTTACCGTTCCTAATTGATTATTCGGCTTTATTTCCCATTATTTTTCTTGGGATATCAAGTTATTTATGTACATTTGCAATCAAATTTTACAGCCATAAAATTTACGGCCATAAAAATTCGGGGGAGCTCAAAAACAAATATAAAAATGACAAAATATAAGCTTGATTCATTTTTTTGCTTTCTTGACATTGCAATTGCAAAATAAAGCAAGAACAGGAATAAAATGGTTAAACAACGCAAAAATAACAATCAATTATTTGGTTTGCAACATAGAAGGGGCATCAGGACAAATGAAGAACTCAAGCACTTTCTGCTTTGATGCTGGGGCAAATCCTTTTCTTTATCTGTTCTCCATCGTAGAGACTACAAAAAAGCATAACAACTTACATATATTGCAATCCCAACTCTTTTCTAAACTTGGATTGCGGCAAAATGGACTATCACTGAATAGTTACTCATACGCGATACATTGTTAAATTGTCTTAATTTTTCAAATAAATCGTTTGCGATATAAATTATTATCCTTACCTTTGCATCGCAAACGACATAAATGACTATAACAAATAAAAAGGTATGCAAAAGATTTATGATTTCAAGGCTTTTTCAAGCAAAGGTAAGGAGATTGATTTCTCACAGTTTCAGGGTAAGGTATTGCTGATTGTGAACACAGCCAGCAGGTGTGGATTTACTCCTCAGTTCGCAGGATTGGAGGAACTGAACAAGAAGTACAAAGACAAAGGACTGGTCATCATAGGATTCCCCTGCAACCAGTTCAAGGAGCAGGATCCTGAAGGCGATGCCAAGATTGAGGAGTTCTGCCAGCTGAACTATGGTGTGACCTTTCAGATCATGAGAAAGGGTGATGTCAACGGTCAAGATGCCCAGCCCATTTTCGAGTATCTGAAGGCTCAGGCTCCTACAGAGGAGTATAGTGGAGAGAAAGCCAAAGAGATTCAGGCTATGCTGAAGACATTGAGTTCGAGCGTGGAGAAAGCCAACGACATTCTGTGGAATTTCACAAAATTCTTGATATCAAAGGATGGTGAGACTATCCTGCGCTTTGCACCAACCGTTGAGCCAAAGGACTTTGAGAAAGATGTTGAGAAAATGTTAGGATAATTGACTATTGGAAATTATGCACTCAGAATTGCAACTTGACAACCAGATATGTTTCCGTCTCTATACGGCAACAAGACTGATAACCCAGGCCTACACACCAATGTTGACAGAGCTGGGTATTACCTACCCGCAGTATCTCGTTTTGATGGTGCTATGGGAAAAAGACTGCCAGCCTGTAAGTGAGATTGCACATCGGCTGGTGTTGGAAACGAACACCGTGACTCCCCTACTCCAGCGCATGGAAAAACTGTGTATTGTCAGTCGTAAGAAAGGAGAGTCGGACAAGCGTCAACAGATTGTAAGCCTCACAGAGAAAGGGCGCGAGATGGAAGAACAAGCCTACAAGCTCATTCCTGCTGGCATGGGTGAGACGCTGAAAGTCTGTCCGCTCCAGATTGAAGACTATACACATCTGGCCAGTGAATTAGACATGATTATCGACACATTAAAAAATAAATAATCAGTGCAAAATGAAATACATCAAATTATGCATTCGTTTGCTACTCGGTATCTTCATGACCTACGCAGGTATCAGTCATCTGACAATAGCTCGTCAAGAGTTCGTTGCACAAGTCCCCACATGGCTTCAGTTTAGTCCGGGCTTTACAGATTTCGTCGTGCTGGCATCGGGCGTGGTGGAGATTGCCCTCGGCCTTGGCATGCTGTTCCTCTGGAAAAAGAAAGCACTCGTCGGTTCGCTGCTTGCTCTATTCTATGTACTAATCTTCCCAGGCAACATCAACCAGTATGTGAATCATATCAATGCCTTCGGTCTCAACACCGATCAGGCTCGTCTCATCCGACTATTCTTCCAGCCGGTACTCATATTCCTCGCCCTTTGGTCAACAGGTGGCTGGGAGTATTGTAAGAAACTCTATAATAAATGGAGGAAATAACAATTTCGAATGGTCATGAAAATAAAACAGTGGCTACAATCCCTATCATTCAGGACGGGTGTCATCGTCCTGTTGTGCTGCATACCGTTCTATATTCTGTCATTCGCCCAGATGCTGTTGCCTATTAGTACTGCTACAAAAGGTGTGCTTTGGGCAGTTCTCTTCGGGGTTGCAAAAACCTGCCAGTATGGAGGACTAACCATTCTAGGCGTTGAAGGCTACAAACGGTTACGGAACAAATTCAGAAAGCATTAAATTTATCAAACAAGACAATATGATTTACGGACTCACAAAAGGAACAGATTTTGAGAAGTTATGCGACGGAGCCGCCAAGGCAGAAGCCGCAGGAGTAATGATGTACTATGCGCTCGCTCGTATGGCCAAGGAACAAGGCTATCCAGAGGAGGTCTCACATACCTTTATTGAGATGGCCAATCAGGAGGCCGTTCATGCAGGATTCTACGCTACGCTCAACGGCAAGTATAACGCCGACATTTGGAAAGTGGCAGAGAACTTTGCTGTTGGAGAGGAAAAGGGTGAAGAACAAGTCAACCAGTTTGCTCAGGCATTCAGGGCTGCTGGCATGAACGAGGCTGCCGATGAGATGGAAATCTTTGCCAAGCAGGAAGGCCATCACGGCGCAACCTTACGGGCTATGATTGAGAAATACAGGAAATAACAAACAGAAAGAACAATTGTTATGAAGAACTTTATGAAGACATCAGTCATCGTGCTGACAGGCGCACTGCTCATCGCTGCCTGTGGAAACAAGGAGCAAAAGAGTGAGGCTAACGTCAATGAGAACCCCACTCAGGAGAAAATCGAGGTGAAGGCCGTTGAGGGGCGCAAGAACTTCAGCAACAAAACTGTTATCACGCCATTGCCAGCCATCATGATTGCCACATGGGACGAGAACAAGAATCCCGATGTGATGATGGCTGCGTGGGGAGGCCAGTGCGGTCCCAAGCATATCACTTTTGAACTCTCCAAACATAAGACTACGGATAACATCCGTCTAAAGAAGGCCTTCACCATCTGCTTTGCTACGATAGGTGACATTACCCAAAGCGACTACTTTGGAATCGTTTCAGGCAACGACGTACCCGACAAAGTGGCTAAGGCAGGATTCACTATCACCCCAAGTCCCAACGTCGATGCACCTATCATCAATGAGTACAAGCTGACATTGGAATGCAAGGTCGTAACCTTCGATGAAAACGAGAATGGTGGTGCCCATGTCGTTGGCGAAATCATCAACATGAGTGCAGACGAGAGCATCCTTGACGAAGAGGGTAACATAGATCTTGGGAAGCTTCAGCCTGTAATCTTCGATTCTTCCAAAAACGAATACCGTATGGTCGGTGAGAAAGTCGGCACGGCTTGGGGTTCAGGCAAGACCATTCAGGAACGTGAAGTTAAATAACCTATAACTATGTTAGGCAACTTTTCTTATTATAATCCCACCAAACTGTATTTTGGTGATGAGTCCTTGAACTTCCTCAAGGACGAGCTGACCCACTATGGTCCCGTCGTGATGTTGAACTACGGCGGCGGAAGTGTGAAACGCAATGGTATTTACGACCTGGTCGTAGCCATCCTTCGCGAGGCAGGCAAGACGATCGTGGAGAATCCATGTGTGATGAGCAATCCAACACTTGAGAAGCTGCATGAAGGTGTAAAAATAGCCCGTGAGAACAACATTGACCTGATTCTTGCACTTGGAGGTGGCAGCGTTTGCGACTATTCAAAGGCTGTGGCTGCATCCGTCTATTACGAGGGCGACTACTGGGATCAGTTCTGACTGAAGCAGGAACAGCCCGCAGCTGATCAGCGTCTGTTGCCCGTAGCTTGTATCCTGACGATGGCGGGTACTGGCTCGGAAATGAATGCCGGCACGGTGATTACCGATGCAGAGCACACATTCAAGGTAGGCCATGTGTTCGACAACCGACTGATGCCGAAATTCTCTATCCTAAATCCAAAGTTCACGATGACTGTGCCTGAAGACCAGATGAAGGCAGGCATCTACGATATCATGAACCACATTATGGAGCAGTATTTCAGCGACTTCGACGACAATACCAGCGACTACCTTTCAGAAGGACTGATGCGCAGTCTGATCACCGCTTCTCGCATCGCCGTCAAGAATCCACAGGACTACGAAGCTCGCTCGAATATCATGTGGACGGCCACCTGGGCACTCAACACGCTCATCGGACTGGGCAAACACCAGGACTGGATGGTTCACATGATTGGCCACTCCATCGGAGCCTGGACACACGCGCCTCACGGCTTCTGTCTGGCATCCGTTTCTATGGCCTATTATCATCGTGCCATGAAGCCAGGACTAACCAAGTTCGTGCGCTTTGCCAAGAATGTCTGGGATATCAAGGGCGAGGGAATGACCGACGAGCAGATTGCCGAAGCAGGACTCGATGCTCTGAAAAACTGGATGCTAGAGATAGGCTTGCCTCTGACCATCAGCGAACTTGGTGCCACAGAGGATATGATTCCTGGCATTACCGAAGGCACCATCTGCTATCCAGCCGGATATATGGACTTGAAGCCCGAGGACATCACAGAGATTCTGAAGGCTTCGATGAAATGAGTAAAGAGCACTTTATTTTGAATAAAATAATAGGGAGCAGCATCTTTAACAGGGTGCTGCTCCTTTTGTCTGAGGATTATTTCATTCCTAAATGGCTACTAAAATTACGTGAACTCGATAAATTATCAGCTAAATAGATTTATTGTTAATAAAACTGTTGGAGTAATAATGGAAACGAATTTATATCGAAGTATTTACATATAATTTGGAAAACTGCATTACTCAGTAATGAAGTGCCCGACCTCACCGCCGAGCTTATCGGAAATTACTTCTCTCTGCCCGATGAAACGCGCCCAGGGGTGTGGATGAACAATGCCTCCATAATAGAGGTGCTTCTTCCTCACACCAAGCAGACCATCGAGCCGCAGCAGTTGGGCTATGCGATGAGGAAACTG
>CADCIQ010000103.1 GCA_902801425.1 uncultured Bacteroidales bacterium | reverse complement strand
GCAATCACGTCGCTCTGACGCATTACGATAAACTTCTCGCCCTTATACTCGATCTCCTGACCGGCATACTTGCCGTAGAGTACGTTGTCACCAACCTTGAGTACCATCTCCTCGTCCTTTGTGCCGTTGCCTACAGCAGCTACGGTGCCCTGAAGAGGCTTCTCCTTTGCTGTGTCTGGAATGATGATACCACCGATCTTCTCTTCTGCCGGTGCTGGAGTAATCAGCACGCGGTCTGCTAATGGTTTAATGTTCATTGTCTTAATGATTTTATGTTGTTATTATTATTGTTTTAGCGTAGAGGTCTATGGAATATAGACTCGCGTTGTTATGATGCTCTTAGCGAAAAACGTGCCAAATGTCATAAATGCAAAAAATGTCAATATTTAACGACAAAAATGTCAGTCGCGAATTTTTGACTGACATTTTGGCATTTGTCTTTCTCTTTTTCTTCAGTATGGAAATATTGTAGTTCCGTTGAAAATCCAAATAAAACACCAAAACCTTACCATTAAATTACCTTAATAATACAATAGTTTATGGTATTATAATGGTATTTAACGTGAGTTCGATGAATTTGTACGCAAGCTCCTTCAGAAATCTGGAGATAATCTTTTGAAAAAATCCAGGAAAAAATCTTTTCTTTTGTGTTTGGTAAATTCGTCGAACTCACGTTATTTACATGGGAGGAAGAGCGGATTTACAACGGATTTACAACGGACTTGTAACTAATCTTTCACCTTGTCGTAAACATCATCCGTTACAGGTTCGAGCCATTCGTTTGAGGCTCCTTCCTGCACGTCCTTGTGATAGGTGAGATGCTGGAACCATGAATCCTTGGCTGCTCCGTGCCAGTGCTTTACTTCGGCAGGAACGGCGATTATTGTGCCTGGAGTCATCTCGACAGCTTCCTTGCCCCATTCCTGATACCATCCGCGACCTGAAACGCAAATCAGCACCTGAACCTGCTTGTGGTGGATATGCCAGTTGTTGCGGCAGCGAGGCTCGAAGGTTACGTTAGCCATTCCGCCCTCCATCTGAGCCAGATAGCTGTTGCCTGTGAAATATTTGGCGTATGCTGTGTTACGCTCGCCCTTAGGCCATACGGAGAAATCAACAGTTTGCACAGGCGTGTGAGTGCCGCCAAGAATTGCGGCTAAGGCACCACGCAGTCTTTCTGCCTCTGCCATACCTATGTTCTTTTCGAGCAAGGCAGGCATTTCCTTGAGAGCTTCGTCGGAAACACCCATGTTTCTTGCCCCGGACACATGAGCTTGCAGTTGTGGCTCGCAGCCGGGTAGGGCAGAGATGGCACTTACCGTCACTACCTCGCGGTCGGCAAAGGAAAGGTTGTTACGGGCGAAGATGTCACCGAAGAGATGCGCCTTCAGATAGTAGTCGGTTTGAGGAGCGAAGGTGTAGGTGAACGGTTTGCCTCCGCAGAGTTTAGTCTGTACCTCAGTACCCTGTTTAAGGGCATCGTACTCTTTGGGCAGAGGGGCAGCCTCGTTACCTTCATCAGTTCGGAGTCCTGCTTCTGCACGTTCCTTTATTACCTGCTGCAATATGCCGAGAGCGTTGAGCGAGCGCGGAAAGCCTGTGTAGGCATAGAGGTGCGAAAGAGCCTCCTTTGCCTCGCTAACGGTAAGACCATTGTCTAATCCTTTGTTAAGGGATGCTCTGAGCTGTTCGAGATCACCCTTAGCCTCGTTGGCAGCTATTGCCACGAGAGCCTGCTGTTTAGTTGTTAGTGCCATATTCTGTCCTTTTGTTTGTTGCGACATCATGAATAATGCCGCAGCAAGCAGAATTGTTATTTTCTTCATATTTATCTCTGTTTTCTGAATATCAGTTTCATCGTCTCAGGGTCGAGAGGCTTCATGGTGGGGAGTTTCAGACTCTTCACCATGTGGAGCGTGCCTTGCTTGTATTTCTGGAAGTGGTCGGTCTTCAGATGATTCTGATATACTTCTTCCGATGCATATATTTCGAGGATACGGATTTGGCATGAGTCCTCGGCACTCTGCATAGGGTATAGGCAAACCACACCGGGTTCACGCTCGATGCTTAGGCGGTCCACTTCGTTGGCATATTCCAGATACTCCTTCAGATGCTGTGGATAAACCTCAATTTCAGCTATGCGTACAATCATGTTGTGAGCCGTTGTCTCACCCTTAGGCTTTTCTTCCGTCTTACCAAACAGCCACTTGGCATTCTTCCACAAGAACATATCCTTGAAAGGTGCAAGGTCAGGTTCTTCCGACAGATACTGCTTCATCCTTGCAAGGCTCTGGGTGAGTACCTGCGGGGCAACGTATGGATAGTCAGAGCCATAGAGCAGATGGTCGGGAGAGGTGATGGTAAGCATCATTCGGATGACCTCTGGCGAGTGTGCTCCTGCGAGGTCGTAGTAGAGGGCGCGAAGATTAGCATCCCAGTCAATCTCGCCAACCAGTTTGTTGGCTTGCATCACGGGGGTAAGCGATTTCATGCGAGGCACAGCCAAGGGAAGGTATGCTCCGCAATGAGGCACCACCACCTTGACGTTTGAATAGCGTGCCAGGACATTACGGCTGATCATGTTGCTAACGGCACGCGTGGTCTCTGAAAGATACTCCTGCATGGCGAGAGGAGTCTGCGACATTACCTTACGGTTTACGGGTTCCGGGCGATGAGGATGCAGAATGACGACAGCCTTACGCTCGTTGAGTACGGCAAAGAGCTCGTCTAACTCAGGAGAGCCAAGATATTGCCCGTCAACATTTGTTGCCAGCTTTATTCCGTCAGCACCCAGAGTATCAAGTGCATATTTCGCCTCCCGGATAGCCGCATTCACATCAGGAAGGGGTAGGGCAGCGCAGAACAGGAATCTGTCTGTGTGTTTCTTCTTTAAGCGTGCGGCTGTTTCGTTGGTCTTTCTTACCACATCGGGCGATGTAGGCTGTGGAGCTGCCAATGTCAGTACAGAGGTCTTGACACCAGCCTCGTCCATCCATTTCAGATGGTTTTCCACATCGTATTTAGGTAGTGGGAATCCCTCGTCCATCAATCGTCCTTCTTTTTCAAGGGATGACACGAACTCTTGTGGGATGATGTGACTGTGTACGTCTATCACCTCCTGTGCAAATGCTGTTGTGGCTAATACCATAGTGAAAAATGTTGCCTTGAGTCGCTTCATAGTTTTTAAACTTAAATCTGAAAATGAAAAATGAAAAGTGAAAAATACAGATTACATTTGTTCGCGAACTAATCGCAGCATAATAACTAACTTGTATTTTTCATTTTTCACTTTTCATTTTTAATTTTTAATTTCTCAGGTTTTCTTTAAAGAAATCAGCCAGTTTATCCCAAGGAATCATGTTCTTAGGCTGTCCCTTGCCCTTTAGCTCAGTATAGCCGCCATCGTAGAGGTCGCAATGTGAGGCTCCAGGAATGATGAGCAACTGCTTGTTGGCTGGGTTAGGATTAGGCTTGCCGATAAAGTTGTAGCCTTCAGCCTTGCCCTCAACCATATATTTATAGGCAGCCTCACCGAAATAGCGAGAATGGGCTTTCTCTCCGTGCATAACGAGAACGGCAGAGCGAATCTCGTTGATGTAGTAGAGGAAACGGCTGTTTGAATAGCCTAAAGTGCCGATTGTGCGCCATCCGTCGGTAGAGTTTCCGCTACGCTCGTTGTAGCCGCGTGGAGTCTTGTAATAGTCGTAGTAGTCCTTAACGAACTGAGGAGCATCGTCGGGTAGGGGATCAATAACACCGCCAGCCATAGCCATAGGGTCGGAAAGGCGTTGCTTGGATAGTGATTCGCGAGATGCGTGACGCGTTTCCTCTTTGTCGTCGCTATCGTAGTAGCCATTACCGCTTACTCGAGTCATGTCGTACATGGTTGAGGCAACGGTAGCCTTGATGCGAGTGTCGGTAGCCGCAGCATTTAGGGCTATGCCACCCCATCCGCAGATACCTATGATGCCAATCTTTTCGGCATCCACATTATCTTGTTTTGACAGGAAATCAACGGCAGCCATGAAATCCTCTGTGTTGATGTCGGGAGAAGCCGTGCGACGTGGAGTGCCGCTACTCTCACCTGTATATGAAGGGTCGAAAGCCAATGCTACAAAGCCTCTCTCAGCCATTTGCATGGCATAAAGACCGCTCGACTGCTCCTTGGTAGCACCGAAAGGACCAGATACGGCTATGGCAGGCATCTTTCCGTTCTCAGCCTTCGGAGTGTAGAGGTCTGCTGCCAGCGTCAGGCCATATTGTGTTTCAAACGTCACCTTGCGGTGGTTCACTTTCTCGCTCAATGGGAATACCTTGTCCCATTCCTGTGTGAGATTCAATGTTGTCATATCCTCTTCTGTTTTAGTTTGTTCTTTGTTTGTGCAGCCTATGAGCATTCCGCCCAACAGAACTGCGGCTAATATTGCTTTTCTCATAAGATTACCTTTTTCCCGTTTTTGATGTATATGCCATGTTGCGCGTTTGTTGTCACATTGCCATTAAGTGAATAGTATTTTTCCTCCTTGGCATTAGTGATCTTTGAAGAGTGGATGGCGGTGGTGACTGAAGATAGCGATAGCGTAACGCTGATATTGTTTTCTCCTGCCTTCAGGAATGTGCGTAGCTCACTTTCCGAGAGATCGTCAATCTTGCCAAGTCGGGTATAGCTCCATGAGTTGGTGTCGTAGAACATGCAGATATTACTACCGTTATACAGTATTACATCGCCAGGCTGAGCCGTTGTCTGCTGGTCGCTTTTGGGGAGAGAGAATCCCAATGCTCCCCATATCTCGAAACCTCCGCTACTGTTGAGCGATACGTTTACCGGGGCATTCTGCAATTTCTCCATCAAAGCCTTTGTTGCGGCATTATCCATAAGAGTCACGCTCTTGGTCACTCCATCGATGGTGATATACATCTTGTTCATAGCATTTTGCTTTTTGTCGAAATTCTGCTTGTCGAGCCAGTTTCCGGTTAGCACGGAACGGTTGGCATGATTACTTGCATTTATCCATAGGGCATCACCACTCCAAGTAACGCCGGGCAGTAGTCGTTTTGCATCGTTTACCACTCCGCTTATACCGCTCGAATGACTTGAAACGATGAGTCCGACGCGCTTTCCTGCCATCTTTGAGCCGTGGTTGAACAGATATGTCTGCATAGAAGCTGCCATCTGACTCCACCAAAGAGGTGTGACGATAATGATATTCTGGTATCCGTCTGCGGAAATCGTTACAGGGTCAATGGCAGGATAGCTGCTTGCATCATTAGGATTGGCCTTTATGGCATTAAGCAACTGTGTGCCGAGGGCATATCCGTTAGCCTCATATTTCAATCCCTTTTCTGCTGGCTGAATCTCCAGCACGTCAGCCTCAATCTGAGTTGTAAGGTCGTTTACAATTTCGCGGCAGTTGCCTGTGTAGCTATAATATACCACAAGCGTCTTGCCAATCTCATTGATAGGCGACTTTTCCTCAGCCATAGCCTCGTTGTCAGAAGAGCAGCAACAGAGTAGCATAGTTGTAAGTAGTAAAAGAATATGTTTCATAACTTATAGACTGTCTTTCAATACCTGTATTACCTCGTCACGATTCAGAATATGGTAGCCGCCCTGACAGATAGGACAAGCATCAGCCATACCCTCGATAAGCTCTGGCTTAGCGCCACATTCGGTGATGTTCATAGCCAGTCCCAGTTCGCGCATCCACTTTTCCATGGTCTCAAGTCCTTCCATAGCTATCTTCTCATCGGATTTGCCGTCAGGACATACGTTCCATACATTAACAGCCAAGCGTCTGAACTTCTGTACTGCATCGTGTGACTTGCTTATGAGCAGACGGTAATAGGCACCGCTTACGGCTGCAAGCGTATGGCCGTGGGTGGCATCTGTGAAAGCTGCAACTGCCTGTCCAAGCATGTGAACCATCCAGTCGGTAGCCTTTCCACGGTCAATGAGGGTATTGAGTGCCCATGTGGCAGTCCACATAATGTTAGAGCGAGCCTCATAGTCCTCTGCGTTTAACAGAGCCTTGCGTGAGCTGACGATGAGCGAGCGCATCAGTCCTTCGGCTATGTAGTCGCTTGTATTATCATCAGTACCAGAGAGATACTGCTCAAGAATATGGCTCATGATATCGTAGATACCAGCCACCATCTGGTACTTAGGTACGGTGAACGTGAAGCGTGGGTTAAGAATTGCGAAGTCAGGATTGCGGAAGTTATAGAACATCTTGCGGTTCTCCGTATGACTGGATATTACAGAGCAGCTATCCATCTCTGAACCTGTTCCTGCCATAGTAAGTACGCATCCCACAGGAATCCAGCGGCATGCCATAGGTTGCCAGTTCTTGAAGTAATATTCCCATGGATCACCGTCGTACCAAGCGCATCCAGCCACAGCCTTGCAGTAATCAACGGTAGAGCCGCCACCTACACCGAGGATGAAATCCACGTTCTCCATACGAGCTGTACGAGCACCCTCAAGTACTTTTTCTATAGTAGGGTTAGGCATAACGCCTGATATTTCAACCACCTCGCAACCTGCCTTCTTCAGCTCAGCAATCACCTGATCGTAGATGCCGTTACGCTTTATGCTGCCACCGCCATAGCAGAGCATCACCTTCTTGCCGTATTGCTTCAGTTCTTCACTCAGTTTACTCAAAGCATCCTCACCGAAATGCAACTTCGTAGGA
The DNA here is from genome assembly GCA_902801425.1 of uncultured Bacteroidales bacterium. Taxonomy (GTDB): domain Bacteria; phylum Bacteroidota; class Bacteroidia; order Bacteroidales; family Bacteroidaceae; genus Prevotella. Next base: position 14,423 of record CADCIQ010000103.1, on the reverse strand, counting down.
TTGTGGAATGTAAAATTGCCTAGCATAGTCTCTCTTTTTTTAGTTCATAATTCATAGTGCATAGTCTTATTCAGTTCAGAATTCATAGTTGATCCGTATGTGCCAACCAACTATGAACTATGCACTAACTTATTGTTTCTGTGTGCAAAATTAGTAATAATTTTCAAAATGAGTATTACACAAATTGGCTGTAATTATACCAATTTCGCAGAAAATGCTTAAAAATCATAAAATATATACCCTTTTTAGCATCTTTTTTGTAATTTTGCATGGAAAAAAGTGAAAAGTGAAGAACTAAGAGTGAAGAATTTAAGTTTGTATTGTCGTTAATGGTTGTTCATGACTTTTTCTCGATAAAATCGTAACTTAAATTTTTCACTTTTCACTTTTCATTTTTCATTTATAATTTATACTTCGTATGAAGAAGATTCTGAAAGTTGACAACCCTAACGACTATGCACGCTTTGTTGATGCTCCCGTGCTGCATCCGTTGTTAAGCATCATCCATTATGACGAGCTTGCCCCCTTCCGCCACAGCCTTAATAACTATGGCGTGTATGGGCTCTTCATCCAGCGTCAGTTCCCCTGCATCCTTTCCTATGGCATGAAGACGCTACAGGTGAGCGATGCCTCTATCATAGCTGTAGAACCAGGGCAGATAGGCGGACTGGAAGATAATGGCGAGCGTATATCGCTGAGCGGATGGGTGCTTCTTTGGTCGCCCGAACTCATGCACGGCTCTGAACTGGAACGGCAGATAGACCGCTACCAGTTCTTCTCCTATTTCTTTACCGACTCCCTGCGTATGCAGCCAGACGAATGGCTCTGCATAACGCAGTTGGTCACACAGATGCGCCAGGAACTGACATCGCACGACGATTCTCCCTCACTAAGAAACATCCTGCTGGGCTATCTGCATCTCGTACTGGAATACTGCAACCGCATCTATCAGCGTCAGATCTCTGAAGAAGACAAGGATGGCAACGACATACTGAAACGCTTTCACAATCTGCTGCAACAGTATTTCCGTGAGAACCGCCAGCTCTCTCTCGGTCTGCCCACCGTAACCTATTGTGCCTCTGAACTGGCTTATTCCCCACGTTATTTTGGCGATATGGTGCATAGGGAGACTGGCGGTACTGCCATAGGCTACATACACACATACGTAATCAACCAAGCCAAGAGTCTGCTGATGAACGGTCACAACATAAGCGAGACATCTCGTCTTCTCGGTTTCGACTTCCCACATCATTTCACTCGTCTCTTCAAGCGCATAACAGGCATAACGCCAAGCGAGTTCTTAGGGAAATAATCAGCCGTAGTTCTCAATTAGGTATTTCACAAACTTCGGGTCGTTGAAATTGATGGTGCCTGAGTCGTGCTGGTTCATTTTGCCTATCTGAGCCATATCATCGTCAGTCAGAGTAAAATCGAAAATGTCGATATTCTGTGCCATACGCTCCTTGTGGGTGGACTTTGGTATAGCGACTATGCCACGCTGGGTGAGCCAGCGTAAAGCCACTTGTGCGGCACTCTTATTGTATTTCGTACCAATGGCAGTTAGTTCTTCGCTCTTCACTATGCCCTCTACGCCTTGTCCGCCGAGAGGTCCCCACGCCATAATCTTCGTGTCGGGCTTTGGCTTTCCCTTCGGCCGCCGACCTCTTCGACGTTCAGCCCTCGCAGTCTTGAATTGTTCGCAAAGCTCACCAAGCTGAAGCAAGTCGTCGAACTCACGGTAAAATATTATAGGTGTGCGGTAAAAATAATCATGTACACCTGCTTATTGTCCCCAGCGCAAGGAAGGGGGGGGGGATTATTACCTCCACCTTCGCACTCACTCCGCTATGAATCCGCTAATAATTCGCTTTAAACACAAGGGATTTGTGCGTTTGACGCTTTTGAAACGGAGGTAGTGTTGAGGCATATCGGAGGTACGACGAAGGCAATTCGGGGCGAAAATAACGACTTTTACCTACCTTCACCTACCCTGAGGATAGGTATGGTAGGGATGATGCTAACGAGGGGTTGTGGAATACTTGAATGTATGGAAGGCGACGTTATTTCGTGGCATGTTTCGAGAGATATTCCACGCGCTCCTCTACGCTCTGGATCAATTCCTTGTTTTGTGGCGTATCTTCAAGATGATGCGAGATGTCGAGGAACTTCTTTGAGAACCTCATTTCCCTCTTTTCGTCTTTCAAGCCTTTGCACATCTGTGCTATGTTGTAATAGACGAGAGGATTGTCTGATTTGTATTTCGTACATTCCAGAAACGCCTTGGCGGCTTTCTCGTATGTCTTTTGTTTGTAGTAAGCCTCGCCAATACTGTTGTATAACGAGTAGTACAAATCGTTTTTGGGCGTTATAGTTTCTATTACCTCATAGAGGCAACCAATGCCTTCCCCATATTCTCCACAGGCAATATAGGCATTGCCAAGGTGAAGTAAAGAGGCATATTCCCCTTCCTTTCTCTTTTCAACTGCCTTCCTGAGATATGGTCGTGCATTCCATGCGCTATCGAGTTTTAGAAGCGAATATCCGATAATCAAAGCAGACTCATAGTTGTCAAAACCATTAGCCTCAAGTTTCTTGTAAGTTTCAAGAGCCACCTTTGAATTGCCGAGAAGATGTGCGGCATAACCATATTGTCTCATTACTCCGAGATTCGTAGAATCCCTTTGCATATAGTCTCCACAGAGTTCCAAAGCCTTGTCGGGAATCATTGTTATAAAATCGTCCCACTCTATGCTTCTGCTGGCAAAAAATAGCGACCGCATATCGTTGTATGTCATGCTGTCTGGTTGTGACGAATAGACATGGACAAGCGTTTTAAACCAAGCCTTGTTGTTTCCTATGCGATGATATATCTCTGCCATATTTCTAACAACGGGAAGGTTATTGTTCACGAATGACGTGTCTAATTGCTTGTAATACTGCAAGGCATGAAAATAATCATAGGCATTAAAACAACTGTCTCCTTTGGCTACCAAGCCTCTTTGCTGTGTAATGACATCTTTGTCCGTAGCCTTGCTTGTGATAGGGGAGAGGATAAAAATGAGATAAAGGATGATTCTGAGAATACGCATAGATAGTTTTGCTTTTTAGGTTTGGCACACCAGTCATCGCGACTGGTGTACCTTATATTATAGAGTGTTTATTTTTCTGAATTAGAAGCTGCATTTGCCTCAGTCTTTTTTGCTTCTTTTGGTGATGTCGGCATATATGTAATAGGTAAGGTGAAATTTACAGCCACATTTTCACCGTTCTGTTTGCCGGGAGTCCAGTTAGGCATGTTAGAAACAACCCTTTCTGATTCTTCGATAAGGGCATTCTTAGCTTCTTCGGATATTTCGTTTTCTGATTTGAAATATACGGTTTTTATATTACTGATATTACCGTCATCTTCAACTACGAATGTGACTATCACTCTGGCAGCAGCATCCTTGGCTTTTTCTGGATACTTTAAAGATTTACCCAGATAATTCATTAATTCCTTCGGACCGCCAGGATACTCAGGCATAACCTCGGCCACTTTAAAAACAATGTTGCTGTAACGCTTTTGATCATGATTAGCTTCTGGTCTTGCCTCTGATGCTTTTGCAGCTTTTTCAGCTTTTTCTTTTTCCATCTGCATCTTCCTCTTCAGGATTTCTGCCATCCTATCCTGATAAAGCACTTTTTCCTTATCATCGTTAGCCATTTCTGGAGTTTTCTTCTTGGCAGCAACGATTTCCGGCTCAGAAACTTGGCTGATTGCGGAATTATTTGTACCTTTGCCCTCGATAGTCGTTTGAGCTACCTCGGAAATGGTACTGACTCGGTTGTTTAACTCTGGTGTGGCGAACACGCTTAGAGCGATAGTAGCCACAGGGATGATGTACAAAGCCTTTGTACGCATCCACGGATTTGATTTTGATTTTAACATCATAGTGATACGTTTTTTAAGTAAACTGTGATTAAAGCTGTTGGCAAAGGCGTAGGAACTGGAGCCAACGGCTTTTCTTATTAATAGCATCTGATATTGCTTGATATTCACCCCACTTGTAAGGACTTCATCATCAGCCTCATATTCATGTACATCGCGTAGTGAGGATGCGAGAATCCATGATAGCGGATTCCACCATTGTATTGTCTCTATAATGTTCACGAGAAGAATGTCAAGTGAATGATAATGACGGATATGCCCTATTTCATGACATAGAATCTCCTTTGCATTATTCTGATAGTCGTTCTCGCTGATTACGATAGTATTGAACCAACTGAACGGAGCGATGTCCTGTGCGTGACAATAGATCGTAATGCCATTATGCTTGTCCTTCCATAGCACGCAACTATGAATTGTTCTGTATAGTAGGCATATCTGAACCAGTTTCCATAGAGCTGTCGTTATCATACCAATAACATAGATGTATAGCATGACATTAATCCAGTTGATGCTATCAGAAACAGGCATTTCCTCTTCTGCTCCTATAGTGACGGTTGGCAATATGATTGTTGTCATTCCATTCTGTATTGGATTGTTCTCAATAGATAGGGCATGGAAATCGCACAATGGCAGGACGAGCGACAACAACATAATGCTAATCAGCAGTATGCGGTTGAAGTGGAAGAATGACTCCTTCCTTAGCATCAGCATGTACGGAATGTACATTATGCTGAGGAATATAGCGGATTTTATAGAATAGGCAAGCATAGGCGGTTAAATGAAAAAATGAAAAGTTAAAAATGAAAAATACAAGTTACTTTTGTTTGACTTTTAGCGAAATCCCTTTACTGTTTATCTTAGTAATTACTCCCCCTGTGGGGGTGGGGGGCAGCCCCCTCCCTACGGGGGAGGGCGGGGGGAGAGGCCTTTACTCTTTAATCAAACTTAATAATTCTTGTATTTCGTCATCGGGTATCTTTTCTTCTTTTGCAAAGAAGTTCACGAGCGATCTCATAGAGCCACCAAACAGGGTGTTCTTGACATCCTTCATCACAATCTTTCGGTATTCGTTCTGTGTGATGAGCGGACGGAAGAAGAATGTCTTTCCGTCATCCTCACGTTTCTCAGGCTTCACAAACCCTTTCTCCGTGAGAATCTTCATATATGTGCCGAGAGTGGTATAGGCAGGCTTTGGCTCTGGGTATTCAGCAAGTAGCTGTCGCACGCTTACCGAAGGCTCGTTCATGGCCCACAGGCGATTCATAATCTCCATTTCCACTCTGGTGAGAGTCTGGTTGTCTTTATCTCTTTTCATACTCAACTAATGTTTTAGTTTTCTGGTTGCAAAAGTACAACTAAATTTTTAATTAACGAAACTTTTAGTTGAAAAAATAAGCATTATACAAGATTTTAACTTATGTTTTTAGTTATTTCGACGTAATTTTTAGTTATTAACATATTTTTCAATAAAAGTAACAACTTAGTTCCCCCTTATATGCCCGTGAATTATCCGTGAATTTAATCGTAAATTCTTATATTTATAGGTAAACAACAATAATTTTCGGATAATTTGCGTTTAATTTACGGAAATTCGTGTAAAAGTTTTATCATTTTGTATTACGAAGTCTTTGCACGTTCTGTTCGGCCCATTCACGTTGAACCTTTGCTACATACTCATTCTTCTTCGCTATCGTCAGTTTGAGGTTTGCAATCAATTCTTCTTTGCTGTTATACTTCACTTTCATAAATTATATTGATATTTTTATCTTATGCTTGTGTGCAAAAATAGCAATAATAAATCATTCTGCCAAAGAAATTGAATGGAATTTGATTGTAAATCTGATAATATAAAAAGAATTGGATGATTTGTTTGACTTTTGGCAAACTTTTTGTATCTTTGTATTCAAAATCCTAAAACTTAAATTTATGGCTATAGTAGATATTAAAGGCGGTTACCACGGTCAGGCTGGTGATATGGTGTTCCAAATGCAGAATGGACAGCAGATACTCAGATCAAAACCAGTACACTATCATGACAGAAAGTCAGATGTGCAGCTTGAGCAACGCGATAAGATGAAAACTGTTCAGATGCTCTATCGTAGGTTGAAACCTGCGGTTAAGGGATGCTTTGAGTTGTTAAAAGAAAGACAAAGGGATTGTGACAGATTTATGAGCCTTAATCTTTTGAGGATGAATACTGTATCAGATGGTTCTTTGCCAGTTCTTGACTATCGAATAGTAGATGGTAGGATTGAATGTGATATAATATCCGGGCAATGGAGTAGGGGAGACATTCTGCGATTCATCAGTCTTGTGAATGAGACTGTAGAGTTTGAGGATTTTACGGTTGATTCAAAGAACCAAACGACTATCGTTCGTGATGTGAAGCCAAATGGAATGTATGCCTTCGTGCATCTTCGCAATGGACGAAAAGGCCGTCTTGCTTCTCCTCAACAGTTGATTGCAAACTCATAATTGCCTTCGTTCTTCCTCCTATGATCCTCCGCTCTTCCTCCGTACCAAAGTCGGTGCAAAGTCGGTGCAAAGTCGGTGGAAGAGCGATTTGTGATAGGAACTTCATCGGGGTTAGTACGGAGGATCAACGTAGAAACAGCGAAGTGTGATTTGTAAAATAAAAGATAAAAAATGAGTAAGAATATATCTGTTTTGTCGATTATCGGGAAAACGGTATCGTATATTTTGTTTTTTGCCGTAGCTTGGATTATCATAAGATGGTTTTGGCTATCTTATGACTGGTTTCCTATGGTAAAGAGCGAGATTCCTGGAATATGTATTCCTTTGGGGCTATCAGGTCTGTTGCTATTCTTGCTTAGGCATGAAATAAATTCTGCAAATGATAAGTGGGAAGGCTTGGTCTTTTTTTTCATCATGATCTCTTCCATGCTTATATTCATTAATGCTGAATTTATTGCAGAAGATGCTACGGCAAAAGTACTCAGCATAGATAAACTTACGGATTTGCCGAGGGAAGAGATAAGGAAAGCGAATTATGTACAAGTGGAATATTTAGAACCTGATACGAGTTCATACGACTATACTACGGATTACTTTATTCAGCCACAATCACATGGCGCAGAAAAGCTTGTGTTCAGTGTATATCAGGTATGTCCGTTGAAGGATATGAAAGGCGTTTTTGTCTGCTCTGAGACTAAAGATGAGTATTCATTGGGTGTAATAGACCAATATGACGAGGGCTTGCGAAGATGGAAGGCAGACTTTGAATACCGCACAAGAGGGACGATAAGACAGACTGCTTTGACGGCTCATTTTTTCAAGGTTATACGCCATAGTGACAATATTGAGCAGTATATGATAGCATCTTCTTCGTATATAAGTCAATATGACGATGCTGCCTCGGTCAAGGATGATGTGATACTACTTGAAATTTCCGATCCTGACAGAGTTGATGGATATTGGAATAATGTGGTGATAATCTTGGTAACTCTTGTTGTTCTTGTGGTGATAATGACTTTGATCTTGGGACTTGGAGGTGTTTCGCTATATGAATATAATGAAAGTCGGAGATACACTAATGATATAAGTCGATATCTGTCACGAAATGGAAATTTCTTCGTGCTATTGCCTCCGTTGATGATGATCGGTTGGGGATTGTATATGATATCAAAAGGGTACAACCCTGTTGGAAGTAATTATTTGCTTTTTGACTATTTAGGAGCATGTACACCAGACTCACTCCTTGTTGATGGTGAATGGTGGAGAATTTTCACCAGTATGTTCGTACATAGGGACTTTATGCACATCTTTGGCAATATTATGGGCTATGCCTTGGGTGTCTTCGCACTAAGCAACAGCCTTTACGGTAGGGATATTGCCCTTGTGTTTCTGATAAGTGGTGCCTTATCTATCGGTTTTGCCGTTTTATACTCTCAGAGTAGCGTGATAGGAGCATCTGGTGGTGTGTTTGGCTTGTATGGAGCAGTCTTGTCTTTGAGCATCGGCAATTTATTATTTGGAAAACGCAGATCAGATGGGTTGATATTATGGTCCTTTGTCATTCTTATTGTATTAGCAATCAATATTGTTACCAGTTTCCGTAGTGATGTCAGTATGAGCGGCCATCTTTCCGGATTGGTTAGCGGAGCTATTGTGGTATGGCTGTTCAGGTTTCTTTATCCTATTTTTGATGCTTCGTACAGAAGGTATCTTGAATAAATATCCATAGTTGCGCTCTACAGCTTCCTGATTTTGCCCATGAATAATATAACGCCTGAATTTCGTTCACGGATTGTGAAGAAGAACGGGCGGTTGATGGTGAAGAAGAATGGCTTGACTGTGAAGTCGCCCTTCTGATACTCTTTTCTTATGAAAGAGGTAGCCTCAGTTCCCTTCTCATTAATCTTGAGGCTTATTAACTGTTTCATTTCAGAAACCGATGGGGATTTGTCCGCTATGCCCGAAAAGTCGGCTTCGGCGGAAAAAGCATCTGTCATTTCCATCGCCTTGAGAGGCTCGCAGAAGTCGTTTGTGCATTTCAAATCCATGCGAGGCATGTCAAGGGCTACCTTTTGCTCGGATGTGAGCTTACGCATCTTGTTGTCCTGCTTCTTGCTGAAATTCCTCAGACAGTCGTCAAGTTTCTCCCCCTTGTGAGGAAGATAAATCTCCATATAGAAACAACCTTTCAAATATGGAATTCTAAGAAGATCCATTTTGTCACCTTCATACACTTGGTAACGCTCTTCCTGTTGCATCATCATCACCTTTGACTTCGAGCCGTCAGCATTCGTAAATTCCATAGGCCTTGTGATGTCATCATCAAACACGTTATTCCATGTGCCGTTGAAGCATATCGTGTTGAATAGCGCAATCTTAGCCTCAGAAGAGAGAGGTTGACTGAGAATGTTTCTGAAAGTGCCATTCGAGTTCTTGTCGCACCAAAGGTTCATGGCATTCTTGGTCATGTCCAAGGCGAGTCTCTGATTGTGCATCTCAGCCTTGAAATCATTCCTGTTTTTGTTGGAATATTCTGGCTTTGTCTTGAACTGGTCGTTTATCCATACAGAATTAGCTATCTTGATCCCGACCTCACGCTTATAGCCTGCAAGATAGTCGTTCAGTTTTCCGTACACTTCACTAACCTTTCCCGCGCTTAGCTCTTCCGTACCTAATACATTCATTATCTGATCGGAAGTGATACCCTTGGCACCATTGCCGAGAATAGCCAAAGCGTCTGCCAGACAAAGTGGTGAGATGACGACATTCTCATTGGCATCGTGCTGATTATCAACTTTCTCAAAGAGCGAATAAGCCATACTCGTCTCTCCTTTATAAACGGCTTTAGCCGTTGAGTCGAGAGGGCACGCTACGGTATTTGCCTGTCGCGTTTGTGCCATGCAATTAACAGATGCGAGAATGGCTACTGGCATCAACAAAACTGATATTATGTATTTGCTTCTTTTCATAGTGATGTTATGAATTGTTTTATACGATTTGTGATAATTTTCAAACTTAACCTTGAGTGCGACTCTATAGGGAAAGTGAGAGTTTTTAATGGAAGCGGATTTATCTGATTTATCTGAAAGCTGGCGCATTTTGTAGCTTTTCCGTCAATCAGATTTGATGGAAGCGGGTTTATCTGATTTATCTGAAAGCTGGCGCATTTTGTTGCTCTTCCGTCAATCAGATTTAATGGAAACGGATTTATCTGATTTATCTGAAAGCTGGCGCGATACGTGTTCTGAATGGTTCAGATAAATCAGATACATCCGTTTCTCTTTTTTTATCCGCTGAAAGCTGGCGCGATACGTGTTCCGAGTGATTCAGATAAATCAGATACATCCGTTTCTCTTTTTTATCCGCTTTTATTCTTATAGAAATTATACAGCCTTTCAATCTGGCATTTAGTATCACCAAAGTTTGCCAGTAAGGCGACATCAAGGTCGGTGGCACGAAGATAGTTATACACTTGTGCTTTGTGTACATTTTCCAATTCGTGTACAGCTTTTAATTCCACAATAATCTGACCATAACATAGAAAGTCAAGGAAATAGTCGTGCTCCATAACCTTACCTTTATAGTTGTATGTAAGGTGTTTTTCACGCTCGTAAGGTATTCCTTGCAGTATAAACTCATATTCCAAGGCATCCTGATAGAGCTTTTCAGAGAAGCCACATCCCATTTGCTTGTGTACCTCATAGATACATTGTCGTATCTTGAAGGTTTCTTCTTCAAAAACATAAGCCATAACTGTATTTTCTATGTTGTTTAAATAGATTGTGCAGCAAGGAAAATTTCAGATAAATCAGATAAATCCGTTTCCCTTTAATTTTCAATCTAAAAAGGTTATGTATTTTACAAAATTAGCAATATACTTACATATTTGCAAATTAACTGGATAAAAAGTGTTATATATGCAATATATTCTCATTTTTTGCAATCTAAAAATGGCAAAATCGGATAAAAAACGGATGTGATTAGGAAAATTCAGATAAATCAGATAAATCCGCTTCCCTTATTATTTGAGACGAATTTATCCGATTTGTTATTATGTGTTTGTCGTATTCTATGGAATGATTCTAATTCCTAACTGCAAGTCGAGCATGGTTTTGTGTTCGGTGTAATAGGTCTTGTATCTTGTAGAGCCGGGGATATTATACTGAACGGATGGCTCTGCATAGATGTTGAGGCTCTTGAAGAGATTCACCTGAACGCCTGCTGCTGCCTTAAGTGAATAGTTTACAGGCAGATGCGAGAGGTGATCTTCGTGATTGGTCTTTCCGCTCACACCAAAGTCTATGCGTCCGCCAGTACCGAGATAGATGTTGCAATAGTGGTTGTTGTAAAGCTGATAGTTCATCTGCAAAGGAATGCCGACGAAATGTAGTTTCTGATCAGTCAGGGTATGTCTAAATCTTGTGCCGTCCGTGATGTCGCTATGCAGATAAGTGTAGGTGAGACCTGTGACGACTGACCATTTGTCGGCAACTGGAATGCCGACTTGCAAGCCGATAGTGATAGGGCGATGATGGGTTTCTTCGTGATATGTTGTCCCGTCTGATGAATTATATATAGGATCCCAATTTCCTTCGTGGAGAGGTTCGTCCATATATGCCAGAGGCTCAGAGGCTACATCTTCAGAAGAGAAGTTTATTCCAGAGGCATTCATAGCGAGATAGATGCCATCCTGTTTTTCTTGCTTGAAGATAGGGGCATCTTCGCTTGGTAGAACTTGGGCGGTTTGGGTAGCTTCTACGCTTTGTGGAGTTTGTGGGGTGGAGGTTGCTTGTTCTTTTTCCGCTTGCTTTTCTTCGGGAGGGTTGGTTGGAGCTTCTTCCTCTTGGGGAGCAGGGCTTTGGGTCAAAACCAAGGACGGTTTTGACGTGATTGGAGCTTTCTGGGCAAGTGGGGTGGCGATATGATTAACTTGCGCGATAGGGGAGGAAGTTGGGGCATTAGGGGTAATAGGTGCTGTTGATTGTGGAATATAGCTGACAGATCTATCCTCTACAAGAGCCTCGTTCTCCTTGTTGTTATTAAGGAAAAGGAGAGTTGTAGGGATTAGGAGCAGAAGGAGAATAGCGGCACAAGCCTTCTTCCAATTAGGGAAGAGGGCGGCTTTCTTTGCTGTTTTTGAAGGCATTTCTCCAATGGCGGCATCAATATCTTCCCACAATCCTTCGGGGATTGTAGGAACCTCGTAGTTGCTCATCTTCTTCTGAAGATCCTGAGTCCATTGTTCTTTCATTTTCTGCCTCCTTCCTGCTTTAATAGAATTTTGCGAAGCATGTTCTTCGCTCTGTGTAACTGGGATGCTGATGAAGCCTCCTTAATGCCTAATAGCTGAGCTATTTCCTTGTGCGATTTATCCTCAAAGGCATATAGGTTGAGAACTACGCGATAGCCTGTGGGTAATTGCTGTATGGCGTTGTGCAATTGTTCTGCCGAGAATCTTGAAACCTCCAGATCCTCCTCACGGTCAGGCAGTTCCTTTGATGTCTCTATGAAAGCATCCTTGTGCTTCCTTCGCAAGAGCATAAGCGATTCGTTTATGGCTATCCTTGTCATCCACGACACGATAGAACTTCCATTCTCCGGCTTGAAATCTCCTATGTTCCTATAAGTCTTGATGTAGGTTTCCTGAAGAATGTCGCGAACATCTTCCTCGTTGACAACGTATCGCTGGCAGACGGCAAAGAGATAGCGAACCGTAAGACCATACAGTTCCTGCATAGCCTTACGGTCGTTTTTCAACAGTCGTTCTGTCAGTTGGTTGTCAATAGTCATTTCTATAGCTTTCTCACCTTACCAATGAAGAGAATGGTATTTGAATCCTTCTCACGGATGACAAAGGCGAATGGACGGTTCATGTTGAAAATCAGAGGGGTAGGGTCTGGTCCTACTGCGGTCACTGCGTTTTGGAAAGCTGCCGTTACGGCTGCTGCCTCTGTGCCTTCTTCGTCCACCTTCATATATGTTGCTTGTATGAATTTGTCAACGAATAGCTTGCCATCATCTGTGATTCCAGAGAAATCAGCCAATTCGCCAAAGAAAGCATTTTTCATACCCATGTCTATGAGTGGAGCGATGAGCGATGTGTTGAATCTGATTTCCATGCGTGGCATACTGACAGCCACATCTCTTTCGTTAGATTTATTGATGTATTCGAAGAATGTGCTTGAAGAGATATCTTTCAGGCATTCGTCGAGTTTCTTACCTTCATGCGGAAGAATTACATCCATGCAGAATTTCTTATTACCGTAAGCAAATTCCACCATATCCATATCTTTGCCTTCGTATGCAAGGAAGTTCTCTCCCAGATGCATCATCTTTACCTTTGATTCTGAGCCGTCGGAGTTGGTGAAATTCTCATCCGTAGTATTGTCCTTGTCGAATTTCTGCGACCACATACCCTTGAAATAGAGAGCGTTGATGAGCCCCAGACGACAATCATCCGGAAGTGGTTCCTCGAGAAGTTTCTTTATGCATCCTTGGGTGTTCTTATCGCACCATGAGTTAATGTCGTTCATCGTCTTCTCGGTAGCCAGATCCTGATTGCGAGTTTCGGCATTGAGCCATTTCGCATTGGTCTGGACATATTCATCCTTTACTTTTAGCTCATCATCAATCCATTGTGAATTGGCTATTGCCACGCTCGTTTTGCTGTCAGCTGATATGAGATATTGATTAATGGAACTTATGGCTGAGTTCTGTTCTTCGAGAGGGATGTCCTTGGTGCCGAGTAGGGCGTTTATCTGATTGAGAGTCTCGCCTTTAGCTCCGTTACTCAGCATAGTGAGTACTTCTGCGAGGCTTAGTGTCGATACAATAACATTCTTGTCAGGGCTTTGCTGTGCGCAAACTTTGTCGAGCAGCGGAAAAGCCAAGTCGTTGCTCGACTCGCTGATGGCTCTCGTTATAGGGGATGTTGGACAGATAACGGGCTTGGGAGGATCGTCAGGTCCGTCTTCGTTATCGCAACTAACTATTGATAGTAGTGCTACGGGCAACAAAAGTGCCATTGCATAGAATTTAGATTTCTTCATTTTTTTTGATGTTTTTTTTGATGTTCTGTCTATAGAATGCAGAAACTTCTGAAACCTTGCACGGGTAAATGAAAAAAGTTTGAAAACCTTGTATTACTAAGCCTGTGGCGTGTCCGTCGTGGCTCCGATGTAGGGAACGGATTTAGAACGGTTTTACAACGGATTTACAACGGTGGTAGAACGGATCTGCCGTTTGCATTCCGGCTCCCTCCCTATGGAGGGAAGTCCGATGTTGATAACATCGGAGTATGTGCAAAGCGGGGGGAGAGGCCGCTTGGGTAGGTCTTGTTTCTGAATGCAAAGTTACTACATTTTCCCCAAATATCCCAACCAACAGCAGAAAAATATATGCTACTTTCCAAGAAAATGCGTTTCTTGCCTGTAACGTGTTGATATACAAGTAAATTTTTTTTAGCTGAGGTTTCGTGTGTTCCTTCATGCTCCGTCATTAGTCATTAGTCATTTTTGTCATTAAGAAAGATAAAAAAGCAGGATTTTCCTCAGTATAGTAATATACAATTTATATATATTACTATACTGGCATATTTTCCCCCCGAAAAAATCAGGATTGCTTAATGACTAATGACTAATGACGTTAATGACGGTAATTTTTCGTTGCAGGGCAAAATATGTGGGTTGTAATTTCAGCTGACATCCAGAATCAACGAAATCCCTAACGGCATCATGATTGAAAGTTAACGGGCTGAAATTTCAGCTGGTTGAATATCATCACTAACAATAAACATAACGTGAGTTCGACGGATTCAAGACAGCGAGGGCTGAAAGCCCTATTATGTGTCGCTCTTTCAACAACGTGGTAATAAATGATATACAAGTATGGAAATTCATCGAATTCATGTTAATTTAACGTGAGTTCGATGAATTAATCATATAGCAGCAAGCTGCAAAATCCACTGCGTGGGGCTACACGAATTTCCGTGAATTAACCGTGAATTTTTCGTAAATTTCTA
>CADCIQ010000102.1 GCA_902801425.1 uncultured Bacteroidales bacterium | reverse complement strand
ACTATTCGTACAGCTGCAAAGAAACGTGGTACGGGTATTGCAGAACGTACACATGAGTACGTAGCTACCAAGATGAAGGAAGGCAAGGCAATCCTTGCTGTTGATACGGATACCCAGACTGAATTGGGTGATAAGTTCGTTGGTTTTAGCTATATCGAGACTTGGGGTAATAAGTCATACGTCACGACCTCTGGTCTTATTGTTCACCCTGACTATCTTGGTATGGGTGTTGCAAAGCGTATCAAGAACTATACATTTACTTTGGCTCGTGTTCGTTGGCCTCATGCAAAGATTTTCTCTTTGACAAGTGGCGATGCTGTTATGAAGATGAACACTCAGCTGGGCTATGTTCCTGTATCTTTCAATCAGCTTACCGACGATGATGCTTTCTGGCGTGGCTGCGAGGGGTGTGTCAATCATGACATTTTGGTGGCAAAGAACAGAAAGTTCTGTATCTGTACGGGTATGCTCTATGACCCTGAGAAGCATACAGGTGAGCCAACTCCGAGTGAGGTTTTCCAGGATGTAATCAAGACTCTCACTTTGAGAGGTATTCAATTTTAGGATAATATAAAAAACGATAATAAAAATGGCTAAGAAGAAAGTAGTGGTTGCCTTTAGTGGTGGCCTTGACACAAGTTACAACGTGATGTACCTCACAAAGGAAATGGGGTATGAGGTTTATGCTGCATGTGCAAACACAGGTGGTTTTAGTGCTGAACAGCTTAAGGCAAACGAGGAAAATGCATATAAACTCGGTGCTGTTAAGTATGTAACTCTCGATGTAACTAAGGAGTATTATGATAAGTCTCTGAAGTATATGATCTATGGCAATGTTCTTCGTAACAACTGCTATCCTATCTCTGTATCTTCTGAGCGTATCTTCCAGGCTATCGCTATTGCTCGCTATGCAAAGGAAATTGGTGCTGATGCTATCGCACATGGTTCAACTGGTGCTGGTAATGACCAGATTCGTTTTGACATGACTTTCCTCGTTATGGCTCCTGGTGTGGAAATTATCACACTCACACGTGACCGTAACCTGAGCCGTCAGGAAGAGGTTGACTACCTCAACGCAAATGGCTATTTCGCTGACTTCACAAAGTTGAAGTATTCATATAACGTAGGTATCTGGGGAACTTCTATCTGTGGTGGTGAGATCCTTGACTCAAAGCAGGGATTGCCTGAGTCTGCTTATCTCAAGCACGTTACAAAAGAAGGACCAGAGACTCTCAAGCTCGGTTTTGATAAGGGTGAGCTTTGCTCTGTAAATGGGGTAGAGTATGACGATAAGATCAAGGCTATTCAGGCTGTAGAGAAGATCGGCGCAGCATACGGCATAGGTCGTGATTGTCACGTTGGTGATACTATCATAGGTATCAAGGGACGTGTAGGCTTTGAGGCTGCTGCTCCAATGCTTATCATCGGCGCTCACAGATTCCTTGAGAAGTTCACTCTCTCTAAGTGGCAGCAATATTGGAAGGATCAGGTAAGCAACTGGTATGGCATGTTCCTTCACGAGTCTCAGTATCTTGAGCCTGTAATGCCAGATATCGAGGCTATGCTTACTTCTTCACAACGTAACGTAACAGGTGTCGTTGAGCTTGAGCTCCGTCCACTCGGTTTCCAGACTGTTGGTGTTGATTCTCCTAACGACCTTGTAAAGAATAAGCTCGGTGAGTATGGTGAGACTGCTAAGGCTTGGACATCAGAGGATGCTAAGGGCTTTATCAAGGTCACATCAACTCCTCTTCGTGCTTACTATCTTGCTCACCCAGGTGAAAGAGATTAATCAATAACATATCCCTCCTTTCGTGGAGGGATTCTAATAACAATTCCTATGCAAAAGAAATTCTATCTGTCTCAGAAAGACAAGAAAATCGGCGGTGTCTGTGGTGGACTCGCTGAGTATTTCGATGTTGATCCTTTCATGGTTCGACTGGTTATATTCCTTGCTGTATTCTTTGGAGGTTTAAGTCTCTGGATTTATATCATCGTCTGGATTCTTGCTCCGAAAGAGCCTGGGGTAGGTGGATATATTAAATAAATATGGTAAGAGTAGGTATTCTTGGAGCTGCCGGCTATACTGGCGGTGAACTTATAAGATTATTGATTAATCACCCTGAGGCTGAGATTGTATTCGCTAATAGCGAGTCAAACGCTGGCAACAAGGTATATGATGTTCATGAGGGACTTATCGGTGATACTGAACTGGAGTTCACAAGTGAGATGCCCTTTGACAAGGTAGATGTTGTGTTCTTCTGTTTTGGTCATGGTAAGAGTGAGGCTTTCCTCAAGGAACATACAATTCCTTCAAATGTGAAGATCATTGACCTTGCTCAGGACTTCCGTATCAAGGGTAACCACGACTATGTGTATGGCTTGCCTGAGACTCATCGCGAGGAGATTGCCAAGTGTCAGCATCTGGCTAATCCTGGTTGTTTCGCTACTTGCATTCAGGAAGGTCTTCTTCCACTTGCAAAGGCAGGCCTCTTGACTCGTGATATTGCTGTTAATGCTATCACAGGTTCTACTGGAGCAGGTCAGAAGCCGGGAGCAACAACCCATTTCTCGTGGCGTAACAATAACTTCTCTGTCTATAAGCTTTTTACTCATCAGCATCTTCATGAGATTTGCCAGACATTGAACGAACTTCGTCCTGCGTCTGCTCCTCGTGCTATTGATACTCTTGATGAGGGGTTTGAGGGTGATGGTATAACCGTAGATTTCATCCCTTACCGTGGTGACTTTGCCCGTGGTATCTTCTGTACAGAGGTTATTACTTGTGACAAGGCTCAGGATAAGGATGCTATCGTTGCACTCTATAAGGATTTCTTCAAGGATGCAGCCTTCACTCATTATTCTGACAAGGCTCTTGACCTCAAGCAGGTTGTGAACACAAACAAGTGCTTGCTTCATGTAGAGGTGTTCGGTCGTAAGATTGTCGTAACCTCTATGATTGACAATCTTCTGAAGGGTGCAGTTGGACAGGCTGTCCAGAATATGAACATCATGTTCGGACTTGACGAGAAGGCTGGTCTTAACCTGAAAGCAACAGCATTCTAAGTAAATAAAACAAATGAAAATAATGTGAGTTTTTCACGGTAGTAGTAGCTCCGTTGTAAGTCCGTTGTAAATCCGTTGTAAGTCCGTTCTCTACAATCGGGGTTTTATGTGACTTCGTAGTTATCTACATGAACTCACGAAAAAAAATAAAAGTAAATGGAACTCTTCGACGTTTATCCACTTTTCGATATAGCAATAGATCATGGCAAGGGGTGTCATGTATGGGATGAGGAAGGTCAGGAATATCTTGATCTCTATGGTGGTCATGCCGTTATCTCTGTTGGTCATGCGCATCCTCACTATGTTGAGGCTATCTCTAATCAGGTTGCAAAACTTGGTTTCTATTCAAACTCTGTCCAGAACCCTCTTCAGAAGGAGTTTGCAAAACGTCTTGGTAGGGCTTGCGGTTATGAGGACTATCAGCTTTTCCTCATCAATTCAGGTGCTGAGGCTAATGAGAATGCCCTGAAGCTTTCATCTTTCTATAACGGACGTACACGTGTCCTCTCTCTTGAGAAGGCTTTCCACGGTCGTACTTCTCTTGCTGTTGAGGTAACTAACAACCCTAAGATTATAGCTCCAATAAATGCTAATGGTCATGTAACATATCTTCCTATCAATGACCTTCCTGCTTGGGAAGCTGAGCTTAGTAAGGGTGACGTGTGTGCCGTAATCCTTGAATGTATTCAGGGCGTAGGCGGTATTCGCATGGTCAGCAAGGAGTTTATTCTGGGAATTCGTGCTCTTTGTGATAAATACAATACTGTTCTTATCTGTGACGAGATACAATGTGGCTATGGCCGTTCTGGTAAGTTCTTCGCTCATCAGTGGCTTGATGTCAAGCCGGATATGATAACTGTTGCCAAGGGTATCTGTAACGGATTCCCAATGGCAGGTGTTCTTATCTCTCCTAAGTTCAAGCCTGTTTATGGTCAGCTTGGAACAACATTCGGAGGTAATCACCTTGGCTGTGCAGGTGCTATTGCTGTGCTTGACATTATGGAGAAGGAGAATCTTGTAGAGAATGCCAATAAGGTTGGTTCTTATCTCATCGAGACTCTTACTTCTGAAATGAAGGCAGGAAATCTTCCTCATGTTGTAGATGTTCGTGGTGAAGGTCTTATGATTGGCATAGAACTTGATATTCCATACAAGGAGCCTCGTACACGTCTTATCAAGGAGCAGCATTGCTTTACTGGTTGTGCTGGTACAAACGTAATACGTCTCCTACCTCCTCTCTGCATCTCAAAGGCAGATGCTGACGACTTCATCGCACGCTTCAAGGCTGTGCTCTAAGTCTGGGTAAACAACATAAACTAAAGAATAAAAGATGAATATTACAGTTATCGGAGCTGGAAATATGGGTGGTGCCTTGATTCATGGATGGGCAAAGAGTGGAAAACTCTCTTCTATCACCATTTCTGACAAGAACGAGGTTCTTCTCGCAAGTTTCAAGGAGAAATATCCTTCTATCAATATAACAACTGACAATGTGGCAGCTGTAAAGGGTGCTGATATTGTTGTTGTGGTGGTTAAGCCTTGGCTTATGCCTGTTGTGCTTGATGAAATTAAGTCGGCATTGGATCTTGAAAAGCAGATTATCGTTTCTGATGCTGCCAACTTTACCACAGACAAGCTCGCTGATCAGTTGGGCGTTTCTGGTCAGTTCTGCTATGTCATTCCTAACATTGCTGCGGAGTTTGGGGCAAGCATGAGTTTCATAGCAAAGGGTAAGGTCACATCTGATGAGAGTCTTGCAAAGGTAAAGGCTCTCTATGACCTTTGCGGTGATACGCTTGTTGTAACAGAGAATCTAGTAGGTCCAGGTATGATGATGGCAAGTTGCGGTATCGCTTATGTCATGCGTTATATCCGTGCTCAGATGGAGGGAGGTTGTGAGATGGGTTTCTATCCACAGCAGGCAAAGCAGATTGCCTTGCAGACAATGCAGGGTGCAGTTTCTCTTCTCAAGGAAACAGGTTTGCATCCAGAGGAGGCTATTGATAAGGTTACAACTCCTGGTGGCGTGACAATCAAGGGACTTAACGAACTTGATCATTGTGGCTTCAACTCTGCTGTAATCAAGAGCCTTAAGGCTGGCTTAAAATAAACATTCGCCTTGTTAGAGCGATTTTGTCGCTTATATGATATGAAAAGAATTGTAGTAAAAGTAGGTTCTAATGTCCTCACCACAGACTCTGGCAAGCTTGACATCACTCGTATGTCGTCGCTCGTTGACCAGATTGCCTGGCTTCGCTGGCATGGATATGAGGTGATATTGGTTAGTTCAGGTGCGGTGGCTTGTGGTCGTCGTGAGCTTCAGGTTGACCATCATCTTGACTCTGTGGAGCAGCGTCAACTTTTCTCTGCAATGGGACAGGTCAAGTTGGTGAACCTCTATTATGACCTCTTCCGCGAATATAACATCCATATTGGTCAGGTGCTGACGATGAAGTCTAATTTCCAGACCCCAGAGCAATATCGTAATCAGCAGGCTTGTATGGAGGTTATGCTTCAGAATGGCGTTATCCCTGTAGTGAATGAGAATGATACCGTGTGCGTTACCGAGTTGATGTTCACGGATAATGATGAGCTTTCCGGTCTTATTGCTCAGATGATGAAGGCTGAGGCTCTCATTCTTCTCTCTAACATTGATGGTATCTATACTGGCAATCCTTCTGATCCGGAGTCTGAGGTTATTCGTTCTGTTGCTCCGGGTGAGAGTCTTGACAAGTACATTCTCCCTTCAAAGAGTTCAGCTGGTCGTGGCGGTATGGAATCTAAGTACAATACTGCTTGTCAGACAGCAGAAGCAGGAATCAAGGTTATCATAGCCAATGGTAATCGTCCTGATATCCTCCGACTCTTGTTGGAGAATCCAGAAGAGACTGTTCATACAGAGTTCTTACCAAAGTAAAACAAAATAATATGCTTGAAATTTTCTCGAAAGTTAAGGTAGCGAGTCGTTCTCTCGCTTTAATCCCAGATGCTCGTCGTGATGAGATTCTTCTTGCGGTGGCTGATGCCATTCTTGCAAATGAGGCTTCTCTTCTTGAGGCTAATGCAAAGGACTTGTCACGAATGGATAAGTCTAACCCTCTTTATGACCGTCTTCAGCTTACTCCGGCTCGTCTTGCCGATATTGCTTCTGATATGCGTCATGTTGCAGCCCTCCCGTCTCCTCTTGGCCGAGTTCTGAAGGATAAGACTCTCGAGAATGGTCTGCGTCTTCGTCGTGTTTCTGTACCTTTTGGAGTAATTGGTATGGTGTATGAGGCTCGTCCTAATGTGTCATTCGATGTTTTCTCTCTCTGTTTCAAGAGTGGTAATGCTTGTATTCTGAAAGGTGGTAAGGATGCTGATGATTCCAATAAGGCTATCATAGCTTTGATCCATAGCGTGCTTGATAAGTTTGGTGTGGATAATGACGTTGTTGCTCTTTTGCCTTCTACCCATGAGGCTACAGCCGAGATGCTTAATGCCGTAGGATATATTGATGTCTGCATCCCTCGTGGTAGTAGTCGTCTTATTAATTTTGTGCGCGACACAGCAAAGATTCCTGTGATTGAGACAGGTGCAGGTGTTGTTCATGCTTATTTTGATAAGGATGGTAATCTCGAGATGGGCAAGCGTATTGTGAATAATGCCAAAACTCGTCGTGTTAGTGTTTGCAATGCTCTTGACTGCCTTATTATTAATAAGGAGCGAATCTCTGATCTTGCAGCTCTCTGTGAACCTCTTGCAAAGAGTAATGTGAAGATCTATGCGGATGAGATTGCCTTTGCTGCTCTTTCTGGCAGGTATAGTGATGAACTACTCTTCCATGCGACAGAGGAATCTTTCGGTACTGAGTTCATGGCATACTCAATGGCAATTAAGACTGTAGATTCCCTTGATGCTGCAATCTCTCATATCGCCAGCTTCGGTTCTGGGCATAGTGAGTGTATAATTACTGACAACAAGGAAGCAGCTTCTGCATTCCAGATGCAGGTTGATGCAGCTTGTGTCTATGTTAATGCTCCAACAAGTTTTACTGACGGTGCTCAGTTCGGCCTTGGTGCAGAGATTGGTATCTCAACCCAGAAACTTGGTCCTCGTGGGCCAATGGCTCTTGAGGAGATTACCACATACAAGTGGCTCATAGAGGGTGACGGACAGATTCGTCCTTAATCTTTTCGACTTATATTAGTTCAAGGCGGTTCTTCCGCCTTGTTCTCGTTTTCAAAAATCATATTATTATGTCAATATCTTCTTTATACGAAATATTCCTTAAGCATCCAGTCATTACTACCGATAGTCGTGATTGTCCTGCTGATAGTATATTCTTTGCTCTAAAGGGTGAGACCTTTGATGGTAATGCTTATGCGCAGAAGGCTCTTGAGCTTGGTTGCGCTTATGCCATTATTGATGAGGCAGAGTATGCGACAGATTCTCGTTGTATTCTTGTTGATGATGTTCTTAGAACTCTTCAACTTCTTGCCAACTATCATCGCAAGGCTCTTGGGACTCCGGTTATTGGTGTAACAGGAACTAACGGAAAGACCACGACGAAGGAACTTATTGCTGCTGTTTTGTCTGAAAAGTATAATGTACTTTTCACTCAGGGCAATTTCAATAATCATATAGGTGTTCCTAAGACGCTGCTCCGTCTTACTAAGGAGCATGAGATTGCAGTTATTGAGATGGGAGCAAATCATCCGGGCGAGATAAAGACTCTTGTTGATATCGTAGAGCCTGATTTCGGTATAATCACTAATGTGGGTAAGGCTCACCTTGAAGGCTTCGGCTCTTTTGAGGGTGTTATCCGCACAAAAGGTGAACTATATGATTTCCTTCGTTCAGCAAAGAAACATACGGTTTCTTTACCAAATGGTCAGTCGTATGAATGTCCGAAGGTTTTCGTCCATGCCGACAACGAACACCTTCTTGGCATCTCCCATGATCTTGATCTTGTGAAATATGGCACAACTCCTTCTCCTGATCTCGCTGTCTTTGGCGAGATAACAGAATGTGCCCCTTTCCTTTCTTTCTCTTGGAAGAATCAAAGCACAGGCTCTAATGCTCTTGTTCATAATGTGAATACTCACCTTATTGGCTCCTATAATATATATAATATGTTAGCGGCAGCCACTATCGGACTTCACTTCGGAGTTTCGGAGGAACAGGTGGATCATGCACTCGCTAAATATATTCCAAGTAATAACCGTTCTCAGCTTACAATAACTTCATCCAATAAGCTCATTGTTGATACCTATAATGCAAATCCAACGAGTATGAATGCTGCTTTGCTGAACTTCCGTGATATGAAGGTTTCTCCGAAGATGGCAATTCTTGGAGATATGCGTGAGTTAGGGGATGTGAGTGCAGAGGAACATCAGAAGGTGGTGGATTTCCTTAAGCAAACAGATATCACGAATGTATGGCTCGTAGGTTCAGAGTTTGCAAAGACGGATTGCGACTATCGAAAGTTTGATGATGTGGATCAGGTAAAAGAGGAAATTGCGGCCAACCCACCAAAGGATGAGTATATTCTGATCAAGGGGTCAAATGGTATAAAACTTTTCCAACTCCCGGAATTGCTTTAATCAAATATATTTTCAGTAAAGACTTTATCATAGCTTATGGTAAAGCCTTTTTTTCTTCGTGCTCTTCTGTATTTCCTCTTCCTTTGTCATTTCTTCCAAATGTCTTATTTACGCCCAGAAACCGCTAATTTCGCAACATCTTGCTCATATTCCCCGCATATTGCCGATTTGCCTTGATTTTAGTCATCCAAACCCTAAAAAAGCATCTTTTTCTAAAAATAATTCGCGAAAAATTTGGTAGATTCAGGAAAATGTAGTACTTTTGCACTCGCTTTCGGGGAAACGGTACCAAACACCGCTTGAAAGAAGGCAAAAAGAAAGAGTTCTTTGACAAGATTTACATAAACAGAAAGTAGTAGTACAAGAAGCAAGTGAGGAATCACTTGGG
>CADCIQ010000101.1 GCA_902801425.1 uncultured Bacteroidales bacterium | reverse complement strand
GGGGTGTGGATGAACAATGCCTCCATAATAGAGGTGCTTCTTCCTCACACCAAGCAGACCATCGAGCCGCAGCAGTTGGGCTATGCGATGAGGAAACTGGGCTTTGAGAAGAAAACGTACAGGAACAGAGCCGGCTATTTCGTTCATCTGCTTGACGGACAGGAGATTGCTGAGCGGAAGAACCGTCCTTTCGGTGAATCGGAAGAAGAGGTGATGGCATTCTGAAAATGATGTGGGTATGTGGCTTTTGTGGCTTTTCTCTAAAGTATGTAGGGAATAATAATTATGTTGATGTATAGGTGTAGATGTAAATTAATTATTTGTATATGCTTATTTGGGAAAAAAGCCACGAAGCCACAATATTCAGTTCATAGTTCATAGTTCATAGTTCATAGTTCAGTTCATAGTGCATAGTTCATAGTGCATAGTTAACGTGAGTTCGACGAATTTACCAAACACAAAAGAAAAGATTTTTTCCTGGAAAATCATTTCGCTCGTTCCTCGCTCAGAAATCCTGAGAAAATCTGAAATTAAAATCTGGGTGAAAATCAGAATAATACAAATTCATCGAACTCACGTTAGTTAAGTTCATAGTGCATAGTTAAGTTCATAGTGCATAGTTCAGTTCATAGTGCATAGTTCATAGTCGGGGCGCAATCACCTACGGATAAACATTAAAAATCACCCTCTACACCAGCGGCTCGCATTTATCAAAATGTTGTTTTACTTGTGTATCTCGTGAAAAATCACTATCTTTGTAGTGTCAAAGGGAGAATCTCGGACGCGAGGTTTACGGCGACGAAACCACCG
Organism: uncultured Bacteroidales bacterium; assembly: GCA_902801425.1. GTDB lineage: Bacteria > Bacteroidota > Bacteroidia > Bacteroidales > Bacteroidaceae > Prevotella. The sequence continues at coordinate 9,078 of CADCIQ010000101.1, read as the reverse complement.
CTCGGTACCACGATGGTGAGTCTTATGTAACTCCTATGTTACTCTTATGCTACTCTTATTCAACTCTTATTCCGGATGGGAGGTATATGGGTGTAGCAGGGGAGGCTCCCAGAGACAAAAAGTAAGTATCATTATTAACAATTAGAATCCGAAAATCCAAGCGCGGCTAAAGAAGGGATGTTACTATAAAACATCCTTCCCTTTGGGAAGGCTTGGTTAGGCTTTAATGGCAATTCTAAACGGACTTCTTCGTAAGATGTCAGGCTCAGCCGGAGATCTTACATTCAAGGCCCTTAACGGGCAGACTGTGGTCAGCGAGAAGATGACCAAGATGACTAATCCGCGTTCTTCTGCACAGATGCGAGTGAGGACACGCTGGCGCAACGTACTGGCTATGTATTCGGGCATCCGTCCTCTGCTCAGGCATGGCTTCGAGAGCAAGCCTGTGGGACTTTCCGACTATAACATGTTCGTGAAGGTGAACATGCAGCGCACTCCTGTCTATCTCACCAAGCAACAGGTGGCTGGCGGTGCGTGCGTGGCTGCTCCCTATCAGCTTACGCAAGGCTCCCTACCTGCTATCGTGGTGTCAGGCACGGGTGCAAATGCCTTTACCGACATCTACCTCGGTGGCATTACCATTTCGGGCACCACTACGGTGGGACAGTTCTCCAAGGCTGTGGTTGACAACAATGAGGATTATCGCTATGGCGACCAGCTCTCTTACTTCCTGGTGAAGCAGAAGGTGAATGCTGATACGCAGATTCCTTACTGCCAGTTCAGGGCTTGCTGCGTGGTGCTTGACGAGAACAACGCGGATAAGCTGTGGGATGTGGTTGACCGCAACGGTTTCAGCCTTCGTGATTCGGCTCTTGCCCATAGCGGTGACGATGGTGACTGTGTGTATGCGTGGGTGCATAGCCGCCAGTCATATTCGGGTGAGTTGCTCGTCAGTTCGCAGAGCTTCGTCAATGCCAACAGTAAGCTTGCCGACTACACCAGCGAGCTTGCCTATAACCTTGCCTCTTCAAGCTATGGCATAGGTGAGGATGCGTTCCTTGTGCCTACTGGCGTTACTACGACAAGTGCAGGTGGCGGTGGCAACGCTGGCGGTGGCGATGGCGGCGGTGATGGCGGAAACGATTCGCTGTAAACAAAAAGTCCTCAGTGAGAACACTGAGGACTTTAATTCCTACCTTCACAGGCGCTAAAAAATTTCCATCGATTTTAACTTATGAGACCACCTTCACAGGTGGGAAAACTATTTTAACCTAAATTTTTTATATTGAGTTATAGAAATCTATAACCGATTGCAAAGTTACGAATATTTTTTTATTCTCCAAAGAAAAATGCAAAAATATAGTGTTGAAGCGCAAATTTTTTTATTTAACGTGAGTTCGACAAATTCAAGATAGCGAGGGCTGAAAGCCCGCCACTTGATAGGGCAGTCCGATAGGGCTGTCATTCGGTAGATGCGTGATTAATGGAGCGCTGAAAGTGCGACACCTGAAAACTATGACTTTAGGTGTCGGTCCTTCAGACCTCATCCCCCCTATATCGACAAATATAACAGCCCTCACGGACTGCCCTTTTAGGTGTCGCTCCTTCAGAGCTCTATCAACCACATGATAGTCAACAATATACAACTGAATAATTTCATCGAATTCACGTTAAATACCATTCACAATGGTAATATTATGGTATTATTATGGTATTATGATATGGAGGAATATGGGAAGCATAATTGGTTATTATCGAATAGACATATAGAAAGATAACTACAATAATGTGGAAGCCATTTCTTGAAAGAACAAACCGATATTAGGTGTGTGCATTCAGCTTTCAATCATAAAATATCATAAGATTTTGAATAGAATGATTCTTTGTACGAATTTTATTTGTATCTTTGCATATAAATAACAAGTTAATAATTATGAATGTAGAACAAGTACGAGAATATACTCTATCTATATTTGGAGTAACGGAAGACCAGCCTTTTGGTGATGACATCATAACCTTTCGAATAGAAGGTAAGATATTCCTTTGCCTCAGTCTTGGGCAAGGACTGAATGACATGAGAGATTCAGAACCCAGGTTTGCCTTGAAACTGACACCTAAAAGGAATGAAGAACTCCGAGAACAATACTCATCTGTTACCCCTGCGTGGCATTGGAACAAAAAGCATTGGAGTGATGTGTATTACGAGCATTTAGAAGAAGATCTTGTGAAAACATTGATCAAAGAGTCATACGACCTCGTTGTGTCCAAGTTACCCAAAAAGCGTAAAGGATAGCTAAGGCTAAAGACCTCTACCGTTATGCCTGATGAAAAGGGCAATCCAACCTTCATCGGAAATCGACAATCGGAGCCTGACTTTGTGAAGCTTCGGGCGCAATCAGGAAATTATTTTTCAAAATGTAAATATACCGAGAAACAGATTTAAAATTGTAAAAGTATGGATTTCAAAGGAAAAATAGCCATAATAACAGGAGGCGCACAAGGCATCGGACGATGTATAGCGGAGGAGTTTCAGAAAGCTGGAGCTACGGTTTGCGTGATAGATAAGCAGCAGGGTGACCACTATGTTGGTGATCTTGCAGATAAGCAGGTGCTTGAGGATTTTGCCGAGGATGTGATCAAGAAGCATGGTAATGTTGATTTCCTCATAAATAATGCCTTGCCACAGATGAAAGGCATAGATGAATGCAGCTATGAGGACTTCCAGTATGCTATGAGCGTTGGCGTGACGGCTCCATTCTATCTCACAAAACTCTTCGCTCCATATTTTAATAAAGGTGCTGCCATCGTGAATATCTCATCTTCACGAGACCGCATGAGTATGCCACAGACAGAGAGCTACACGGCTGCGAAGGGTGGTATTGCAGCACTTACCCATGCACTTGCCGTAAGTCTGGCAGGAAAGGTGCGTGTGAACAGCATTTCACCAGGTTGGATAGATACGGCATATACAGTATATGAAGGTCCTGATGCCATACAGCAGCCAGTTGGACGTGTGGGCAATCCTTTGGATATTGCGAATATGGTGCTCTATCTCAGCTCAGAAAAGGCTGGTTTCATCACAGGCGAGAACATCTGCATAGATGGTGGCATGACGCATCAGATGATATATCATGGCGATAATGGCTGGACTTTGACATCTAAGGTGACGACAAGAAGGCTATCCACCTATGGCTTACGGTAGATGATAGACTCGTGGCTATGGCTCGCCTATGTCCGGCAGGAACACATCTTCCCGAAATATCCATCGGAAGAGTCATTGCTACCGAGCGTGGTAAGGGCTACGGCAAGCAGATTATGCTTCATGCCATTGATGCTGCCATAGAACTTCTTGATGCAAAACGCATTGAGATTCAGGCGCAGGAATATGCCAAGGGCTTCTATGAGAGCGTAGGATTCAAGCAAACATCCGACACGTACATACTTGAAAACATCCCTCATATCAATATGACATGGAGGGGATAATGAAAAGTAGAAGGTGTAAAGAGTAAAGTGTAAAGTAGAAAGAATTACTTTTCAATTCTCATAAATGAATAATCCTCCTGACATACACGACTCTACGCATGAGCAACGCACCACCTATGTACGTGAGCAATGGAAATAAGAAAGAAATAAATAATGATAAGGCAGAAGGAATATAAGCTACGCACCACTCCCGGCACCCATTATGTATGGGTAGCTGGCAGTTGCGACTATGCACACGAGGAGCGATGCAGCGGAGGGGCGTATCTCATGCAACTGAATGATGAAACGATTGAGAGCTACGTAATTTCTGATGACCACACCACGGAGTTCCGCATGATCCTTTCAGTTATGATACATGCCATGCAAGTACTGCCTGACAATTCTGATATTGTGTTCCTAACCAATGTGTCGTACATTCTGCAAAACTGGGATAGGCAACCAACCGACACATCTGCCAATGCAGACCTTATCTATACGTGCTTATCGGAAAAGGAAAGACATCATTCCATCACGGTCAAACTCGTTCCTTTCCACAAATATCAGCTTTTGTCTATGACACACGAATCTGCTCATGAGGCAATGATAAATCATAGGAAGGAATGACTGTATGACTATCATAAATAGCAATATGTAAATTAAAAGGTATAGGAGGAAGCTGAACCCCTACAGCAAGCCTGCTTGCCATTTTCGCTATGGAATAGTTACAGGTCCATTATAAGTCCGTTCCCTAATAACAACCAAAATAACCAAACAATATAGCTTATGATAAACCATATTATTGAATACAACAAGACTTTCGTAGAACAAAAGAACTACGAGAAGTATATCACCGACAAGTACCCAGACAAGAAACTTGCAGTACTATCATGCATGGATACCAGATTGACGGAGTTACTACCTGCTGCGTTAGGGCTGAAGAATGGTGATGCAAAGATCATAAAGAATGCTGGCGGTCTGGTTATTTCTGCTTTCGACTCAGCCATGCGAAGCCTGATTGTTGCCATCTATGAACTTGGTGTTAAGGAAATCATGGTTGTTGCACACTCACATTGCGGAGCTTGTCACATGAGCTACGACCACTTCTACCATGAGATGATAGCCTGAGGCATAACAGACGAAACGCTTGACACAATTCAGAAATGCGGCATCGACCTGCATCATTGGCTCGAGGGATTCAAGGATACGCACGAATCTGTTCGCAAGACAGTAGAGACTATCAAGACACATCCGTTAGTACCAAAGGATATCATAGTGCGCGGATTCATCATAGATTCGGAAACTGGAGAATTGGAAGAAGTGGTATAAAAATCTCATCTTTGAAATCAGCATTGCGAACAAATTTTTCGTTTTAAGAGAGATTTGCATATTTGTCTAAAGAAAAAGATGTATATTTGCAGATGATAGATGAATTTTAGCCGATATTCAGGCATAGAAATAGTCAATGCTTTAACTTAAATATGACTAAAGATACGCCTATATATAAAATAGTGTTGGTGAGTCTGGTGTGTACCATTTTTGCCAGCTATCCTAACATGGCTCTTATGGGTTGTGACTGGAATTGCATTCCAATGGAACAGCATTCTTGTTTCATCTCATGCACACTCATCCGCTTCCTCCAGTTCTGGCTTTTCTCTATCGGCATACTGATCTTTAATCAGAAGATGGTGAAGCAACACTCTCTGATTGGCAGAATACTGCCAAACTTGTTGTTCACCCTTCTGGCTTTTGCATTATATAAATATGTAACCTACCTGATATGCCCGGGGTTCGACCGCTACGGTATGATACCAACCTTCCAGTTCATCGTGATGGGCATCATGGGACTGCTATTGGGATATACTGACTATTTGAGCCGTATGCATCAGAAGAAAGAGGCAGAATTGCATTTGCTGAAGATAGAATCTCTTGAAAGTCGCTGCACGGCACTTACCAATCAGATCAACCCGCATTTCTTCTTCAATTCGCTTAGTGGTATAAGCAGTTTGGTAAGGAAGAAGGATGAAAGGCTTACAATAGACTACATCGACCATCTAAGCGACGTTTTCAGATACATACTGAGCAGCGAGAACAAAGGATTGGTGACTTTGGAAGAAGAACTGGAGTTCGCACGCTCGTTCTGTCAGGTGATGCAGATCAGATATGCAGGTAAGTTTGATGTATGCTTCGACATACCCAGCGAATATATGCAGATGCAAATCCCCGTCCTTGCACTCTTACCACTAATAGAGAATGTAACGGTGCACAATATGATAGACAGTGAAAACCGAATGCAGGTTAGGGTGTATGTAAATGAGGAAAAATCATTAGTGGTAGAGAACCCTATCTTTGTCAAGCAGTTTAAGCAAGAAACTTACGGCTCTGGTTTGCAGAACCTTAACAAGAGATTCATGCTATTGGCAAATAAGCAAATAGATGTGTCAAACGATGGAAAGATATTCCGCGTAACGCTACCGCTGATTCCTTATTAAGGAGTTCTAGTTTTAAGTGAATAGTGAAAAGTGAATAATACTTGAATTACTTTTTTACTTTGACAATGAAAGTACTAATAATAGAAGATGAGACGACTGCCAGCGAGAATCTGGTGGAAATGCTCAAGGAAATAGATCCATCAATAGATGTGCTGCAAGTGCTGGAGAGTGTTCAGCAAACCGTGCGATGGATGAATACGAACCCGGAACCAGACCTGATATTCATGGACATTCATCTGAGTGACGGTTCTGCCTTTACGCTTTTCGACCAGATTGATGTGCAGATACCTATCGTATTCACAACCGCATACGACCAGTATGCCCTTGAAGCCTTTGCCGTAAACAGTATCGACTATTTGCTCAAGCCCATCAAGACCGTGGATCTTACCCGTGCTCTTGAGAAATTCAGGAAATGGGGCAAGAACGATGTGATAACGTATCTTGAGCAGATGATGAAGCTGCGTCCTGGGCACAAGGAGAACAACGAATACAAGCAGGCATTGCTTATTCCAAGTAAGGACAAACTATTGCCTGTGCACATTGAGGATGTGGCATGTATCTATAGCACCGACAGAAGGACGCAGGTGTTTTTGAGGGATGGTAAAGCACTCGACTACAACCGTTCGCTCGATTCTATCATCGGCAGTCTTGATCCCACTCAGTTCTTCCGTGCCAACAAGCAATACATCGTGGCAAGAGACAGCGTTCTTGAAATAATAATCTGGTTTGACAACCGTCTTCTCCTACGATTGCCTGTGGAGTTGCCCGAACCGCTCTTCATAAGCAAGAACAGGGCTTCAGAATTCAAGAATTGGATGACTTCCAAATAACAATTAATAATTAACATGCCAACAAGCGATAAAAACTATATAAAAGAACTTCCCCTTGGGAGGATGAGGAGCCTGACAATATGCGCATGTGCCTCTCGCACATTCATAGATAAGAACAAAGTTGCCACTATTGCAGCCGCAGCCAAGAAGGCTGGCATGAAGGTTGAACTGGTAGCCGACCTTTGCGAGCTATGCGAGACAAAGGATAAGAAGGTTGGCGAGATAGCTCAGACAACCATTATCGCTTGCCATTCAAGGGCGGTGAAGAGCTTGATTGCATTTGCAGCAAGACAGGCTTCTGAAAGTTGTCAATACATAGACTTGCGTAGTCAGTCGGTTGAGGAAGTTCTTGGATTATTAGGCATAGACGCTGACGACAGTGCTGATGCTGAGGAATGGCGACAACAGATAGCAGATTTCCCCAAAAAGCTTGGTGAAGATGCGTGGTATCCCACTCTTGACAAGGACGCTTGTGCAGAATGTGGGAAATGCCTTGAGTTCTGTCCGTTCGGAGTGTATGAGATGGTTGATGACCGTATAACAGTAACACATCCGCATCATTGTAAGAACAACTGTCCTGCCTGTGCCCGTCAATGCCCAACAAGCGCGATTATCTTCCCGAAATACGACAGAAGTCCTATCAACGGAGGAAAGGAATTACAGGAAAAAGCTATACGGCTAGACTCAAAGGAACTCTATGGTGAGGTCCTGCGTCAGAAGCTGATAGAAAGAAGAGGAAGTATTTTTAGATCATAGTGAAAAGTGAATAATACTTAATACTGGTAGATACCATTATGGGTCTTTCGCTATGCATCCCATTCTGCGATAGCAGTATTTTTCACTAAGTATTATTCACTATTAACTATTCACTATTAACTCTTAACAATTCTCAAAAAATGCCCACAAGCGATAAAAACCACACGTTAAACTCCCCCTCGGGAGGCTGGGGGGGCTTAAGACATTGGACATCATTGGCAGGCATAAGTTGCCGAATAATAAGACAGACCCCTACACGACTGTTGTGGAAGTTTGCCTGGAATTTCGGTTTCCGCAATTGGCAAAACATGCGCCGTTTCGAGCGAAGAGCAGGTAAGGGAAAGAAGTTCTTCCCTGCGTTCCTGATGATTAGCGTCACGGAATCGTGCAACCTCACTTGCAGCGGATGCTGGGTTAGTGCCAGAGGACAGAAGAAGCTAACATCCGGGCAACTTGACGGAATCATCACAGCCAGTAAGGCAGAAGGCTGCTATTTCTTCGGCATCCTCGGTGGTGAGCCTCTGATGCATAAAGGATTGCTTGATGTCCTGGAACATCATGGTGACTGCTACTTCCAACTCTTCACTAATGGTACGCTATTGACTGACTCCATAGCACAGCAACTGCGAAAACTTGGCAATGTCACCCCTCTGATAAGCGTTGAGGGATTAAAGGAAGAAAGTGATCGTCGTCGCGGGGCTAACCAAGTGTACGACCGTACATTGCAAGGAATCCGTGCTTGCCGTAAGGCTGGGTTAATCTTTGGAATAGCGGCAAGCATCTGTCGCTCCAATTTCGATGAACTCGTCAACAGGCAGCACATAGAACGGGTTGCAAAGGAGGGCGCATTCTATCTTTGGTATTACATCTACCGTCCTGTAGGTGCACACCCTCACCCTGAAATGGCACTCGATAGCGAGCATATCAGGAAGCTTCGCCAGTTCCTTGTAGATGAGCGATGTGATGCCCCCGTCATGCTTATAGATACCTATTGGGATGACAAGGGTAAAGCCATGTGTCCGGGAGCAACTGGAATGAGCCACCATATAGGACCTTCGGGAGCCGTTGAGTTCTGCCCGCCATTGCAGATGGCTTGTGAAAAGGTGAACGAGGAAGGCTCTGATGCTGTCACCCTTTTCAAGGATTCGCAGCTTATGGCAGACTTACGACTCAAGACAGCCGAACTTGGAAGGGGATGCGTGTTGATGGAGAATCCTCAATACCTTGCCGAACTGTTGCGTCAGCATGGTGCCATAGACACTACCAGCAGGCAAACCGTCATGGAAGAATATACCCATATGCCCGTTGTAGCGGGGCACGATATGGGTACAGAGGCAATTCCAGAAAAGAGCACTCCTTACCGATGGCTTAAGAAACATTATTTTTTCGGGTTCGGAGCGTATGGATAGTTTCATGGTGAAAAGTGAATAATACTTAATACTACGTGAGTTCGACGAAAATTAAAAACGCTTGCGCTTTGCTTTGAAACATTAATTAAGACGTAAATTAAAACATTAATTAGGACAAAAATTTATGAGAAT
>CADCIQ010000100.1:10197-19643 GCA_902801425.1 uncultured Bacteroidales bacterium | reverse complement strand
AACTGATGAGCAATTCCTTATGCTCACCAAACACCTTCTTGAAGGTCAGATCTGCTTTCGGGTCAAGATATTTTGCCATAATGTTAAAAGTCTAAAGTCAGAGGACAAAAGTCAAAGGGCTTTAGCCTTTTGTCATTCGTCTTTAGTCTTGATGAGTGACAACGTGCGCAGCACCTCGCGCGAAGAAGGAAGTGCGTGTCAGCCCTTAAAGGCTGGCGCACAGTCTTTGATCCTTCGAGTGCAAAGATAATATTTTTTCCTGAAACTTCCAAACAAATTAAGTGAATTGTGAAAACAAACGGGGAATAGCCCCAAATACGAAAATAATTGGCATAACCGAAACTCTTATGTTTCTCCATCGCTTGTCCATCTATTCTCCATAGATACTCCATCTAAACTATGTAGTATGTATGGAGTATCTTCGAAGGAAGAACAGAACTAAAGCATAGAAAAATCTCCTTCTCTCAGCACGATAAACAACATAAAAGTAAGAGGATGCGCCTACTTGAAGTGACCCCCAGAAGTATTCTGTCCAACTTCTGGGGTTCACTTCAATTTGACACACCCTCTTGAAAATGTAATAACTAAATGAATTTACAGCAATTTGGAATTGCTTTAACTTACTAAAAAATGCGATTCTAACTATTTGACTAACTATTATCTACCAGTTTCCATAAACGGAACATCAACCAGCCCCAGACTAAAAACAATGCGATGCAAAGCCATAGCATGTAGCCGTATTCCGTTGAGTAGATAGAATATCTTTCGAATGACGGGATGTCGGCATAGTAGTATGCCCCTGCCCCGAAATCAAGTTCATCGACCAAACCAAGCTGCCTGGTCATAACAAATAATGCTGATAGAAGTATCGTTATGTATGTCAGATATGTAATATATCTATATTTCATTAGTCTAATGTTGGTATTGGAAATATCACACCGCTTAGCAGTACCCATACAGCAACGAATGTGAGGATAATGTTGAACGCTTGTCCGATGATATAGAGCCAAAGTACCTTACCGCCTTCCAGCTGTTTCCAGATCTCACGGAAGTTGGTGTCAAGTCCGATGCTGGTAAATGCTAGGACGAATGCCCAGTTCTTATACTGATCTAACACCTTATTGATTGCGCTTACTTCATCTGCTCCGACAAGCGGAAGGAAGATGAATGATGCTGCAAACGATGCGATGAAGAAGCCGATGATGAACTTTGGGAAACGATACCATATCTCCGCTGCTGTCACTTTATTGCCTTCCTGCTTGCTTTTATAGACATTGGTTGCAAAGAATATTGCCACGGCAAAGGCAATGAAACCGATGAGGATGTTCTGGATGCTCTTGACAAGGACTGCGGCAGTCTGAGCCTCTCCGCCAAGGGTAGTGCCGGCAACGACCACTGCACCTGTGCTATCGACCGTACCACCAATGAGTGAGCCTCCCATGATTGGAGTAAGTCCTATCCAACTGATAATGACAGGCTCGAACACCATCATAAGTACAGTGAAGATAATTGATACTGATACCGCCATACTGAGATCTGTCTTCTTGGCTCTTGATGCTGCACCTACGGCAATGGCAGCGGATGTGCCACAGACACTTGTTGCCGTTGCGAGAGTAATGACAAGTGGTTTGTTATCGAGTTTGAGCATCTTGATACCAAAATACCACATGAAGATGATTACCACAGGTGTTACGAACCATGCGATTCCCAAACCATAAAGACCGAACTTTGCTATGTTACTGAAAAGCACGGAGAACCCCATCACTACAAGACCTATCTTGATATAGAACTCTGTCTTCACTGCTGGTTTGAGCCAATTAGGTACGCCAACTGAGTTGGAAACGAGCAGTCCGATAATAAGTGCCCAGAATGCCCATTCGAGATATCTATTCAGGGTGTATTCGGCACTGATAATACGGACTACGATGGCAAGTAGGAACAGACCTATAAAGGCTGGTATATATTTACGGAATGAGTTCCCTTGAAATTTTGCACCAATGGAGAATAGCAATGCAAGAGTAATGAATGTAAGGATTAGCTTTCCCCAAAACGCACTGGTAAACTGTGATAGGAATGGCACTACTTTGCCTTTTTCAAGTTGTTCTGGAGTTAGGATTTCCCATATATTAAAGGTTGAAAACTTTAGCGCAGAGAAATCGAACCATCCTGTATGGACACCGATTAAGCCTAAACTAATAATCACAAATCCTATCCATACGGCGAGCCAGTCTTCCTTTTTCCAAAGGTCACTCCATCTGGTGCCTTCTGCTGTTACAATATTATTATCGCTCATATATGTATTTAAAACTCCCCAGCCCCCCAAGGGAGGCCTTTTACTATACTCGTTAATTAGATATTATCGTTGAGTGCAGTCTCGATTTCTTTGCGATCAAGTCGCCCCTCCTTCTTCCATTTTATCTCGCCATTCTTATAGATGGCAATAGTTGGCATTGAATGAATCTGCTGTTCCTTGACAAGCTCCACGTTGTCGTCAAGTTCCACGCGAACAACAGATGCCTTGCCGAGATATGCTTTCTCAATCTCATTGAGAATTGGGGCAAACTTTACGCAACCACCGCAATGACGTGAACTGAAATCTACAAGCACAACCTTGTCAGAGTTGATGAGGTCATGGAAATTCTTGCTGTCAACAATGAACTTTTTGTCAGTCTTGAAGGTTTCAATCTTATAGCCAGAGCCAACGTAGTTTACAATTCCGCCTGGCAAGCCATAAACCTGAGTGAAGCCCAACTCTTTGAGCTGCTTGGCAAATACGATGCCACGACCACTCTGAATTGAGTATGTGAATGTTGGTTTGTTCTTGTCCAACTTCGCAAGTAGCTTGCTAACAGCTTCTTTGTCCTTTAGATCTACGTTGACTGCATTTGGAAGGTGATTAACGGCAAACTCATCCTTTGTACGAACATCTATGATCTGTGCATTGTTGCCTGCTTTCTGTAATTTCTCGGCAAACTCATGTACTGTAATCTGCTGTGCGAATGACGCAAAGCTTACTGCAAGAAATGCAAATAATGATAAAACCTTTCTCATACTACTTCAGTTTTTTTTATTATACGAATTTATACCTATTTTCAAGAAAGCCCCCCAAGGGGTGTCTTTTTGATAGTATTAATCCCTTATATCTATAGTGATAAAAGGTATATAACAAACTCCCCCTTGGGGGGTGGAGGGCTTTTAATTATCAGCTGTTAACAGTTTGTTCTGGGTTGTCTCACTCAATGGGATTGGCCAGATGTAGTTCTTATCGGTTGGAAGAACCTTGATTTCACGAAGACTACCAGCTCTCTTGAGGAATGTCTCACCACGGCGGTGGATATCAATAGAGCGGATGCCCTCACCTAAGAATTCGAGCCTTCTTTCATTATAAATAGCATCGCGAAGCGTTGTGCCTGAAAGTTTTGTCTCGTCAAGGGCATCAGCACTCTTTGCTATGGAACGTCTGCGAACCAGTAGTAACAGTTCCTTTGCCTTTGCCTCGTTGCCTATGTTGTAATAAGCCTCGGATAAGTTAAGCAGCACTTCTGCATATCTAAAAACCGGAATCCAGTCTGTACCTGTTGAACGGTCTGTGTATTTGGCGATAGTGATTCTATCACCTCTGACGATTGAGAGATCAGAGATTCTCACATCCTGCTGTTGTTTATATAGTGGATTGGCGGTAATGCCGTAGTTATCGTCGATGGCGACATTATTACCTACATAATATGAACCTGCAAGCGAATTTTTTTTCTTGTCACTATATGGGAAGGAGAAGATACCCTCATTAGTGATATAAGGCGTAGTGAATACAGTTCTCAAATCAACGAGTGAATATCCCTTTATCTTTTCGCCCTCAGCAATGACATTGTTCCAGTCCTCACGTTCAAGATAGATGCGCTGACGCAACACATAGGCAGCAGCTTTGGTTGCATGTGTTATTCCATTGAGCGTACCAACCTCTTCACCGAGAAAAGAGATATTGCTATCGCTCAAGTCGCTTAGTATCTGGCTGTGTACTTCCTCTATTGTACTGGCAGCAAGGTCATTATTCTCGGTCTCGGCAGTTCCTAAGCGGATTGGTACACTCTTTGCATCAGGAAACAGTTTATAGGTACGAGCATAGAGCACATTGAGATAGTAGTAGCTCAATGCCCTTATGAATAAAGCCTCTGACTTTAGCCTTTCATAATCATCCCCAACCACTTCCTTTGCATCTGCAAGGTGGTTCAGGAAAACATTTGTTTCACCGATTGCCTTGTACATACTATTCCATGCAGAAGAAGAACCATCCACAGAAATATTCATGTCGTAGGAATTAAGTCCGCCGTTGTCGATGATTCTTTCTATGTCCTCACCTCTGTAGTCGGTTTCAAAGAAATATGATGGAATTCCACTTCCCAGTGTTGCGTACAATCCCTCAAGATTCGATTTTATCTTACTATGTGAAGCGAAGATAATAGAGGATGAGGTGTCGAGAATTGGCTCCTTTTCCAATATATCAGAGCATGAAACAACTGTAAGAGCAAATAATCCTGTGGCCAATATCTTTATTTCGTTTTTATATATCATTGTTCGCGGATTTTTAAGATTAAAACTTTACGTTAAGACCGAAAGTGAATGTTCTGGTCTGTTGTGGAAGATAGCTGTCGTCCAATCCGCCACTAAGGCTTGATGTAGAAGCTGAAACCTCCGGGTCAAGACCTGAATAGCCTGTGAGGACAAACAGATTGGTAGCCTGTGCATACAGACGTACAGTTGAAATCTTGAGACTTTTCAAGATAGGCAATTTCTCAAAGTTATAACCCAAGGTTATGTTCTTGAGTCGGATGAAACTGCCGTCCTCGACAAGGAAGTCCATTGGCATGCCACCATTACCATTACTGATGTTATCATTGTAGATTGGCTTTGCATAATCAGCATTGCGATTATTCTCAGTCCAATGGTTCTCATACACATCCACAAGGTTGTTACGGAAGCCATATTGAGCAAGACGACCTTTCTGACCATTCCATACTTTGTTGCCACCAGAGAACTGGAAATCAACTGTGAGGTCAAATTTCTTATATCTTAAATTGTTGCTCCATCCACCATAGAATGTAGGTAGTGTGTTGCCTGCTGCATATCTGTCAAGATCTGAAGTTGAGACTGGTGTTCCATCACGATGGAAGTAGATAGCATCCTTCTCAGCCATAATCAGGACTTCCTGCCCTTGCTTATCATAAAGAATTCTTCTACCTGTTTCCTGATCTACCCCACCTGATCGGTAAAGGTACAGCTGACCTATTGACTTGCCCACCTCCGTGATGTTGTATGTCGTGATGATTGATTCTGCATTTCCAAGACTCGTAACCTCGTTCTTGTTTGTTGTAAGGTTTAGTGAAGTATTCCATGTGAACTTCTTCCTGTTGATAACATTTGCTGATACCGACAACTCGATACCGCTATTTACCATTGATCCAACATTGCTTGTAATACTGTTGCCAGGAATACCAAGTGAAGGTGATGTTGGAGTGTTGAGAATCAGGTTTGAACCACTGATGTTGAAGAAAGAGAAGTCCACATCAACTCTATTCCAAAGAGTAGCACTAAAACCTATATCAAACTTCTTACTGGTCTCCCACTTCAGGTTTGCGTCAGCTACCTGGGCTCTCTGATAACCGGCAACCTCACCATTGAATACAGTTCCATAAGTAGTCTTTGAGGCATAGTCGCTGATACTTGTATTGCCTACGACACCCCAGCCTATTCTGAACTTCACATTATCAATATCCTTCTTGAGCGAGCTGAAGAATTTCTCATCACTGATACGCCATGCAGCACTGGCTCCACCGAAGTTACCCCACTGATTATCAGCGCTAAGTGCCGAGAAACCATCTCTACGGAAGTTGAATGAGAAGATATAGCGTGACTTGTAGTCGTAGTTTACTCTGAACAAGTAACTGAACAATGCAGACTCACTTGCCTTATTGCCTATGCTCGCGATGTTATTAAATGCACCCTCAAAGATGTCATTGTCAAGATCCACCTGTTGTGAACGTGCAGCCCCCCAAGCATTACGTTTTTTCTCAAAGACCTCAACACCAGCAAGGAAGTCAAAGTTGTGAGTATCCTTGATATCAAACTGATAATCAATTGTATTTGTCCAAGTGTACTGATCAACCTTTGTAAACGCATTAGCTGCATAACCTGCTGCAGAGTCCATACCTGCCTCTGGTGCGAAATAGGCTCGGTCCTCAATTCGATAGATGTTTCTACCATACTGTGAGCGGATTATCAGTCCCTTGATTGGAGTGAAATCAGCATTGAAGTTGTAGATTGTCTGCTGAGAGTTCTGCTTTACACCACTACCTGTCTCAATGAAACTTGCCGCTGTTGACATGGCGATATTTGTAGTGTTTGGACCACGACCAGTCTGTCCGTAATAATTCCATATTGAACCATCATCAAAGAACTTTGGGATATTTGGCGCATTATTAAGAGCTGACCAGAAAAGTCCTAAACCTGCACCACCATAATAACTGTTATTGTGGTAATCATAGTCAGTAAGATTACTCTCACTAAGCGTCACCTTACCACCCAGACTCAACCAGTTATTCACCTTTGCCTTGATGTTTGCAGTTACGAGGTTTCTAACAAGATTGTTACCAACCTGAATACCATTCTGATTTAGATGGTTTGCTGAAAGATAATAAGTTACATTATCATTACCACCACCTATTGAGACTGTATGGGTATTTGACCATCCATCCCGTGTCACATAATCCTGCCAGTCTGTATCGACTACTTTTCCATTCTTATCACGAATAAGGTTGAATGCCTTGTTTCCGTAAGGCGACTCATAACCTGTGGTTAGTGAAATTTCATCTGTGCCGTATCTGTTTGCAACTGCAAGATTCTTCATTGCAACATACTGCGTAGCATTCAGGATATCATATAGACTTGCAGCAGATGTAACGCTCAGAGTTCCCTGATAGTTCACCTGAACCTTACCCTTCTTACCCTGCTTTGTTGTGATGAGGACAACACCATTTGCAGCTCGTGATCCGTAAAGAGCGGCTGCAGAAGCATCCTTAAGCACATCAAGACTCTCGATATCTGCTGGGTTGATTGTTGCAAGTGGGTTGTTAGTCGTCATTGATGAATACTGGTCACTTGCAATAGGTACACCATCAATCACATAGAGAGGCTGAGTACCTGAGGTAATGGAAGATACACCTCTTACATGAACAATAGGAGCCTGACCTACAGCACCATTTGGCACTGTGATACTCACACCACTTGCCTTACCAGCCAGAGCATTCTCAAAACTGTTTGATGAAAGTTCTGTGAGCGCCTTGCCATTTACTGAAGATACTGAAGTGGTAAGGTTCTCTCTCTTCTGTGTACCGTATCCAACTACAACTACACCCTGAAGTGCATTGAAATTCTCCGTTAGCTCAATCTGTATCTCCTCATTGTTTAATTCGAAGATGCTTATCTCCTCGTTGTTGTAACCTGTATAGCTTGCAACAATTGTTGTCGGAACAGACTTTACTGCAAGCGAGAAGTGTCCGTCCACATCTGTTGATGCGCCACCAGAAACACCGTCCTTTGTCTTTACACCTACCACAGCACCAATGATTGGCTCGTGTGTACGTGCATCTACAACGATGCCTTTCAAAATTTGGGCGTTTGCGCCAATCGTGCAGTAAAAAAACGATATAAGAAGGGCTATGACATATCTGCGAGATATGCCAATACTATTAAATGAATCTATCATAAAGTTATCCTAAATTTATCCTGAACTGAATGTTTGTATTGTGAGATTTCTGAAGGAACGCAATAAGTACGTCCCTTTATAAATACTATTTTTGCGCTGTAAGAGCATTCTGTGCCTTGAGAAAACCTTGTTTTGCCACGATTTCCTGCCCTTTTGCCTGAGTCCATGTCACGAAGTCACGAACCTGTTGGTTATCAGAAGCGATAACCACGTCGCCAACGGCTATACCCGGAGTAACAACCTTGTTGAGATAGTCGGTAAGAGTGTCTATGTTAGCAAGTGCAGTTCTTTCTTGGTCGCTTACCTTTCCATTGCCGTCGAGGTCAACGCTAAGAACACTGATACCCTGCTGTGGCTGACGGTTGTTAAGGTCGTAAATAAGGTTTGCAACATTGAAACTGATAGCGTCTGCCTGTTGTTTGACAACAGAGATTACGTTCTCCTCACGACCCAGTATCTTCTTGCCCTTCAAGTTATTTGGAGTAGTGTGAAGTTTTTCTGCGAAGAGTCTTGTTGTCTGTGCCTTTGAACCAGAGAGTGAATATACAGTACCAGGAAGTTGTTGCTCGCCTTCCTCTTCTGCATCAAGTACCTCTTCGTATGTTGGCTGCACAAAGATCTTCTTTTCAATCGTCTCATTAACACCCTTGCGAAGTTTTTTATTGTTAAGAATCTCGTTTTCGCTGTTTGCTATAGGTAGGATAATGAACTTGCCAACAGAAGCGAGTCCGTTGTCTGCTATCTGTACGTTGGCATCTGCATCTGCTGTACTCACAATCTCGATTTCTACCCCAGTATTCTCCTTGTTGTATTCAGAAGCAAGACTTTCCATAAGAGACTTTGCAAATGTAACCTCCTTAACGCCGATACGAACTTTCTGGGCGTTGACTGTGATAGAACCTGAAAATAATGCGATAGTCAAGACTGCTACAGTCTTGAGCTGTACCTGAATGTTGTTAAACTTTTCCATCGTAAAGCCTCCTGTCATTTAAATGTGTTGGTAATGTTGTCCAATAATGAAATCGAGAATTGTTCTTGATTTCTGGGTGCAAAATTACAACAATCTGCTAACATACGAAATACCCACTATTTGGGAGAATATAACTATGATTAGTGAGATTATAATGTTACAAACAAATGTAACTATCTAATATCTAAACACTTGTATTCTAACCATTAGTTCTCTGCCCTCATACAAAAAAGCATATTTTTTCTTTCTTGAATATGGCACTACTGCTTTTATGGATTTTACAAAAGAAACGGAAGTTTCGTGTATTACATTATTTCTGTATGCGAAAAAAATGGAAAAAGATTTATCTATAAGTTGTAAAACCGTTGTAAAACCGTTACAAAACCGTTGCAAGTCCGTTCCTGCTCCGATAGGAAGAGCGAACTCAGAGCGAACCCATAGCGAAGGGAGAGCGAAGGCATAACGGAGGAGGGGTAAATGAAAAATGAAAAGTGAAGAATGGAGAAATGAGAAGTGAAAAATGAGAAATCCGAGTTCAGAAAAAACTTTTTCGCACTAATCCTACATACCTACATCGACACCCTGTATAACGCGCACAGTCTTAGCACCTTACACGGATTTCAAATACCGCATAAACCTACACTAATCCTACACTAAACCTACACTAAAACCTGAATTTTTCAGAAATTCAGGTTAATTGATAATTAATAATGAATA
>CADCIQ010000100.1:0-10162 GCA_902801425.1 uncultured Bacteroidales bacterium | reverse complement strand
TTCATTACTCATTATTAATTATTAATTTCATGCCTTGACAGGCATGATTAGTGTAGGTTTAGTGTAGGATTAGTGTAGGTTTATGCGGTATTTGAAATCGCTGCAAGCTTCTCTGCATCAACAATTTACAAGGGGTGCCAATGTAGGTATGTAGGATTAGCGCAAAAAAGTTTTTTCTGGTGGTAATTTAACATGAGTTAGACGGAGAAAATAGAAATAGCGCAATACCCAATATTTCCGTTTCTTTTTTGCGGATTCCGTGTTCAGAAAAAATTAATGCGAGATTAATGTGGTATTAATGGGCATTATATGTCTCACTCCGTGAGGAAACACTAAATTCCACTAATGACACATTAATCTCGCATTAATTATCGTCCAACTCTCGTTACATTACTCCTAACCAACGAAGGATGTCATTAAGATTGGCAACAACCATAAGGAGAAGAAGGAAGATCATACCGATGTTCTGTGAGATCTGCATGAACTTCAGACTTGGTTGCTTGCGAGTGATGACCTCTACGAGAAGGAAGAGGATGTGACCGCCGTCAAGTCCAGGAATCGGGATGATATTCATGAAGGCAAGGATAATGCTCAGGAAGGCTGTCATCTTCCAGAAAATCATCCAATCCCACAGAGGAGGGAACATACTGCCTATTGCACCAAAGCCACCAAGACTCTTTGCTCCTTCCTTAGATGCTACATACTTCAGATCGCTGATATAACCACCGAGTACATTTATGCCGTATGTGCAGCCTTTCTGAATGCTTGAAAGGAAGTCGTAATCCACCTGACGAGGCTTATAGAAATTATAGAGAGTTGACTTCACAACACCCATAACCACACGCTCATCCTGATATGCGAATGTTACCTGCGCAGTATCCATAGAACCGTCTGCCTTCTTCCATACTATGTTATTGGTCAGAACGCCGAGGCTATCATTTCTCGTCTTAGCATCAGTAAGGGCATCGGTCATTCTACCAACCTCATACTCAAAGGTTCCCCATGTGTCAATCTTCTTGTTGCCAAGCTTCACGATGGTATCGCCCTTGCGAATGCCAGCCTTATATGCCGCATCTCCCGGAATAACGCTATCAACGAGTGCAGGGATGAAAGGACGACAGAAGACAGGTTCTTCCTTCAGCATATTGAGAAGGTTGAGGTCGCCATTGAGAGGCACAAGGTACTCACGACCATTACGAAGCACTATTACCTCATGAGCCTTAGAGATGTCACGCATAAGGTCGCCAGAGAAATCCTTGAACTCGCCAAGGTCAGAGCGAAGAAGAATATCGTGATCCTGAAATCCGAGAGCCTTAGCCTCATCATTGAACTTCATGCCCATGGTCATGTCCTCAAGGGCATAATACTTATCACCCCATGTGTAGAACACGGCTGAGTATATAATGAGTGCGAGGACGAAGTTCACCATCACGCCACCTGCCATAATGAGCAGACGCTGATATGCCTTCTTGCTACGGAACTCCCAAGGCTTTGCAGGAGCAGCGAGTTTCTCGGCTGTCTGTGTCTCGTCAATCATACCATCAATCTGGCAATAGCCGCCAATAGGCAGCCAGCCAATGCCGTACTCGGTACCTACCTCATCGTTGTATTTCTTGTTGCCTACATTCTCCGTCACAATCTTATCCTTCTGATTGGTAAGGGAATAGTAGTAATTCTTTAGCTGCTGAATGAAATTAACGCTCTCGTTGTCACGCTCGGTAACAGGAGCCTTACCTCTGAGACGACGCCACCAATTGTCGTATGAGCTCCAGAGGTGGAATTTCCAGTTTGCAAATACATAAAAGCGCGACACGCGAGTGCCGAACATCTTAGCGAATGTGAAATGACCACCCTCATGAAGAAACACGAGAATGGTGATAGCAAGAATAAACTGTGCTGTTCTTATCAGAAATGATTCCATTTGGAAAAAACTCGGCCTCTCCCCCCGCCCTCCCCCGTAGGAAGGGAGCCGGAAGGGCACACCAATTAATAATGTATAATTAATAATGAATATTTTAAATCAACAAGCCTGTCACGCTCCGGCTCCCTCCCTATGGGGGAGGGCGGGGGGAGAGGCCATTTTACTTAATCATCTCCCCTGCAATCCTCCTTGCCTCCTTGTCGGAAGCGAAGTAGTCTTCGAGGGTAGGAGTCTTGATGACTGTTGCCTTATCGAGAGTCTTGGCTATTATCTCACCCATGTCGAGGAAACCGCAACGGCCTTGACGGAAGGCGAGGTTGACTACCTCGTTGGCAGCATTGACGACACAAGCGGCATTACCACCACGGCGTATTGCCTCGTAGGCAAGGGCGAGGCATTGGAACTTCTGCATGTCAGGCTCGAAGAACTCCAATGGATGAGCGAAGAGGTTCAGGCGCTCGCCAGTCATCGGGAGTCGCTCAGGGAAGGTGAAGGCATACTGGATAGGCAGACGCATATCAGGCACGCCAAGCTGCGCCTTCACGGCTCCGTCACGATACTGCACGGCAGAATGCACGATGCTCTGAGGATGGATGAGCACCTGTATCCTATCGGCATCAACGCCGAAGAGCCACTTAGCCTCGATAACCTCAAAGCCCTTGTTCATCATAGAGGCAGAGTCGATGGTTATCTTTGCGCCCATATCCCATGTAGGGTGCTTGAGGGCATCGGCAGCGGTAACGGTCTTCATCTGCTCGTGGGTGAACTTACGGAACGGACCGCCAGAAGCTGTGAGAAGGATTTTCTCAATCTCGTTGTCATGGTCGCCCACAAGACTCTGGAAGATAGCCGAATGTTCAGAATCGACAGGAAGGATTGGCGCATGATACTGCTCGGCAAGTCCCATGACAAGCTCACCAGCCACCACGAGGGTTTCCTTGTTGGCAAGGCAAATCTTCTTTCGCGCCTTAATGGCATGGATTGTAGGATCAAGTCCTGCGAAACCCACCATAGCGGTAAGTACCATATCAATAGGTTCAGCCTCTACCACATCACAAAGAGCCTGAGCACCGGCATAGACCTTGATGTCAGGACAATCGTCGAGGAGAGTCTTGAGCTGCTCGTACTTATCCTCGTTGGCGATGACCACGGCAGCAGGGCGGAACTTACGAGCCTGCTCGGCAAGCAGTTCCACCTTATTGTTAGCTGTAAGACAGTAGGCCTCGAAACGCTCGCTATGCTCTTCGATAACCTCAAGAGCCTGAGTGCCTATTGAGCCAGTACTGCCCAGAATACATATTTGTTGTTTTTTCATTTTCTATTATTAATGTCAAAAGACGAAAGGCAAAAGGCGAAAGACATTAGCCTTTAGACTTTAGACTTTAGCCTTTAGACCTTAGACTTTAGCCTCACTAAAGATCGAGTATTCCCTCCGGAATATCAAGTGTGATGGTGCGATTCTTCTGATCTACATCCACGATGAGTTCCTCTGAGGCAGGGATAAGCCTTCCGTCCTCAAGTTCGAACATAATATTGATAGTCTGCTCATCCACGTAGGCTATTGTACCTACAGGTTTGCCTGAGTTATTATCAATGAGGGTATAACCCACGAGGGCAGCATAGGAAAGTTCTGCTTCCTCATCCTGCTCAGCAAGTTCACGAGGGAAATAGACTTCTACGCCAGTAAGCTCACGGGCACGCTCCTGAGTATCAACGCCCTCAAACTTCACCAAGGCAACGCTATCACTCTTGAAACGATATTCCTCCATGAAGAAAGGCACGAAGATTCCGTCAAGCTTCAGCACGAGATACTCAGCATCCACACGATCAAAGACATCATCATCAATCTGGATGCTAAGCTCGCCCTTAACGCCATGAGCCTTGCCGATGATACCTATTTTATAGACAGACCCACCCCCTGGCCCCTCCCATAAAGGGAGGGGAGTAGTTACTCTTGAACCCGAATGGGTGGCTGTATCTTTATTATTACATTCTTTTCCCATAAAGGAAATTATATTGTTTATCCTATCTATTCACTCCCCTCCCTTTATAGGGAAGTCCGATGTTGATAACATCGGAGTATGTGTAAAGGTAAGGGGGTGGGTCTATACCCTTATTATCTTTGCTCCCAACGCATTCAGTCTTTTCTCTATATCCTCATAGCCACGGTCAATCTGGGCGATGTTATTAATCTGCGATGTACCGTCGGCACTAAGGGCTGCGATGAGAAGTGCGATGCCAGCACGGATATCAGGACTTGACATACGACCTGCACGAAGTCTAATCTGATGGTCATGCCCAATAACCACGGCACGATGCGGATCACAGAGAATAATCTGAGCACCCATGTCTATGAGCTTATCAACGAAGAACAGACGGCTCTCGAACATCTTCTGATGAATAAGCACACTACCCTTTGCCTGTGTTGCCACGACAAGAAGCACGCTGAGAAGGTCAGGCGTGAGTCCCGGCCAAGGAGCATCGGCAAGGGTCATGATAGTGCCGTCGATGAAAGACTCTATCTCATAGTGATCATGATGAGGAACAACGAGGTCATCGCCATCCACATCAATCTGAATACCAAGACGACGGAAAGCATCTGGAATGATACCAAGATTCTCTACGGAAGCGCCCTTGATTCTTATTCCATCGCCAACCATAGCAGCCATAGCGATAAAAGAGCCAACCTCAATCATATCAGGAAGAAGCCTATGCTCCGTACCGCCAAGAGATTTTACGCCCTCTATACACAAGAGGTTAGAGGCTATGCCCGAAATCTTTGCTCCCATACGGTTGAGCATGTGGCATAGCTGCTGAATATATGGCTCACAGGCAGCATTATAGATAGTGGTCTTGCCTTCTGCAAGCACAGCTGCCATGATGATATTCGCAGTACCTGTAACAGAAGCCTCATCAAGAAGCATATAGCAGCCCTTGAGTCGGTCTGCCTTAAGCTCATACACATCACGACCAACCACACGGCTATATGTTGCTCCAAGCTTGTGGAAACCGAGGAAGTGAGTATCAAGACGACGACGGCCAATCTTATCACCACCCGGCTTTGCCACGGTGGCATGACCGAAACGACCAAGCAGCGGACCTATCATAAGCACAGAGCCACGAAGGGCTGCGCATTTCTGTACGAACTCATCGCTGCTAAGATAGTCGAGCTTGAGTTCATCAGCCTTGAAACTATACTCTCCCACACCGAGCTTATGAACTTTCACACCAATATCCATCAGCAACTTGATAAGGTTGTTGACATCGAGGATATCGGGGATATTCTTTATCACCACCTCCTCATCAGTAAGGAGAGTGGCACAGATAACCTCAAGTGCCTCGTTCTTGGCACCCTGAGGTACGATAGTACCACTAAGCGGATGTCCGCCCTCAATAAGGAATGCTTCCATAGAGTGCTACTTCTTCTTTTGTTTCTTCTGTTTAGCCTGCTGGGCAATAGACTGCACGTCGATTCTGTCAAAGCGGAAACTGTCAAGATCCAACTGGATTACGCCATCCGTGAAACGTGCAAGGTCGTCAGCCACCTTCTCGTCATCACCATTGCCATGTCCCCAGAGCAGAAGACAACGCTTCATCTGGTTGGCAGTCATACGGACGAGGGTATCACGCTCCTCACCCGGCTCCATTGTCTTGAGCGTCTCAAACAGCTCAAACAATGCCCTGCCATAGTGACGTACTGGAATACGGGTATTCGGATATGCCACAGGCTCTGGCTTTGACGCCATCTGTTCTGCTGTTGTTATCTCTACAGGATAGTCAATATCCAGTTTGAAATCGCTCATTAATGCCAGATGATCCCAAAGGGTCTGTATGCGGTCGTTGATATTCTGGTCGCTTGGGTTCATCTTGCGCATAGTGTCGATGATAGCCTCAGCACACACCTGACGCTCTTCCCTGTCAGGAATAGAGACACAATAGTCAACCATCTGCTGAATCTCACGACCATACTCGTTGAGCTTAATCCTTTCACGCTGGGTATTATAGTCAAGTCCTTCGATATTCATAATTGATTAAATTATTAAATGAAAAATGAACAATGAAAAATACAGATTTGTAAATTATAAAATGAACAATGAACAATGAAAAATACAAGTTACATTTTCAGGTTGTGGTTATTCGCGAAAAATACTAACCTGTATTTTTCATTTTTCACTTTTCATTTTTCATTTATCTCTTACAACAACTTCTTCGGCAACTTAGCCACATAGTCCTTCAGATAGGAAGGAGTGAAGTATGCCACATCCTCGAACTTACCATCGTTGAAGCGACGCTCAGCCAACGGCATCATATACTTTGCCAATGGAGATATGTCCTCGATGAGATGCGCATTAGGATGATTTATTGTCTCCATACACTTGGCAGCACCGTTTCCGAAGAAATAGACAGGCTGCTTGTCGAGGTATTCCTTGTAGGTCTCGGCAGTCACGATGTCAGCCCCGATCTCTCGCACAGGCTTCAAGGCACGGCTCCAAAGACCTGCATAAACCTCCATACGGCGGGCATCGAGCATAGGACAGAGCAAAGGCTCCGGCTCCTCGGCTGCCAGTTCCCTAAGCAGGACAGGCACGCACATCAGTTCGAGAGTAGGTATTGAGATGAGCTTTGCATCACGGCCGTAGCAGATACCCTTTGCCATTGAAACGCCGATTCTCAGACCTGTATATGACCCTGGTCCGGCACTCACCGCAACGGCATCAAGTGGAATGAGGCTTTGGTCAATGAAACTGAGTGCCTCGTCAACATATACGCCGAGTTGCTCGGCATGATTCGGACCGCTGAAATCCTCTTTCTCGAAGATGACGGTTCCGTCGTGGCTAACAGCCACAGAACACACATTTGTGCTCGTTTCTATATGTAAAATGCACGACATTTTCGTTTTGTTTTAAAAATAATGTGCAAATATACTCATTTTTCCCGTATTTTTTTGTACTTTTGCAGAAATTTAACGAAAAAGTAATCAAATGATACTCTCAATGACCGGCTATGGCAAAGCAATAGCCACTTTTCAAGACAAAAAAATCAATGTTGAGATAAAATCTCTCAACAGTAAGGCACTCGATCTTTCAACTCGCATCGCCCCACTCTATCGTGAGAAAGAAATGGAGATGCGACAGATGATTCAACAGAAAGTGATCCGCGGAAAAGTGGATTTCTCTATCTGGATTGAAAAGGACGAGGTGGCTGATGCAGCTTCTATCAATATTGAACTCGCTAAGAACTACTACCAGCAACTCACAGCACTTGCCAGCAGCAACAACGAGGCTACTCCTTCAATGACCGAGATGATGCCTATCATCTTGCGGATGCCTGATATCCTCGTGAAGCAGGATCAGACAGAAATCCTTTCCGAAGAGGAATGGGCAGTAGCCCGTCAGGCTATCGACTCTGCGCTTGACGCTCTCGTTGATTTCCGTCGTCAGGAAGGTGAGGCTCTCGCAAAGAAATTCGGCGAGAAGATTGACAATATCGAGGCTCTGCTGAAGAGCATCGAGCCATACGAGAATTCTCGTGTGGAGAAAATCCGTCAGCGTATCATCGACGGATTGAAGCAGATTCCAGAAATCGACTACGATAAGAACCGCCTTGAGCAGGAGCTTATCTACTACATCGAGAAACTTGACATCTCTGAGGAGAAACAGCGCCTCACCAACCACCTCAACTACTTCCGCGAGACTATGGCAGAGCCAGAGGGCGGTCAGGGCAAGAAGCTCGGTTTCATTGCCCAGGAAATGGGACGTGAGATCAATACAACCGGCTCTAAGAGCAATCAGGCTGAGATGCAGAACATCGTCGTAAAGATGAAGGATGAGCTTGAGCAGATCAAGGAGCAGGTGCTTAATG
This sequence comes from uncultured Bacteroidales bacterium, assembly GCA_902801425.1. Taxonomy (GTDB): domain Bacteria; phylum Bacteroidota; class Bacteroidia; order Bacteroidales; family Bacteroidaceae; genus Prevotella. The sequence continues at coordinate 2,379 of CADCIQ010000100.1, read as the reverse complement.
CGATGTAAAAAATAAATTATAAAATGAAAAGTGAAAAATGAAAAATACAGGTTAGTATCATTCGCAGAAGAGTGTAACTTGTATTTTTCATTTTATATTTTTTCATTTTTCACTTAACCCACTATGTCAAAAGGCAAATTACTTATATTCAGCGCTCCTTCTGGTTCAGGAAAGTCAACTATCGTGAATTTCCTTATGCAGGAGCATCCGGAACTCAACATGCATTTCAGCATCTCATGCACCACACGTGCTCCTCGCGGAACTGAGAAGAACGGTGTGGAGTATTTCTTCCTCACCCCGGAGGAGTTCAAGGCAAAGATTGCAGAGGGTGCTTTCGTGGAGTATGAGGAGGTTTATACCGACCGTTTCTACGGCACGCTGAAATCACAGGTTGAGAACCAGATAAACAATAGCGAGAACGTGGTTTTCGACGTTGATGTAAAGGGCGGTTGCAACCTAAAGAAAATCTTTGGTAGCGAAGCACTTAGTGTATTCGTTCAGCCGCCTTCAGTAGAGGAGCTTCGCCGCCGTCTCGTAGGTCGTGCAACTGATGCTCCAGAGGTTATCGAACAGCGTCTTGCAAAGGCAGAGGAAGAACTCACCTATGCCCCCAAGTTCGATGTTATCATCGTTAATGACGACCTCGAAACGGCAAAGGCAGAGGCATTGAAGACAATCGGCGAGTTTTTAAATAAATAATAAAATGAAAAGTGAAAAATGAAAAATACAGATTAGCATTTTTGTGTGACATGTATTTTTCATTTTTCATTTTATAATTTTTCATTTACTCCATGAGAGTCGGACTTTTCGGAGGAAGTTTCAACCCTATACATAACGCTCATATTGCCCTTGCAAGCACCATTCGTGAGCAAGCAAGGCTTGATGAAGTCTGGTTTATGGTTTCACCTCAGAACCCTCTGAAACAGGCGCAAGACCTTCTTGGCGAGAACGAGCGATATGATATGGTGGAACTGGCATTAGACAGCCTTCCCTCTGAACAAAACGGAAAGCTAAGAGCAAGCAACTACGAATTTCATCTTGAGCGCCCTTCTTTTACTTGGAAAACATTGGAGGCTCTGAAGAAAGACTTCCCACAGCATGAGTTCTCCCTAATAATAGGTGGCGACAACTGGGTAGCCTTTCCACGTTGGGCTCATAACGAGGAGATTCTTGCCAATCACCACATCTATATCTATCCAAGAGAAGATTCCGAGATTGACGAAGCTACACTTCCCGAGAACGTACACCTCATCCATACGCCTAAGATTAACATCACAAGCACGATGCTCAGGGAAATGGTAAGGAACGGAAAAGATATAAGCGCTTTCGTCCCGAATGCTGTGGCAAAAGCGATTGCTGACAATAATTATTACAAAGCCCCCTCCATCTCCCCGAGGGGAGAGTTTTCAGATAGTATTGTCGCTCAAAGGCTTTCAAACACAGAGGCGTAAAGAAAAAATATTCTGAACACGGAAAACACGGAAAACACGAAACTACTGTTTTTTCGTATTTTCCGTGTTTTTCGTGTTCATAAAACTACGTCAGTTCGATGACTTGCTTCAGCTTGATGAGCTTCAGCGAATAATTCAATGTAAACGCATCTACGATGCTGAACTGACAATAATTACCAATCTACGCAATCTTTTTCCATAAATATCCATTTTTATTGGTTGAAGATTGGTAATTAACGTGAATTCGATGAAATTACTTTTGCTGTCGCATAACATTAAACATTAATTGTGACATTAATGAGCCTTACGGCTTAAATTCTCATGAATTTTTGTCCTAATTAATGTTTTAATTTACGTCTTAATTAATGTTTCAAAGCGCAAGCGTTTTTAATTTTCGTCGAACTCACGTTAATTATTGTCAGTTAAAAACAGCTTGCTGTTTGTCTTAAGGGCAATTATTCGCTGAAGCTCATCAAGCTAAAGCAAGTCATCGAACTCACGTTAAAACTCAAAGACTAAATGATATCCTCCTCTTCACCGTCGTCAATCGTATCATCATCACCATCGAAGGTGCCGAAAGGCTTGTCGCTCAAGTTATAGATATTCTTTGCGCTACTTTGCAGAAGATGATGCTTATGCTTTAATTCTGCCAGACGCATCGCTGGCTCAATATATTCCTTTTTCATATTCTAAAAGAATTACGGCCTCTCCCCCCGCCCTCCCCCGTAGGGAGGGAGCCGGAAGGCGAAAGGCGTTTCAATTATTCATTAAGTAAATGTACAGAATTATTTTATATAATCAAGAATTAGAGATTTAGAGAGATTTGTCAAAGACCCACTGACCAACGGGAAGTAATTCTGAATTAATGAGAAAAAGAGAATTCTTGCTACTTACGTAGCATTGGGAATAGTCGTGATTGGCAAGGAGC
>CADCIQ010000099.1 GCA_902801425.1 uncultured Bacteroidales bacterium | reverse complement strand
TGCGTGCATTTGAGTCTTAGTTTGAAATGTAAATAATATCTTTGGGTTAAATCGTTTGCAAAAATAATGATTTTATTTTAAATTCGCAAATATATTGTTAAAAAAACAATCAATATTGCCGATAAACCTATGTATCACGCCTTTCATCAAGTATTTTGGAGTTGGATGAGCCAATAAAAAAGACAAAACATTTAAAAGCATATCCAGGCGGGGGGTACTATGTCTGAAATGAGGTACACTTACACTAAAATCCTTATTGTTACCTGTTACTTGTTACCGCAGGGTTAGGATGTTATTGCGCCTTCGTTCTGCCTTCGCTCTGCCTTCGCTATTCCACCTGCTTATAGAACGAAGGAAAAGGGGAAGTACATCGGCTTCATATCGGACTTAAAACGGATTTAGAACGGATTTACAACTTTACAACGGAGGCTCTCGCTCAACAGGCACAAATCAGTATCGGTAACAAGTAACAGGTAACAATAAGGATTTTAGTGCATGGCCAAAAATTTTACAGAATCTTTCTAAGGAGTTTATATACCTTATTATATATAGAAATAATAAATATAGGCATCAGATTACACTAATTTTCTTATTGTTACCCGTTACCTGTTACTGACACGTTTGCTGGGATTATAAAATAAGAGGAAGCTTATTTTATTGAAAATTTACTCTTCAAACACCGGCGGCTGTGCTGATCGCTATTGCGACTTCTCTCGGCATGCAGAACTGCATATAAACCCTTTTCCCGACCCCTCACCCGTGAATGGGGAGGGGAATCGGAAGGCGATGGGGGAATAACTAAATATCTCATCTTGCTCTCTATGTTTCGCATGACAATTACGACTTCCAATGTAGCACATTTTACTTGTAAAATCGTACGGAAAATTGTACGTTTGTTGCAATCCGTATTGTGAATCCGTAAAAATTGTTTCATTTACAATTATAGTCTATTTTTTTCTGAAAAATATTTGGTGGAATTGGCAAAAATACACAATTTTGCAATTGTAAAAAAACTAATAGCTGAGTAAAAACCATGATAGAGCTTGAAAAAATGCAACTAATTTAAACAGGGGAAAAGCTCAGCTTATATAAATAATAAATAAGGAATCAACACTCTAAAAGGAAATAGATATGAAACGTATTATTTCATTCATAATGGTGACTTTGCTAACTGTAGTGTCAGCGCTTGCTAACATTGCGGAAGGTGTATCTGGAGACTGCAATTGGGTTATTGACAACGATGGTAACCTGACAATATCTTCTGAAAGTGACGATATTGCTGACCTCGGAACATGGGTAGGTGATTCAGCTCCTTGGAGCAACTACAGGGATTCTATCACCACAGTGGTATTTTCTTCTCCAGTCAATGCCAAGACATGCGCCTATATGTTCAAGGGTTGCTCAAAGCTGAATGCGGTGTATCTCGATAACTTCTATACTAATGAGGTTATAGATATGAGTTTCATGTTTGCCGGCTGCACTTCACTTGAGATTATTGAGTTCGACATGGCAATGTCTGTAGAGGATGCTATGTTAACCCAATCTCGCGACAATTTCCTTACCGGTAACGTAACGAACATGGCAAGTATGTTCGAGGGTTGCAAGTCATTACACTCTTTCTACCTTCAGAATCTTGATATTCATAACGTGACGAATTTCAGCGATATGTTTGCCGGCTGTTCTTCTCTTGAGAACATGAACCTCACAGTGAACAATAACGCGAACGGTTCATCACTCACCGCTAACAACGACATCAAATAAGGCATCAGGAATGGTGAAATAAGGATATTTTTCAAGTAAAGAGACGAATATTACAAGGCTCTCAGGGTAGCTCGGTCATGATGCACTCTGAGAGTTTTTTATTACTGTCCGCTAAAAATATTATCAAGAGTGAGAGATTTGCTTTAGCTTGATGAGCCACAGCGAATTAGGAAAGTAAATTGGAAGGAAATTAAGTCAGTAAATTTATTCTGTAAATTATAAAAACGACCACAGATAGCACAGATTAAAAGGATAGGCTCGCCTGCGCCTGTGACAGGCATCTGTGAGATCCCTGAAATCTGTGGTTAATAATTCAAGTTTCGTTTGTTCGGAATTACCAGAAAGGCAACACCATGCGTAACCGAGGCGCATACTCGAAGAAGGAGAGGATGCCCTCGGACATAGAGCCTCCATCCGTTATATCAGCCAGAAAGGCTGTACCTGACTGGCGATGTACTTCCCTCCTGACAAGTAATGAGGATAGGCACTATATCCCCGCACATCCTCATTTCACCCGTATGTACGGGGTTACGAATAGTACTGTATTCCTGACAGTTTCGTACCTTCGGAACTTGAATAAAGAGATTAATTTCTTTTCGTCGGTACACATATTCCACATATTTTTACAGATTCCCCTACCTTTTTTATCTCGTTAATGCAGATTTTCGCCTTAACTATTGTCCGTTTGAAGATTTTTGCATAACTTTGCCGGAGATAAAAAACGTAAAGGGAAATGTATATGAAATATATTGCAATATCATCAGTATTGATAGTCGCGCTTTCTTGCATGAGCTGTAAGAACGGGGCTGAGAAGCCTCTGAGTGAGCAAACGGAAAGGCAGGATTCTCTGCCGACTGCAAAGGATGAAACGGTAGCGGAGAAGCAAGATAGCACGGCTGCAAAGAAGAGTGGGATTACTGCGGAAATGGCACTAAAGGGCGTTGACAACTATTGCCATAAGGAATATGACTGGAGCATGGCGAAGGAGAATCCTTCGATGATGTATGTGCAGATGGGTGAGGAGACGGAAACGGAGTATAAGGTGGTGTTCCGTAGCTATACTGGCTCTTTCGTGTATTTCTATGTTGACAAGGCAACTGGCAAGACGAGGATGGTTGACTTTGTTCCTGCTCTTAACATTGAGGAGGAAAGTGGCACTATTGACTTGCTTGAGTACTTGAAAGAAAAGTGAAAAATGAAAAATACTTTGCGGCTTCGCGGCTTTGCGTTTTGAAAAAAGGAAGCGGATTTATCTGAAAACTAAACGCAGAGGCGCAAAGACACAGAGGAAATTAAAATGTTTCTAACAACAAAATAGATAGTATGACCATGCAGGTTATACTATCTATTTTATTAATTATATCCCTCTTAAACGTACAAGTTGTATATACTCCCCCTGGAGGGGGTGAGGGGGTGGAGCCTTCCCTTGGGGAAGGACGGGTTAGGTCGTGTCTGGACGGGTTAGGCATTTATGCACTCCTCAATCACCCTTGGATAATTTGCCATTTCCAGTACGTGAATCTTATCCGCGATGGTGTCAGGAGTATCTTCTTCGGTGAGAGCGACACGGAACTGGGCGATATGCTCACCGGCATCAAGCTCGTTGTTCACATAGTGAATGGTGATACCCGTTTCCGTTTCGCCAGCAGCCTTCACAGCCTCATGCACATGATGCCCGTACATACCCTTACCGCCATACTTAGGCAACAGGGCAGGGTGAATGTTAATGATACGCTTTGGATAAGCATCTATCAGATAGTCAGGAATGCGTACAAGGAAGCCAGCAAGGATGATGAAGTCACAATCCTTCACGGTGTTCATTACAAGTTCCTTGTCGTCCTCAAACTGCTTGCGAGTGATAATGCGGCATGGTATTCCATGATTCTTGGCACGGGTAACAGCGTAGGCATCAGCCTTGTTGCTGATTACAATCGAAACCTCAACATCAGGATTGTTCTTGAAGTAACCAATGATATTCTCCAAATTGGTACCGCCTCCACTTACCAAGACCGCCAGTTTTGTTATTTTCTTCATATATTAATTACACTCAGTAACTTTTTCTTACAAATTGCTTGCAAAATTACTAAAATATCAGCAGTTTCAACACAAAACATTAGTATTTTAACTATTTTTCAGACTTACCCGTATAGAAATCGGTGATTCTTCTGATAGCCCTTGCGCATACAGGACAGAAATCGCGAACCTCGTTTATCTTCATCCTGCATTCCTGTGCTGGACGATAGCAGCCTTTCTCCTGATAGCCTCCACCTTCGAATACGCCAACCACCTGTGTGGCAGCATTAAGAGCCTCAACAGCCTTTGCATCATTGAAATCGATACTTCTATAATCAGGCACTTTCGGATTCTTAGGCGTAGGAACAGGTTGATTCTTAGGCATCATATCCTCCCACTTGCTCTTGAAATCCACGAGTGTGGTGAGGTTGGGTTCCCACGGCTCGGTATCGGCAGGATAATACACATCAGCCGTATTTCCATATTCATATTCATCGCCCAAGCCGCCAAAAGAATGACCAAATTCATGCACAAGTACCTCATTGAAAGTAGGATGATCGGATGTGACGACCGTAACCTGATTGTAGATTCCACCACCGCCGTAAATATCAGAATTGGCAAGTACGATGATATGCTCGAAAGGTACGCCAGAGAGCAGATCATACACCTTGTGTATATTGCGTGTGGTGAGGTAGCGGTCACTATAGAACGTGCTGTAATGCGAGCCTGTGGCGGTGTTCGTCCATTTATTGCGCAAAGGCACGGAAGGACCAGACTGAAACGAAGGGGCAGCAACAGCCACCACGTTAAACCTATCCTTCATGCCCTTGAATGGTTCTCTTGCAAAAAGAGCCTCAACGGCACGTTCACAATCGCCATAGAACTTGCTCATTTCCGTCTCGGTATAGCCTTCTGCAAGTATCGCGACATCGATACAATCAGTTACGTTCACATTATTCGTAGCGTTGTTTCCCTTCCAGATATAGCGGTAAGGGATGCCATTTTCCCCCACCCTACGGATAAGGATATCCTTGGGGTCAATGGTGTGCGTGAGCTTAGAAGTCACCACATTATGGTTATTGGTCAAGGTCACGGTGACATCAACCTTATTCTTCGGGAACGGGATGTTATAGCTTGTCTCGAATGCCCTGTCCGTGGTCTTTGCCTCAGATTCAAGCTGCCATTCCTGAAAGAGAGTTGAGAAGGTCCAAACATAGATCACCTTCTTAGAATCGTGATCCGTGACCGTTATCTGACCGTTTCCATTCAGAAATTTCTCTGCCAGACGGTTTCTTCTGCCTGCCCATTTCTCCTGTCGCTTCACATCCTCAAGATAGATGTGCTGCTCGTGGTCGTTTCCAGCGAAGATATAGTCAAGACGCAGGGTGGCGTCCTCGAAGTAGGTGTTAAAATCCTGGGCCTCCATTGGCAATACAAAAAGCAGAGCCAAAGATGCCAATAATACCATTTTTCTCATTTTAAACTATTCATTTTTCATTTAGAGACGATGCCACCACCCACCCCATCGTCCATGCTGCCTGTAGATTGAAACCGCCTGTTATGGCATCTACATCGGTTACTTCTCCTGCAAAATAGAGTCCTGGGTGATTCTTTGCCTCAAGTGTGTCGTGCTTCAAGCTATTCAGAGATACACCGCCACAGGTAACGAATTCGTCTTTGTATCGGTTCTTACCCGTAACGTGATAGGTATCAGAAGTGAGCACGGAAAGAAGTCTGTTGAATGCCTTGCCTTGAAGCTCGCTCCATCGCATATCAGCCGATAACTTTGCCCTCTGTATCAGATGCGCCCAAAGCCTTGCGTTGAGGACTGGCGGATATGCGGATGTTATCTTCTTTGCCGAATGCTTTCTTACATAGGCAGATAGCATTTCCTGCACCTCATTATTGCTCATCTCGAAGAGCCAGTTAATCGTCACATCTGCCTGATAGTTCTTCTCAGCAAGAATCCTCGCCCCATGCGATGAGAGCTTTAGCACGGCAGGTCCGCTAATGCCCCAATGCGTTATGAGAAGCGGTCCGCTGGTCTTTATCTTTGTTCCAGCAAGCGAAACCTGTGGCTGTTCTACCACAGTACCCATTAATACCGTCAGACTCTTATCCGCAATACATAGCGAGAAGAGACTCGGAACAGGTGGAACTATCTCCAAGTCCAATCCCTTCAGCATATCAAATCCAGAAGCAGACGGATGCCCGCCTGTGGTGACGATTACTTTGTCTGCCTCTATCATGTGAGTGCTTCCTGCCTTTGTATAGGTTACGACATAATATGGCGAATGCGGCGCAATACCTGTTACCTTACAGCCACAAAGTGTTTTCACGCCAAGTCTGTTCATAAGGAATATGAGTTTGTTCACAATCTCCATAGCATCCTGCGACTGCGGAAAGACGCACTCATCATCCTGAGTGACAAGTCTTACGCCTTCGCGCTCAAACCATTCGTAGGCATCCTCTGATGAGAAATGATGGAACAGTTTCTTCATCAGACGGAAACCACGAGGATATACCTGCTCCAGACTCTTCACCTCTGCAAACGAGTTTGTCAGGTTGCATCGTCCACCACCGGTAATAGCGACCTTAGCCAGCGGTTTCGTGCCTTTCTCAAGCACCGTAACCTCTGCCTCGGGGCATCTGCGCTTCACTTCAATGGCAGCAAAGCATCCTGCCGCTCCTGCACCTATGATAACTATTCGCATACTCAGGAGGGATAATTACTTTAGGTAAATGCTCTTTAGGAATTTCAGTTTCTCTTCCTCAGTCCATTTATCCGCTATATGAACAGAGTAATTGCTGACACGACCATTCCTTTCACCAAACAGGAAATATGTGTCATACTTTTGTCCCCAAAGTCTCCAGATAATATAATTTTTCGACTGGTCTGTCTCTATTATCTTAGCTTCATAGCCTAATTTCACGAAATAATCAGATTCCCAATCATAATATGCCTTGACGAAATCATATTCTTTCAACAATCCATTTCTATTGAATTCATATTTATTAGCAGGACCAAAGGCTATTGCAATGATTACGGAATCTTCATTTTTGAAAAACTGCTGACGGGCATTTGCGTCATATTGCCATTTCTCCCATTTGCCAGGAAGCGAAACCTCACCATATGGCAGAACGAAATATTCCGTTATGTTTTTGTCTGCCTTATATTCACCGCCAACAATAGTGGATTGCGCTGCATTCCCTAAGGACATACAACTTGAAACAAGAACGGAAATCAATAATAATCCGAACAGATTTTTTATCTTATTCATAAAGGAATTTATTCTTTTATATTGTTTTAAGTGCAAAGATAAGATAAAATTTTGGGACTTCCAAATATATCACAAAGAAATAAAACACATTCTCTAAACACCAATCAGTATAATTATACTCTGCCACATTTATACTATAATACACCTGTATTAGAATTGCACCATACTCTCGATTAATTATACTATTGTATTACTATACAACGAAACAATAATTCATTAAGGTTGTCACACCATAGAATTACTATACATTTATACTTTACTACATTTATATGTTTGGTGTTTCATACTATGATACTATAATACAAGTGAATAAAAAAACAGGTGATAAGCATTTTTGCTTACCACCTACAAAAAAACATAACGAATTAATACTCAACAGTTTCAACAACTATTATTCTTTTGAAAACTAATCCTCAAGTCTTTCCTTCAATATACTTTCAACCTGTTCTGCACTTGGGGTAACGGCAAGGATTGTGCCATCAGCAGCAATAAGGAAACCGCCACCTCCCGCATTGTCCAATCCATTCTTTAACCAAATTTTGTTCTGGTCCTTGAGTTCAAGAAGATTCATCCACGTATAACCATCCTGATCAATGGCTTTTTTCATATTCTCTGCCTTTTGTTCTCTGGCAATACCAATTACCTGAAAACCCTTATCCTTATATTTCTCATACAAAGGCTTTAAAGCTATGGCACGCCTACGACAAGAACCACACCATGAAGCCCAGAGGTCGATATAAATGAGCTTGCCGGAATACAATGACGAAATCTTGACTTGCTTGCCTTCCTTATTGCAAACATCATAATCGATATATTTGTTTCCCGGAATAAGGTCTATTGCCTTTATTATATTCTTTATGGATTCATGGTATTTATGCCCACTAAACATATTGCAATATGTCTTTTTATAGGAATTCAAATAATAAGGTGTAACAGATGCCTTCAAAGTTGGTAGATATCGAAAATATTCCTTTATGTTAATTAACCCATAGAAACAAGGATGCTCATCCAACCATTTAGCTCTTGAAATCATTTTTTGTTCATAGATTTCATCATTCTCCCTCAGTATTTTATTGTATGACACAAACAGAGGATTAGTACTTGTCTCAGAATCATTCTCTGAGACATAAACATTCCATTGTTCTTGCGTCATATTCTGTTTTACGCCTAAAATGATTTTCCGAATAGAATCAATCTTTGCTGTTATGCCTTTGATAGACGAATCATAGATTGTACCTATTTCTTTCTCACATTGTTCCTGCATCATTGTTTCCTTGCCAGTACCTTTGACAATAGGAGTGTCTTTTCTAGTTCCTATTCTTATAGAGACATCCTGATTTTCTGATATAAATTCTGCATATCTAAAACTTCCATTTTGATATTGGTTTTCTGGAACTATGTAATAGCAAGAAAGTTCATCCGTTTTAAGATCATAAAAGAAATTACCATCCGTGACAGGAATTCTAACAAAATCATCAATACGGAAATCCGCTCCTTTCTCGGCTATATACATAACCTTAGGCTCTGCATCTGTGGTTATTCCCTCTATATGACAAGTGTACTTTTGTGCCCTACACATAGTGCCCAGAGCAATGCAAGATATTAATAATAATCGCTTCATTATGGTTAATCTAATAAATTTGGGTTATAATTAGTTTTTTCGCATGCAAAGATAAGACAAAATTCCCACACTTACAAATAATTCACATAAAAAAATCTGAGATAGCAAAACACCACCTCAGATATAATTATAGAATGAATTGAGAATTCTAACTTTTGTCTTTACCAAGTCTCCTTATAATTCTCGGTCTTTCCGTGGATACGCTTCTTCAGCGTTCTCCAGTCCTTTGGAACATTCCAGCAGTTCTTTGAGAAGTTCAACAGGATATAATAGCCCTCTGGATCCTTACTTGCATATACATCCAGTTTGCTGGCTCCTCTTCTTCCCATCATTGCACCTCCTGAGAAGAGATTTACAAGGAAGTTATTGCCGAAATAATCATCAGACAAGATAGAATATGCCTCATGAGGGTTGGCTGACACATAATTGCGGACACTATCCATCAGATTGTCAAGAACAGACTTTGCCAATGCCTCATCCGTGAACTTGCATACGAGCGTATTACTCTCACCATCATTGGTAGGATTAGGCATATTGAAGAAATCATAACCCTTCTTGAGAGCTTTCTTATCGTCGTAGCCTTTGAAATCCTCATCATACCTCACGAAGATTGTACGTTTCTTAATCTTCTTGTTTTTAAAGACTGGCTCCAACTGCTTCATAAGCAACTCTGCATTCAGAGGCTTTGTTGCATTGGCATTCTTGTCGAGCAGAACCCTATACGACAATGCCCATTGTGCTGCATAGATACCATCATTACACGGTTTCATGTCGTACTTGAAGAAAAGCTTGCCATACTGGTTACTCCTCTTGAAGTCAGCACCCTCTGGCATTTCTATCGGAATACCATTTTCCGACATCATCTTCAGAGTAACACCTGCAACGATGGAATCCTTACATGGCTCATGAAACTCATAGTTATGACTCTCTATGGCATCTGCATTAAGTTCGGCAAGA
>CADCIQ010000098.1 GCA_902801425.1 uncultured Bacteroidales bacterium | reverse complement strand
TGCTACGTAAGTAGCAAGAATTCTCTTTTTCTCATTAATTCAGAATTCTCTAAATCTCTAATTCTTGATTATATAAAATAATTCTGTACATTTACTTAACTTTGCTCTTTGCCCTTTGGGTGATGATGGTTGTGGTTATTGCCGCCTTTGTTCTGCTGATCGCCACCGCCTTTGTTCTCACCGTGGTTCTTGTTCTTCTTCTTTTTCTTCTTCTTCGCCTTGTCGAAACGTGCGATGTCGGCATCAGCAAGAAGATCCTTCGGCTTCTGTGGCGCGTTATCTGAACCGTCGGATGTAAGTTTCAGAGGCTTCTCGCCACGCTTATTCATCTCTATGATCTCCTGGGCACGCTCTGCTGAGATAGTCTCAAGGTTAGCAGCAAGGCGTTTGTCGGTAGAGTAGGTCACAATACCTGCGATGATATCCTGCTTGAAGAGGTAATAGTCGTTGTCGGCTGTCTGGAGTACGGCATCCTTAGGCGGCATCTTCTTGCCAGCCTCCATATAGCAGTCCACCTCATAGTTAAGACAGCATTTCAACTTAGCGCACATACCCGCAAGCTTCTGTGGGTTGAGGGAAATATCCTGCAAGCGTGCTGCTGTGGTTGATACGCTTGAGAAATTCTTCATCCATGTAGCGCAACACAACTCACGACCGCAAGGACCTGTACCGCCAATACGACCAGCCTCCTGACGTGCACCTATCTGTTTCATCTCAATGCGCACATGGAATGTGTTTGCCAATACCTTGATAAGCTGACGGAAATCCACGCGCTCATCGGCTATGTAGTAGAAGATAGCCTTGTTGCCGTCGCCCTGATATTCCACATCACCGATCTTCATGTTAAGACCTAGATCGTTGGCAATCTGTCGGCTCTGAATCATAGTGGCATGTTCACGTGCCTTTGACTCCTCATACTTCTCCATATCCACATCACGAGCAAAGCGATATACACGCTTGATGTCGTCAGCAGACTTGAGATTAGCCTTCTTCACCTGTATGATGGCAAGGCGACCTGTAAGTGTTACCACACCAATGTCATGACCAGGGGTAGCTTCTACTGCCACCCAGTCGCCTTTCTTCAGGTCAAGTCCGTTGATGTTATGGTAGTATCCTTTTCGTGTATTCTTAAACTGTACCTCAACAAGGTCAGTACTCTCGTTGTTGCCCGGAATGTCTGCCAGCCAGTCGTACACGTTGAGTTGATGATCAGAACGTGAACAACTCTTACGGCACAGACCGCGTCCGCAACCTGTTGCGAGAGTGAATGTCATATCTTTATAATCCATTATTCTGTTAATTATGGCCCCTCACCCGTCCTTCGGACACCCTCTCCCCAAGGGGCGAGGGGAAAGTTACTATGTTCTAATCATGTGTCCTCCTGTTAGCGTTTAAATGTAACATTTCCCTCGCCCCTTGGGGAGAGGGTGTCCGAAGGACGGGTGAGGGGCTTTTGTTTTTTATTTCTGTTTATGAATGAATACAGCCATCTTCATTGTGAGGTCGAAGAACTGTATCTTTGGGTTGGCATTCTGACCTATGTCACGGATAACCCTCTGGAAGAGTTCGTACATGCCAATAATGTTATTCTCGTTTATGAAAGGAGAGAACTTTTTAGCGAAATTCTCCTCTTCGTCAGTCATATAGGTGAGTTCTGGCTGATGGAAGTTATACATGAAGTATTCGCGTGTAAGTCTCTGGAATGTCTCCAGCATACGGATTTGCTTCTCTCGTCCTAATGCTGCGCATTGGTCTGCCCATTTCTTCAGGTCGCTCACCTTTCGCGCATAAGCCAGTCGCATGAGCATGACATACATGTCAAAGAAAAGCATTTCCTCATTGCCCGGTTCAAGGAGCGTTACGGCCTTTAGCCAGTTGCCACCTGCTATTCGTGCTGTCCTTGTTGCATCCTCCACGCTCAAGCCACGCCTTTGCACTAATGCGTCAATTATGTCCTCCTGTGCTATTGGCTTAACATCAAAACGCTGAACACGACTTCTGATAGTCTCAAGCAATAGTTCTGGATGCAGACTAACCATGATGAAATGCGTGTCTGCCGGTGGCTCCTCTATGAGCTTCAGCATCTTGTTTGCGCACTCTATGTTCATCTTCTCAGGTAGCCAGATAATTGCTATCTTCTTTCCGCCCTGATTTGATTTCATGGAGAAGATACGCATGAGGCGGTCGCTCTCAGCCACGGGAATGGCACTCTGCTGATTCTCCACCTTTATATTATGTAGCCATGTGGGGAGGTCAAAATAAGCACCGTCGTTTCTGAGCATTTCCAGCCATTCCGCCATATAGTCGTCAGAATCAAATTTCTTGTCAGATGACGCGCCTTTAGGACGGATGATAGGGAAGGCGAAGTGGAGGTCAGGATGCTGATAGTTCTTGAGCATAGCCCATGCCTGATCGGTTGTTCCGAGCAGATGACTTGCCAAAGCAATAGCCAACGCCATCTTGCCAGAGCCTTGTGGCCCGCAAAGCATGATAGCGTGTGGCAAACGGTTATTGTCTGCCAGATTGCGAAGGCGCTCAGCCATCTCGCGTTGTCCTATGATATCCTCGAATGTCAACCTTTATTTTTTATTTAAGGAGTAATAAGGAGTACAAGGAGTTATTCGCAAAGCTCATCAAGCTACGCAAGTCAAGGAGTACAAGACGATTGTTTTTATCATTGAGAGCTATTGTCTTGTACTTCTTTTACTCCTTAATAATTTTCAATTATCAATTTTCAATTATCAATTGTCACAGTGGTTCCATCCCTGAGCCTTTAGCTCGAATTCCTGTCCGTCACGAGTAACGAGCTGACATCCAAGTTCGGGTTTTGTGATATGTCCGATAACGCGGATGCCCTCAAGGTCCTTAACTTTCTCATAGTCGCCGATAGGGCAGGTGAACAATAGTTCATAGTCCTCACCTCCATTAAGTGCGCAAGTGGTAAGGTTCATGTTCATCTCCTCTGCCATTACGGCAGTCTGATAGTCGATAGGAATTTCCTTCTCAAACAATCGGCAACCCACGTTGCTATTTTTGCAGATGTGCATTATCTCGGATGAAAGACCGTCGGAAATATCTATCATACTTGTCGGACGAATACCAGCCTCGCGCAACTGCTTTAACACATCACCACGAGCCTCTGGCTGAAGCTGACGCTCAAGAAGATATTCCTTGCCTGCGAACTCTGGGGCGAACTCAATATTAGAGGTGTCCTTGCCCTTCTGCTGAGCCTCTTTCAACTGCTGGTAATATACAGTCTTCTCGCGCTCAAGAACCTGTAAGCCACAATATGCTGCTCCAAGATCGCCAGACACGCAGATAAGGTCTGTGTCCTTGGCACCTGAACGATAAATCACATCTTCCTTTGCTGCATCGCCCATAACTGTGATGGAAATAGCGAGACCCGTGAGTGAAGAGGTGGTATCTCCACCTACTACATCCACGTTCCATTTATCACACGCCATTCTGAGTCCGATGTAGAAATCCTCAAGATCCTCTACGCTGAAACGCTTTGAGAGGGCTATGCTCACTACCATCTGACGAGGGGTGCCGCCCATTGCGAATATATCAGAGATATTCACCATAGCCGACTTGTAGCCGAGGTGCTTCATGTCAACGTATGTAAGGTCGAAGTGAACGCCTTCCATAAGCATATCGGTTGATACGAGTGATACGCTGTCCTTGAAGTCCTTGCTGTGGTCGAATACCGCACAATCATCACCCACGCCTTTGAGCGTAGATGCATTCTTTATTTCTATGTCTTTTGTGAGGTGGTCAATAAGACCGAACTCACCGAGTTTGTTTATTTCCATATTCTTAAGTGAAAAATGAAAAATTATAAAATGAAAAATACAGATTAGTATTTACGTTCCAAATGTAACTTGTATTTTTAATTTTTCATTGTTCATTTTTAATTTATTTCTCAGAACCTAATCTTCATCGGTTTACTTGCCTGACTGTCATTATTGTCTGGCAGTCGGATTGGCTTCTCCTTTGAATCTGAAGGATTCTTAGCCTCCTGTATCTTACGATTCTTCTCCTTAGTGAGAGTACTGTTCTTTGAGTTTTTCTGAACGTAGCTCAGAATTACCTCGTCGAATTTCTCCTGTTGGTCGAGCATCACCTGAACCTCAACGGGCAGGGTGTAGATGCTATTCTTAACCTCTTCTGATAGACCTTCGATATTCTCAAGTCTTGTGGCATCCTTCTCCGTCGTGATGATAAGGCGAGGCGTCTGCATCATAGCAAAGGTGCTGTTTATCTTCTCCACATCATCCATGTTAAACTGATGATGATCCCTGAATTTCATAGGGGTGATGTTTTTGCAATAAGGATTGAGGTCTTCCAGCATCTGCTCTGGCGATGCTATGCCTGTTATAAGCAGAATATGCTCGTTAGGCTTAATGTCCGTCAGAGAGCGTTTACTATTGTTGAAGAGAGCATGTAGGTCGCCATATTTCAGACAAGTGAAATAGAGCTGCTGATAAGGGAATAAGTCCATAGCCCTTGACAACACTCGGAAAGACATAGGCTTCAAGTCCTTCGGGCATTTTGTCACTATCACTATGTCCGCCCTTGTCTTTCCTTCCTTCGATTCACGAAGACGACCTGCAGGCAAAAGCTTGTCGTAGATGATAAGGCGATGATAATCTACGAGCAGGATGTTAATGCCCGGCTTCACATAGCGATGCTGATAGGCATCATCAAGTAGGATTACATCCGTGTCCTTGGTAGGCTCATCGTTGGTCAGACGCTCTATGCCGTTACATCTGTTGCGATCCACGGCTATGCTCACGTTCTTGAACTTAGTGTGCATCTGATACGGCTCATCACCAATGTCGCTCATGGTTGAATTCTCGTCGGCAAGTATGTATCCCTTGGTCTTGCGCTTATATCCGCGAGAAAGAACCGCCACACGATACTTGTTGTGGAGCAGTCGGATAAGGTATTCCACGTGCGGAGTCTTGCCCGAACCGCCCACGGTGATATTGCCCACGGAAATCACAGGCACGTCAAAGGAGCGGCTCTTCAATATCCCGAGGTCGAAGAGCGTGTTCCTTATACCCACTCCCAGGCCATACAGCCATGAGAACGGGAGCAACCACTCGTTTATTTTAATGAAATCGCCTTCCATTTATTTAAGTGAAAAATGAAAAATTATAAAATGAAAAATACAGATTACTTTTTAAGGTGAAAAGTGTGACTTGTATTTTTCATTTTTCACTTTTCATTTTTTCATTTGTTTTAGTTTACCTTAAAACTCTCCATCATCCTTGCCTGAACTGGGCTCTGCTGACGGATTGTCTTCATGAGCATGAATGGCTCATAGTATTCGCCGAGAACATCCTTGAACTGAGCGTCAAGATAGTTGCCACCGCCAGTAGCCTTCTGGAGAATGTTCTCCGTCCAGTCACTCTTTGCTGGATAGATGCTCTTGTAATAGTCATCACCTTCTATCTTTGCAAACTTGGCTGCCATGTCAATAGCGTCCTTCAGACTTCCGAGCTGGTCAACCAGCTTAATGCCGATAGCATCCTTGCCGAGCCATACGTGACCCTGAGCAATCTTTTCAACTTCCTCCACCTTGAGGTGACGACCATCAGCCACGCGCTTGCGGAAGAGGGCATAGCCACGGTCAATGTAGCCTTGCAGGAGGGTAAGTTCCTCGCCTGAGAAAGGACGTGCCTGAGCATATATTGACATTGTTGAGTTCTTGTTTGTCTTTACCTCGTCATACTTGAAACCGAGCTTTTGAGTCATGAGGTTGCTGATGTCTGGGAAAGTGCCGAAGATACCGATGCTACCTGTGAGAGTCGTAGGCTCTGCCACAATCCAAGTAGCTCCGCAAGACATGTAGTAACCGCCTGATGCTGCCATACCGCCCATTGATATTACTACAGGCTTAACCTTCTTCAGTTCTACAATCTGATGCCACATCTGTTCAGATGCGTATGCGTCACCACCGCCGGAATTAATACGGATGACAACAGCCTTCACGTCCTCGTCCTTTGCAAGTTTCTCAAGATCCTTACAAACGGTATTACCTACGATAGTAGAGCTGCCACCCATAGCATAGCCTTGAATAGGCTCCTGTACGATGCTACCCTCACAGAAATAGATAGCAATCTGGTTGTCGCTTGATGAAGACTCGCTCTTTGCCTGAAGCATCTGCATTACGCTGACCTGTGAAATGTCGTCGTCATCATCAATCTTCAGCAGTTTCTTCACCTCACCCTTGATCTGATCGGTGTAGAGAGTGCCGTCGATGAGTTTGTTCTTCTTCAATGTTTCTGTGCTTGCAAGATCCATGACACGATCTGCGTATGCGTTGAGAGAATCCACGCTCAGTTTCCTGCTCTCGGCAATATCCTTGAGCATGTGGTTCCAGATGCCGGTAACGTATGCTGTTACCTGTTCGCGGTTAGCATCGCTCATGTGATCCTCGGTGTAGGTCTCGGTGGCACTCTTATACTGGCCAACCTTCACAACCTGCATCTTTATGCCGATTTTTGCGAGGAAGTCGCGCATATACTGTTTCTGTGAAGCCATACCATGCAGGGCAAGCATACCCTGAGGGTTGATCCATACCTTGTCGGCTACACTACTGATGTAGTAGCTACCCTGTGAATACTGGTCGGCGTATGCCACGATGAACTTCTTTGAGGTCTTGAAGTCCTTGAGTGCATCGCGTAAGGCTGTTACCGTAGCCGGATCGGCAGAGATCTGTCCTGCCTCTATGTAAATACCCTTTATCTCGTCGTTCTGCTTGGCACGCTTTATAGCCTCTACGAGATCGTCTAATCCCTGAGTGCCAACCTCATCGGCAATGAGAAGGGCCAGTGGATTTCCATCTTCATTAGAATGATCCAGAATTTCTCCCTTAAGTTTAATAACAAGGACTGAATTGTCATCAATAGTTGTCGTCTGACTGCTTGAAGCCATCATTCCCACGATGCTCATTAGCATCAAAATGCAAGTGATGATACCGAAAATAAAGATACCAACCACGGTTGCGAGGGTGTGCTTAATAAAATCTTTCACTTTGCTTATATATTGAAAATTTCTATATTAATAATGTAAATTGACTGCAAAGATACAAAAAAATATTGATAATCACCAAAAAAAATGCCAAAAATACTTTGAAAACAGGAAAAAACGGATGAGCGTATTTGCAAACGGTTGTTTTTCTTGATGCAAGAATTCATTTTTGACATTCAGGAAAATGGCTATTTCTCTGCTTTTAGTCGTATGATACTCCATAGATGCTCCATACATACTCCATAGATACTCCATCGTTTCGATGGACTATCGATGGATTATCGATGGATTATCGATGGAGTATCTTCGGAGGAAGAGCGGAGTTACACGGGTGGAACAAGCTGTTCTTTTCTGTTGAATTTTTTTTCTGAAATTCTTGGTGGTATTGGAAAAAATGTTTACTTTTGCCCTCAGAATGCAATCTGTAATAACGTGAGTTTGACAAAACTATGAATAGAATAGAACTACAGGAATCAATAGACTCATTAAAATACAAGGCAAAGTATTCATTGAAAGGTGGATATTTGGAAGATGGTTATGTGCTTAATCATCCGAGCTTTAAAATAAAACATAAAGTATGGCGGATATTCAGAAGATGGTTTAGTTCTGACAATGACGAACTGCTTGAAGATAACCAATGGGAGGTATATTATTGTGAGCGAGGACAGTTAAACTATTATGCAAAAGACTGTTCTGAGGATGAAGCGTGCAGAATAATGTTCGAACGCATGAAAAGAATCGATGAAGTCTTATATAATCCCAAGTATTGTGTGGCTAGGACAGAAGAAGAAAAAGAAAGAGATTACTTTATTTCATATATAATTTCTTGCGTTGACCACATTCTTGAATCTTTAGAAGATCCTTCATACATCATGTTTCTCTTTTATAAACCAAGCATTTGCTATACTCTATGTAAATCATTTTACAAGAAAAAACATCTATATTTAGAAAAAATGTTTCATCTCCAAAAAACCCTTCAAAACTCTACCGCTTTGTATTTTTGCTTTTACAAACCAAGTATTTACTATGCTCTCTATCAGTTGATTATTAATGACGATTTTGAATTTTGGAATCATAGAAAAGATATTCATCTGAGAGTCAGCTTGTCTTCGAAATATGAATATGAGATTGATAAATGGTATTGGAAAGAAGAAGTCGTCGCTAAAAAATCAAGTATATCTTTTCCTTTGCGAAGTTGTTTAAATCACAGTGCCTTTCTTGATCGTGTTACAAGCTATATGAAAGAAATAATCGCAGAATACGAGAAAGATAATGAGCTGTTTTTCAGAGATAAAGATATATTTATAGGCTTTAAAAACGAAAGACCAGTTCTTGTAAAATGTAGTTGTGCTCCCAATCAGGGATAAATCTTTGTGTTCTCTATGACTTCTGAAACTAAATTAAAGACAACAATTAGCATAATCAAATATAATGGATAAGAGTAAATTTACCTTAGAGGAACGTGTTAAGCTCCTTGAGATGGAGGTCGAAGTTCTTCAGGAAAAGATAAAGGAACTTACAGAGTGTGAAACTGTTAATGTTGAGGAAAAAGTGGTTGGGCAGATTGATGTCGAACCGCAGACTGTTGATGTTGCGGTTCCTGAACCTGTCATTCCTGAACCTGTTGTCGAGACTCCAATAGAAGAGCCTGTTACGGAAACTATCGAGATTGCGTTAGAGAATGAAAAAGAGCATTCTGACGCATTCGAGACTCCTGAAATTTAAATAAGAACGTTGCCAAAAACAAATATTCATTAATCCTGTAAATTATATGATCATGAGGCATTTAATGATTTTGATCTCGTTTTTCGTTAGTATGAATTTGTTCGGACAAATCCGTGCGAATAATGATGTGCCTGCGGAAATCGCGAGCCATTTGGATAAAATGGGGGATAGTTCGCCATTGCTGAACAGTTATGAGAGTGCCTTCCTGAATGCGGTTTTCAAAGATTCCTTGAATGGTTTCGACTTCACGAACAAGGTGGTGGGATTTCTCCAAGGTGGTGATAAGACCAAATACTTCGATATGCAAAGAAAACATCTTGCAGATAAAAACTCTCCTTTGGATAATGGCACTTTGTATATCTTCGACGAAAACCAAAAGAAGGAATCTGGTGGTTATGATGCCGCAATCCTATTCTGGAGTAAGTCTTTTGTTCCAAAGGATAAACTGGTAAAGAAATTGAATAAAACATGGAAACACAAGTCTAATTCATATCTGGCTAAGAATGAGATGCTTGTCAGACTTGAAGCAAAGATTATAACAAGTGGAACCATCGAGTTCCTGCGTTATGAGGATGGAGAGTATCATTTGCGGGTTTATACATATCGACTGGATAAGAAAAATAACACAGCGTATTGTACTTTTCGTGGAGAGAAACAATACAAAGAGGATGAGGCTTCAAGCCTTGGGTGTTGGGGAACATCATCAGAATTTAAGCAGTTTAATAAAAGCCTTGATCCCTATTTTGGATGCTTCTCTAAGGATTTCCTTGAATTGTCGAATGAAGAGAAAGTAAAGGTCTTGGATGAAATTTCAAAACGATAGATAAAATAACGTGAGTTCGACGAATTTATTCAGTTGTATATTGTTGACTATCATGTGGTTGAAAGAGCTCTGAAGGAGCGATACCTAATAGGGCAGTCCG
>CADCIQ010000097.1 GCA_902801425.1 uncultured Bacteroidales bacterium | reverse complement strand
TATTATTAATTGGTATTTGGTTCTCCAGCTCCCTCCCTACGGGGGAGGGCGGGGGGAGAGGCCGCTTTACAGTTTGAGTCCTGAGAAACACATCATTGCAATAGCCATCAGACCTACGGTAATGAATGTGATACCAAGACCACGGAGAGGCTTTGGAACATCGCTATATGCCATCTTCTCGCTAATAGCACCCATGCTGACAATAGCAAGGAGCCAACCGAAACCAGAGCCGAGAGCATATACGAATGCATCGAGCACACTACCGATATACTGTGTGTTTGATGGATCGAGGTTGATACGCTGCTGCATGAAGAGTGAAGCACCCATGATAGCACAGTTTACAGCAATCAATGGAAGGAAGATACCAAGAGCTGCATAGAGTGATGGAGAGAAACGCTCTACTACCATCTCTACGAGCTGCACGATACCTGCGATGACAGCGATGAAGAGGATGAATGCGAGATAGCTGAGATCCACACCCTCTACGAGACAGTCAGGACCGAGAACCTTTGTCTGGAGCAGATAGTTTGTTGGAACGGTAACGCAGAGCACGAATGTAACGGCGAGACCGAGTCCGAGAGAGGTCTTCACGTTCTTACTAACGGCAAGGAATGAACACATACCGAGGAAGAATGCGAAGATCATGTTGTCCACAAAGATGGACCTGAAGAAAAGATTTATCAAATGTTCCATTTATTTCTCCTCCTTATAGAAATAAGCACGATGAATCCAGATTACTGCGCCAATCATGATCAGCGCCATAGCAGGCATTGTCATCATACCATTATTAATATAGCCGAAATCGTATGCACCTTCTGGGATAATCTGATAGCCAAGAAGTGAACCACGACCGAGCAACTCACGGAAAGCACCTACGATAACGAGGATCAAACCATAGCCGAGACCATTGGCGAAACCGTCAACGAGTGACTGTACAGGACCATTCTGCATAGCGAAAGCCTCAAGACGTCCCATGAGGATACAGTTGGTAATGATCAGACCTACGTAAACAGAGAGTTCAACACTCACATCGTAAACGAATGCCTTGAGGATCTGTGAAACGATAGTTACAAGGGCAGCAACTACTACAAGCTGTACCACGATACGGATACGTGTTGGAATAGTGTTGCGCAGTATTGAGATGATGAGGTTACTGAACGCCGTAATAACAGTAACGGCAAGTCCCATCACTAAAGCCGGTTTAAGCTGAGAGGTAACAGCGAGAGCCGAACAGATACCAAGCACCTGCACAAGCACAGGGTTGAGCACGTTGATCGGAGCTGTGAAGACCTCTTTCATTTTACTGTTTGCCATAATTATATTTTTAAATTATAAAATGAAAAATTATAAAATCATAAAATACAGATTACCTCTTTAAGCGAAAAAAGTATCTTGTATTTTTAATTTTTCACTTTTCATTTTTCATTTATTATTTTTTACTTTTTCAGAGCTGCATTATACTTCTTGAAACCATCCTGAAGCATATCACTAACACCGTTTGATGTAAGTGTAGCACCAGTAACGGCATCTACCTCGCTCTGTGGGTTCTTTACCTCACTTGACTTTAAGACCTTGATGACAGGTGTACCGGCAGCATCATAGATAGTCTTGCCGATAAACTTATCCTGCCAAGCCTTTGAGTCCTTGATTTCGGCACCAAGACCAGCAGTCTCACCTTCGTGGTTGAAGTATGCGCCATAGATGGTATTTCCATCCTCAGCAACTGCGATATAACCCCAGATAGGTCCCCAGAGTCCCATGCCATATACAGGAACAACAGAGATCTTCTTGCCATCTACATTACAGATATAGAGAGCGAGCTTGCCAGCCTTATAGTCAGCGCTGTTGAGCTTGAAACCAGCCTTCTCACCACCCTGTTCGCCAGCCTCAACAATGTTACCGTCAACATCAACGATAGCGTCAGCAGTAATGACCTCCTGATACTTCTTTGCACTTGCATCGTTGGAGAGGCCACGGATATTGAGAGCTGCAAGAATCTGCTTCTTCTTGTCAAGAGCCACATTCACGTCCTGTGTAGGCTTGAGTGAACTGCTGATGAAAGCGAGCAGGAAAGCCACGATGACAACCATCACGCAGCTGTATGCTATGATATAAGCATTTGAATTTGTATTCAGTTTTGCCATAGTTCTACTTCTTTACACGGTTAAGACGCTTGTTGATATTTCTCTGAACTACGAAGTAGTCTATTGTAGGAGCCATCATGTTACCGAAGAGGATAGCAAGCATCATACCCTCTGGGAAACCAGGATTCATCTGACGGATGATAACCGCAAGAGCACCGATGATGAAACCATAGATGTACTTACCAGTCTCTGTACGTGCTGATGTTACAGGGTCGGTAGCCATGAATACTGCACCGAAGCAGAAACCACCAATAGCGAATTGATGATACCACTCTACTGTGCTCTGACCTGTAGCCTGGAAGATATAGCCAAGAAGAGCACCACCAGCGAATACGCTGAACATAGTCTTCCAAGATGCAATACCTGTCCAGAGAAGGATAATAGCACCGATAGCGATAGCGATAACACTTGTCTCACCGATAGAACCAGGGATAAGACCGATAAAGCTGTCCATGAGAGATGCTGTAGGTGCGTTGCCAGTAGCCATCTGACCGAGAGGAGTTGCACATGTGAAGCCGTCAGGAAGTGTATTTCCGAAGCCCCAAATGCTTTCAGTGCTTACCCATACGGTGTCACCAGACATCTTGGTTGGATAAGAGAAGAAGAGGAACGCACGTGCGAGGAGTGCCACGTTGAAGATATTCATACCCGTACCACCGAAAATCTCCTTACCGAAGATAACAGCGAATGCTACAGCGAGTACAATAACCCAGAGTGGACAACCAACAGGAAGGATCATCGGAATGATGATACCACTTACGAGGTAACCCTCCTGAATCTCCTCATTCTTCCACTGAGCCCAAGCGAACTCAATGCCAAGACCTACGATATAACTTACAAGAATCTTTGGCAGCACTACCAATGCGCCATAGATGAACATGTCAAGACAAGAACCATCAACACCAGCAGCCAGATAGTTCTGATATCCTACGTTGTACATACCGAAGAGAAGAGCAGGCAGAAGAGCAATCACTACCATTGACATTATACGCTTAGAGTCAATGGCATCGTGGATGCTTGCGCCTGACTTGGCTGTAGTATTTGGTACGTACAGGAAAGTCTCGAAACCATCGAAGACGCTGCGGAAAACGTGAAGCTTACCACCTTCCTCGAAGTTCGGCTTTATTTGATTTAGATAATTTCTTAAGAAGCTCATTACTCATTTTCCTTTCTCAGCATGTCAAGACCTTCACGGACTATGCGCTGCAATTCAAGTTTACTACTATCAACGAACTCTGCGAGGGCGAAATCCTCTGGACTTACCTCGTAGATACCGAGCTGCTCCTGCTTGTCGATGTCGCCAGTGATGATTGCCTTGATGAGATACTCAGCGTAAATATCCATTGGAAGCACGCTGTCATACTCACCACTCATAATCATGTGACGCTCACCGCCCTTCACACGAGCATCAAGCTTATACTGCTTCTTGCCGAAGAGCCAAGAGAAATAGCTACGGTTTACAGAGAACTGGCCGAAACGTGGCATGATCCAGCCAAGAATCTCATCTGCATTGTTTCCCTCTGGAATAGCTGTAATCTCACTGGTATGAGCTCCGAGAGTTACTGTTATGGCAGAAGCCTGCTGTGTTGTAGCAACAGCCTTACCTGTCAGAGGATTACCCATGATAACACGAGCGTTGGCACCAGCATTGATTGTCAACTGCTGACCAACGAGAGCGTCAACATATCCGTTCTCCTTCATCTCGCTACCAGCAACGGCAACAGTTCTGGTAAGATTCACCTTACCAGTATTGAAAAGACGACCAAAGAAAATAACTGCGCTTGGCTCTACTGTCCAAACGACCTCTCCCTTGTTCACAGGATCAATGTTGTTAACCTGAACACCGACATTACCTGCAGGACACTTACCACGGAACTCAACGACCTCTACATCGCTAAGGTTCACAGACTCATTTACGCCTACATAGACCTTCGCAATCTTTGCGAGTGCAGAAAGACCAATCTGGAAGTCAGCCTCCTGTCCTTTAAGCTCGAAGGAGAAATCACCAGCAAGTGGCATATCCCTGAAAGCAGAAACGAAGATTGCCTTCGGTGCTGTCTCTGGGTTTGTAGAGATAGCGTATGGCAACTGGTTAATGTACCCGAAGAGACCTGCATCGAGCAGAGCGTCCTTCACTGCCTGTGCGTCAAGAGACTTTACATCTTTCTTGCCGAAATCCACGAACTCCTGCTGTGCGTCAGCCTCAACCTGAATGCTGAGCAGCTTACGGCGGTCACCACGCTCCACGAGCTTTACGATTCCGCTGACCGGAGAAGCAAACTTCACCTGTGGAAAGTCTTTGTTGACGAACAAAGCATCACCAGCCTTGACCTTTTCACCTTCCTTCACCACAACCTTAGGCTTAACGCCCTCAAAGTCGGCAGGATTCAAGGCAAAAAGATTTCCTGCAGACAAGCTTACCTTCTTTGGCTCAGCCTTACCTGCAAGATTAATGTCAAGACCTTTTGACAATTTAATTACACGCGTCATTGTTTACTTACTATTAATAATACTGATTATAATCTCTGTTGAAAATGTTATCTCACAAAAAATTGTTCTAAATACATGTGCAAAGGTAATAAAAAAAAACGGTTTTTTGTTTTTTTTTCGTGTTTTTATTCAATAAGTTGCGTAATTCCTTGCTTTTCTATTTCTTAATTATTAACTTTGCAAAGCCGATTTAACAAAAAATATTATTAAAATGAAAATCTGTTATATTGTGGCCATGCAAGCAGAGGCCCAACCATTCATCGACCACTTTGGTGTAGAAGAAGTAAAAGATTTCTTCTCCCCACTACCATGCAAACTTTACAGAAGTACCCTTTCAGAGGGCAACAACGGAACAGAACTCAACATCGTGCTCAATGGTCAGCAGCACGGCTCTGACCTCGTAGGATGTGAAGCAGCTGCCGTTGCGACAGTTGCTGCAATCCAGAAAATAAATCCCGATATCATTATCAACAGCGGCACTTGCGGAGGCTTCAAGAGCGAAGGAGCAAGCATTGCACAGATATTCATCGGCAATGGCGTGATGTTCCATGACCGTAGAGTTCCTGGCGATGATGCATGGGGTACTCAAGCTCTCGGAAATTACCCCGTATGGGAAGGCTCTGAGGCTTTGGCTAAGAAGCTCGGTTTTGAAATGGGCAAGGTCACTACTGGTTCAAGTCTTGACATGCAACCTTGCGACGAGAAGATAATCCACGAGAACGGTGGTCAGCTCAAGGATATGGAGGGGGCTGCGATAGCTTTCGTATGCTCTCTGTTCAAGAAACCTATCCTCTTCGTAAAGTCAGTAACCGACCTCTGCGACTCTGGTGCTGAGACCTTTGAGGAGTTCTCCAAGAATCTTGCAGCAGCAAGTGAATCGCTGAGAAAAGCTAATGTGAAGGTAATAGAGCAATTAACAAAGTAATTCGCAATTAGCAAATTATGAAGTTAAAAAGTATATTAGGGATAGTATTGTTGATCCTTGGAATAAGTACAAATGCAAAGGACTACAAGTCTCAGAGCGTAGCGGGCGATTCCATGCAGACGGATTTGAAAATCTGTTATATTGTGGCCATGCAAGCAGAGGCCCTACCATTCATCGACCACTATGGTGTGGAGGAAGTAAAAGATTTCTTCTCCCCCCTACCCTGCAAACTATATAGAAGTACCATTTCGAACGACAACAAAAAGACAGAACTAAACATCGTGCTCAACGGGCAGCAGCACGGCTCCGACCTTATAGGTTGTGAGGCGGCGGCGGTTGCAACGCTTGCAGCAATCCAGAAAATTAATCCTGACATCATTATCAACAGCGGCACTTGCGGAGGCTTCAAGAGCAAAGGAGCAAGTATTGCACAGGTGTTCATCGGTAATGGCGTGATGTTCCATGACCGCCGAACTCCGGGCGATGACGCCTGGGGCACTCAGGCTCTCGGCAACTATCCCATATGGGAAGGCTCTGAGGCTTTGGCTAAGAAACTCGGTTTTGAAATGGGCAAGGTCACTACAGGTTCAAGTCTTGACATGCAACCTTGCGACGAGAAGATAATCCACGAGAACGGCGGGCAACTCAAAGATATGGAGGGAGCAGCAATTGCTTTCGTATGCTCTCTGTTCAAGAAACCTGTCCTCTTCGTGAAGTCCGTTACCGATCTCTGTGACTCTGGTGCTGAGACCTTTGAGGAATTCTCTAAAAACCTTGCAGCAGCAAGTGAATCGCTGAGAAAGGCGAATGTGAAGGTGATAGAACAATTAACAAATAACAAATAACAATTAACATTTTCTCCAACCTGTGAAAACAAGAAAAATCTTAAGTTTTGCATTGCTGGTACTCGGAATGAGTATAAACGCAAGTGCAAAGGACTACAAGTATCAGAGTGTAGCGGGCGATGCTATGCAGACACGCATCTATACTCTCGATAATGGTCTAAAGGTATATCTATCTGTAAATAAGGAAAAACCACGCATCCAGACTTATATTGCTGTGCGAACAGGTTCAAAGAACGACCCTGCCGAAACAACAGGTCTGGCTCACTATCTGGAGCACCTTATGTTCAAGGGCACAAAGAAGTTCGGCACTAATAACCCAGAGGCAGAGAAACCTTTGCTCGACGATATCACCAAGCGTTACGAGGAGTACCGTCTGATCAAGAATCCTGCCATTCGCAAGCAGAAATATCATGAGATCGACTCTGTTTCTCAGTTGGCTGCCCAGTACTTCATCCCGAATGAATACGACAAACTCATGGCTACAATAGGCGCTGAGGGCACTAATGCTTTCACAAGCTATGATGTTACCTGCTATACCGAGGATATTCCAAGCAACGAGATTGAGAACTGGGCAAAAATCCAGAGCGACCGTTTCCAAAATATGGTCATCCGTGGTTTCCATACCGAGCTTGAGGCCGTGTATGAGGAGTATAACATTGGATTGTCACAAGATTCCAGAAAGTGCTTTGACGCACTTATGGCAAAGGCATTCCCTAATCATCCCTACGGCACACAGACAACCATTGGTACACAGGATCACCTGAAGAATCCTTCAATCGTAAACATTGAGAACTATTTCAAAAAGTGGTATGTGCCTAACAATGTAGCCATCTGTATGGCAGGTGATTTCGACCCGGACAAGACCATCGCCTTACTCGACCAGTACTTTGGCGGTTGGAAGAAGGGCGATGATGTTCGTCAGCCAGTATTCCCAGCGTTGAAGCCATACACAACCCCTGTAGATACCACGGTCGTTGGTCAACAGGCAGAGTCTGTATGGGTGGCATGGACTGCAGAAAAGGGTTCATCCCTGCAATGTGATACGCTCGATGTAATCGGTGATATTCTCAGCAATGGAAAGGCTGGTCTCTTTGACCTAAACCTGAACCAGACTATGAAAGTGCAAGAGGCAGAAGCAGGACTGGAATCTCTTCAAGACTACTCTGCATTCCTATTTTTCGGTACTCCAAAACAGGGACAGGATCTAAAGGAAGTCCGTCAGCTTATGCTCGATGAAATCGACAGATTGAAGCGAGGAGAGTTCTCTGATGACCTTTTGCCTTCCATCATCAATAACAAGAAACTCCACTATTTCCGCTCCCTCGACAACAACCGCTATCGTGTATCGCAGTTCATGGAGGCCTTCATCTGCGGCACAGAATGGGAGCAGGCTGTAAAGAAACTCGACCGTATGAGTGGCATGACCAAGGAACAGATCGTGGCATTCGCCAACCGTTTCTTTACCGACGGCTATATAACGGTATTCAAGACTCAGGGCGTTGATTCTCTCCAGAAGAAAATTGACAAGCCAGCAATAACCGCCATACCTACCAACCGCGATCAGGTCAGTCAGTTCGTAAAGGACATTCAGAATACTAAGGTCGAGCCAATACAACCTGTATTCCTCGATTTCAAGAAGGACCTTACCGTAAGTAAGACAAAGAACGGACTTCCTTTGCTCTACAAGCAGAACACCACAGACGGTCTGTTCAACCTCTCTTTCCGCTATGACTTCGGTCATGAGGACGACAACCGCTACGACATTGCTGCCGACTATCTCGACTATATAGGCACCGACAAACTCTCTGCTACAGAGGTAAAGCAGCAGTTCTACAAGCTTGCATGTAACATGAACGTTGGTGTGAATGGTGATAATATCAATATCTCACTCAGCGGTCTTAGCGAGAATATGCCACAGGCTCTTGCTCTTCTCGAAGATGTCCTGACCAATGCAAAAGCTGACGAGGAATCATACAAGCAGTATGTTGAACTTATTCTGAAGAACCGCGAGAATATGAAGAAGGATCAGCGTACTTGCTTTGACTATCTCTATCACTATGCGGTCTATGGTCCTCATAACTATCATCGTGACGATATGACCGCACAACAGCTGCGTGAAGCTAATCCGAAGATGTTCACCGACCTTATGAAGAACATTTCGAACTATGAGCACACAGTATTGTATTATGGTCCTCTAAGTGAGAAGGAACTGTCAGATGTAGTGAGCAAGCACCACAAGACTGGCAACTCTCTCTCTCCAGCCCCACAGGGACAGCCTTTCGCAATGCAGCAGACACCAGGCAACGAGATTTGGATTGCGCATTACGATGCTAAGAACATATATATGCGTATGTTCCATAATGAGGGTCGTGAGTGGAATCCTGAGAAACAGGGCATTACCACGCTCTTCAACGAATATTATGGTGGTGGCATGAACGGAATCGTGTTCCAGGAAATGCGTGAGGCTCGCGGACTTGCCTATAACGCCTATGCCAACTATAGTCGTCCGGGCAAGAAGGGCGAGACAGAGAGTTTCTTCACTCATATCATCACACAGAATGATAAGATGATGGATTGCGTGAAGCAGTTCCACGAGATTCTGAACAATATGCCTCAGAGCGAGGCTGCGTTCCAGATTGCCAAGGATGCTGCCATTAAGCAGATTGCCAGTCAGCGCACCACTAAGTTCTCTGTGCTCAACGCTTACATCACAGCCAAGCGTCTCGGTCTTGACTATGATCTCAGCGAGAAGGTCTATAAACTCCTGCCATCCCTCAGTCTGAAGGACATTGTGGATTTCGAGAAGCAAAACATGGCAAACAAGCCTTACCGCTACATCATCCTCGGCGATGAGAAGGAACTCGACATCAAGGCTTTAGAACAGATTGCTCCTATCCGTCGTCTATCCCTCGAAGAGGTATTCGGATATTAAAAGAACGTGAGTTCGACGAAAACAAATAAGGTTCCGCTTTGCTTTCAAACATTAATTATGACGTGAATTAAGACATTAATTTGGACAAAAATTGATGAGAGTCTAAGCCGTAAGGCAAATTAATGTCACAATTAATGTTTCATTAATGTCCTAATTAATGTTATTCGACAGCAGAAGCTAATTCGTCGAATTCACGTTAATATAAGGTTCCCAGAATCTTGTGTGATACGGGTGTAATAGTCGGTGTAATACTTTTTGAAAAAAGCTTTCAACACCGAGTATTACGCCTTTGTCGTTTTGTACATATCAAATTATTGCTGTCCGGTAAAATAACGTGAGTTCGACGAAATTATAGTTTCTTTGTTTCCACTATGTGGAGCTACGTAAATTAACGTAAATTGAACGTGAATTTTCCATAAATTCTTTNTAAATTCTTTTCCTTTCATTGAAAATTTACGATAATTTACGCTTAATTCACGGATAATTCGTGTAGCCAAGCACAGCGTTATAATTCATCGAACTCACGGTAAAATATTATCAAGTTAGAGATTTAGAGAATTCTTTGCTGGCGCATTATAGTTGAATTTATAGAGAATTTGAGACTTGCTTTAGCTTGATGAGCCATAGCGAATAAAGGGCGCTTCGCTCCTGCCAATCACGCCATTCCAAAGCTACGGAAGTAGCAATAATTGACTTTTCCTTCGGCCGTCGAGCTAAACCTTCTCTTTTTCTCATTAATTCTAAAAAAACATTTTCGCACTAATCCTACATACCTACATCGACATCCCCTATAAATTATTGGTGTACAAAAACTTGCAGCGATTTCAAATACCGCATAAACCTACACTAATCCTACACAGAACCTACACTAAAACCTGAATTCTTCAGAAATTCAGGTTAATTGATAATTAATAATGAATAATGTATAATTTAGTTTGGCTTGAACGCTTATGATACTATTCAAATTATTCATTACTCATTATTAATTAACCTCAGTTCGACGAATTCATGGCAAACGCATCTCCGATGCTGAACTGAATGATAATTACTGGTTGAAGATTGGTAAGATTGGTAATTATTGTCAGTTAAAAACAGCTTGCTGTTTGCCATATAGGAATTCATCGAACTCACGTTAATTATTAATTTCATGCCTTGACAGGCATGATTAGTGTAGGTTCTGTGTAGGATTAGTGTAGGTTTATGCGGTATTTAAAATCCGTGTAAAGCACTAAGACTGTGCGTGTTATACAGGGTGTCGATGTAGGTATGTAGGATTAGTGCGAAAAAGTTTTTCTGAACTCGTATTTTTCATTTTTCACTTTTCATTTTTCATTTACCCCTCCTCTGTTATGCCTTCGCTCTCCCTTCGCTTCCTATAGAATTTTCCAAATATATTTTGTTAATAAAAACTAATTTACATCGCATTTTCTTTTTGCGTCCTCTGTAGTCTCAA
>CADCIQ010000096.1 GCA_902801425.1 uncultured Bacteroidales bacterium | reverse complement strand
CATTATTATTGTGGTGGCAGTTTTCGTTAGAGACGAGTTCAAGGACGAGGACGATAAGGTGGGTGATCATTGTATAAAGAATTGCGAATAATGGTGGTGATGTCTTGAATCATTTTTTGAATAATGTTTGGTGTTTCAAAGAAAAGTGACTAACTTTGCAGAAACTTAAAACTATATCTTTTAATGAAGACTGAAAAACAGATAGCAGCGTCTGCAGCGGAATTTGCAGAAAGATGGAAGGGCAGGGGCAACGAACGCAGCGAGTCACAGCCGTTTTGGATAGACTTGTTGACGAATGTCTTTGGCATTGAAACGCCCTCAGATGGATTCATCACTTTCGAGGAACATCACAAGGTGGATGCCTCCAACTACATTGATGGTCGCATACCCTCCACCCGTGTACTCATCGAGCAGAAATCTAAGAACAAGGACTTGCGTGAGCCTATCCGTCAGAGCGATGGTTCGTTGCTCAATCCATTTCAGCAGGCTCGTCGCTATGTGGTCAGTCTTCCAGTTTCAGAACATCCGCGTTGGATAGTGACCTGCAACTTCGCAGAGTTCCTGGTTTACGACATGGAGCAACCCAATGGTGAGCCAGAACAGATTCTGTTGGAAAACTTAGGCAAGGAATACTACCGTCTCCAATTCCTCGTGGATGCCAAGAATGAGCACATTAGCAAGGAGATGGAAGTTTCCATGCAGGCAGGCGAGATTGTTGGCAAAATATATGAGGCTTTGCTGAAGCAATACGACGACAATTCACCTGAGGCCCTCCGATGGTTGAATATCCTATGTGTGCGTATCGTGTTCTGCCTCTATGCTGAGGATGCAGGCGTGTTTACCCACGACCAGTTCCACGACTATTTGGTGCGTTATGAGGCAGATGACCTGCGTAATGCACTCATCCGATTATTCGATGTCCTGAAGACGCCACAGGACAAACGTAGCAAGTATCTGAAGGACGACCTGAAGGCATTCCCCTATACCAATGGTGGTTTGTTCGAAGAGGAGATTGAGATACCTCAGTTTACGGAAGAGTTGAAACAGACATTGTTGCAGAACGCTTCTTTGGATTTCGACTGGAGCGAGATTTCTCCTACCATCTTCGGCGCCGTATTCGAGAGCACGCTGAATCCAGAGACTCGTCGCAGCGGAGGTATGCATTACACCAGCATCGAAAATATCCACAAGGTGATAGATCCGCTGTTCCTGAACAATCTGCGTCGCGAGTTGGACGACATACTGGAAGAAAAGGTAGAGAAGCAGCGTCAGCGTAAATTGAGTGAGTATCAGATGAAGCTCTCGTCGTTGACTTTCCTCGACCCAGCCTGTGGCAGTGGTAATTTCCTTACTGAAACCTATCTGAGTTTGCGCCGTTTGGAGAACGAAGTCATTCGCGAGATGTATCATGGCCAGACGATGATGGGGGCCTTCGTCAACCCCATTAAGGTAAGTATCCAGCAGTTCTACGGCATCGAATTAAACGACTTCGCAGTTACTGTTGCCACTACTGCTTTATGGATTAGCGAAGCTCAGATGTTGGCTGAAACTGAACGCATCGTGCATCAGGACATCGACTTCCTGCCGCTGAAGCCCTACCATAATATACGTGAAGGGAATGCACTCAGAATGGATTGGGACGTGATAGAAGTTTCGTCTGATGTTCCAACGATTCATGCCAAGAATGTCCACCTGATAATTGAGCCTGAACCTATGGTTGCCAGTGAGCCTATTGAATACGAGGAACTGAACGTTGTCGCTAATCGTTTTGATGGCAATGTCAAGCCAAGTGTACAGCGATATGAGGTCCACTATGACTATATTATTGGCAATCCTCCTTTTGTAGGATATTCTCTTCAAAGCAAAGAGCAAAAAGACGATATTCTGAAGCTTTTTGTAAATCAATTTGGAAAGACCCTTAAGACGGCAGGTAAAATTGATTATGTGGCAGGTTGGTACTATAAAGCTGCACAATTAATGAAGTATTCAAGTGACACACGAGCTGCACTTGTTTCAACGAATAGTATTA
Organism: uncultured Bacteroidales bacterium; assembly: GCA_902801425.1. Taxonomy (GTDB): domain Bacteria; phylum Bacteroidota; class Bacteroidia; order Bacteroidales; family Bacteroidaceae; genus Prevotella. Next base: position 10,056 of record CADCIQ010000096.1, on the reverse strand, counting down.
CCCAGGGCGAACAAGTCGCTGCTATATGGAAACCGTTGAAAGAATTATTTGGCATTCACATAGACTTTGCACATCGTACTTTCCGCTGGGATAGTGAAGCTAGTATAAAAGCACATGTTCATTGCGTAATAATTGGATTTAGCAATGTCAATGTTCCCAAAATACTTTTCGATGGAGAGAAAAAGAAAGAAGCAGAGAATATAAATGCATATTTAATTGATGCGCCCAGTGTTTTTGTAGAAAGTCGAAACAAATCGATATGCTCAGTTCCTCAGATGGTGTATGGAAACAAACCTGTTGATGGTGGCTTCTTATTCTTAACAAAAGATGAGCGTGATATTATTCTAAAAAAAGAGCCTCAGATAGAAAGATATATTAAACGTATTTATGGCTCTGAAGAGTACATTAATAGTAAAGAAAGATATTGTCTATGGCTTGTTAGTGCTTCGCCTGCTGATTTACGGAACTCAAGTTTTATACATAATCGTATAGAAAGCGTTAGACAATTTAGGCTTAATAGCTCCAAAAAAGCGACACAGCAATCTGCTGCCTTCTCAAATATTTTTCAAGAGGTAAGACAGCCTAATGTCGATTATATTATTGTACCTCGCGTTTCCTCAGAAAACAGACGCTATGTACCTATGGGGTTTATGTCACCAGAGAATATTGTGAATGATTCGGTACAAATAATACCTGATGCCACGCTTTACCACTTTGGTGTTCTTGAAAGCAATGTCCACATGGCATGGATGCGGGCTGTCTGCGGGAGGCTGAAGAGCGACTATCGCTATTCAAAGGATGTTGTATACAACAATTTCCCCTGGCCAACCTCCACAGATGAGCAGAAGACGAAAATTGAGAAAACAGCACAGGCAATTCTCGATGCGCGTGCTAAATACCCAGATAGTTCATTAGCAGATCTCTATGATGAAGTGGCTATGCCCTTTGAACTCCGCAAAGCCCATCAGGAGAACGATTATGCCGTGATGCGTGCTTATGGATTTGACCCTAAGGAGATGGAAGGCAAAGAATCGCTCCTTGTAGCTGAATTATTCAAACGCTATCAAGAATTAACGAAATAAAAATATGAGAACACCACCAAAAAAGGACTTTGCAACCATTCTGCATCTCGCTGAGATGTATTGTGAGCAATATAATGAAAGGGATCTATGTCTGTCCCAAGAACAGAATGATGCATTCTTCCGTGATTTTGTGGGTCAATATTATGCAGCAATATACTGGGGTAAATCCCCAGTTCCTATCATTAACACGGATATTCCTTTGTTTTGAACATAATAATCATCTTTACCAAGAACTAACAAAATAAAACGATCAAAGATATGGCATATACCTGGATTCCATTTTATAAAGAGTTGTCACAGAAACTTTTGAAGTTTAGAGACAACAGACAGCCGTTGGTAGATTGGATTTATAGCAGTATTGACGGTAGTTTGATTCAACATTTTAAGGATGCTCCTGATGGTAGGCGGGTTCCTGACACTGATCCGTTTACGGTAATGGCAATTATTAATCGCGGAATTACATGGGATAAGAAAGTTGAACTCTGTAAAAAGTTCAAGAGCTTTTTAAATATTTCAGCATCAGTTCCTCAAGACTTCTCAGGTGTGCCAGAAATGAATAATCAACGTTCAAACTTCATTGGTTTTGAAGACAGAAGAAAAGATGGAGATATTGAAAGATTATGGCAGGTATTTGAAGATGCCGTCCTTGACAAAGAAATTGAAGAGTCTTACAATGCTCTTAATGGTCAGTTTCTAATCAAATACATACTTACTTTTGGGCTATTTTGGATACGTCCAGATAAATATCTTGCGTTAGATGGCAACAACAGAGAGAGGTTGGTTTCTATGGGCATTGCAACTTTTGACGGCAAATTTGTTCCATACAAAGAGTATGAAGGAATTATGAAACGCCTTGATTCAAAAATGCAATCAGGAACTATTAATTGTACCAATTATGCCGAATTCTCTCATGGCGCTTACATCCAAAATGATGGTGCAAGCAAACGAGATACTCCCAAAGATGAATCTAAGACATATTGGCTTTATTCACCAGGAGAGGGAGCGTCAAGATGGCCATTATGTACCAACGCAGGGCTCATGTGCATAGGCTGGGACGAATTGGGTGATTTAACTAAATATTCATCTCGAGATGAAATGCATAGAGCGATAAAAACTCACTATCCTTCAGATGGCTCTGCAAAAAATGACTCTTTGGCTGTATGGCAATTTGCGAAAGAGATGAAACCTGGCGATATTGTCTTTGCCAAAAGAGGCATGAGCAAAATCATTGGTCGTGGAATTGTGGAATCGGATTATATGTTCAATAATAATCTGACCGACTTTAAGCATATTAGAAAAGTAAAGTGGACGGATGTTGGCGAATGGGATGCCATCGGAAAGAATGCGATGAAGACATTAACCAACATTACGCCATACCCTGATTACGTAGAGAAGTTGAACCAATTGTTTGATAGAACAGACAAAGCGGAAGAGCCTATTGAAACTCCATCGCCTGATACAAACTATTGGTGGTTGGTGGCTAGCCCTAAGATATGGAGTATATCAGAAATGAAGGTTGGTGACGAACAAGACTACACCCTTTACAATGAGAACGGCCATCAGCGTAGAATATTCCAGCATTTCCTGAATGCAAAAGAGGGGGATGTAGTTATCGGCTACGAATCAACACCAACAAAACAGGTAGTTGGACTCTTAACAATATCCAAAGCCAATGATGGAAAATCGGTATTCTTCAAGAAGACAGAAACCTTTCCAGAACCTATCAATTATTCTACATTGAGAACAACACCAGGTTTGGGAAACATGGAGTATATGAGGAATCAGCAAGGCTCTTTCTTCAAAGTCACAGCTGACGAATACGACATCATCATGGAGTTGGTGCGTGGAGATAATCCAATTCCCAAACAGGAGAAGAAAGAGAAATACACCAAGTCAGATTTCCTTGATGAAGTTTATGTCAGTTACCTCGATTATGAAAGGCTTGAAAACCTGCTACTCAGAAAGAAGAACCTGATACTACAAGGAGCACCAGGTGTGGGTAAGACTTTTGCCGCCAAAAGACTCGCTTATGCGATAATGGGTGAGAAAGACGATAGCAAAGTGATGCAAGTGCAGTTCCACCAGAACTACAGTTATGAGGATTTCGTAATGGGATATAAGCCAAACGAAGAAGGTGGTTTTGAATTGAAGAATAGTGTATTCTACCGCTTCTGTAAGCGTGCTGCTGCTGACAGCGAACACAAATACTTCTTCATCATCGACGAGATTAATCGTGGCAATCTGAGCAAGATATTTGGTGAACTGCTGATGCTCATAGAAAATGACTATCGAGACAAGCCAATCCAGTTGGCATATAAAGACGAGATGTTTGCGGTTCCATCTAACCTCTATATAATAGGAATGATGAATACGGCAGATCGCTCTTTGGCGATGATTGACTATGCTTTGCGTCGTAGATTTAGCTTCTTTGAGATGAAGCCAGGTTTCAATAGTCCTGCTTTTGAGGAAGAAATCGAAAAGCTGCATGATCCTCACCTTAACAGTCTTGTAAAAGCAATCGTTGAACTGAATAAAGTAATTGAAAACGACGATTCTTTAGGCCCTGGTTTCTGCATCGGCCATAGTTATCTTTGCAATTTAGGACATGACTACAAGTTAGAAAACATCGTTGAGTATGACATCATCCCTATGCTTAGGGAGTATTGGTTTGATAATGACAATTTATTCAACCAAGAGGCTCAGAAACTGAGAACTGCAATTAAATGACAGAAGATAAAGGCATACTGATTCGCAACATCTATTATATGTTGGCCTATGCTTTCCAAGAGCTTAGACAGAATAACTATGCCGAAATTGAAGGCGAAAGGTTTGACGACATCTATGACCTTTTTGCTGAGATCCTGACTAGGGGTATTTCCTATCAACTAAAACAAGGGCTATATCGCGAATATGTAGCACGAAATGAGTCGATGCAGACAGTCAAGGGTAAGATAGATGTCAATGGTACTATTGTTCAAAGAATGCGTAATAGTCAGAAGATAGCATGCAACTATGATGAGTTGTCCGAAAATAATACCTATAATCAGATTCTGGTTACAACAGCATCGATCCTGATTAGGCATTCTGACGTGAAGAAAGAAAAGAAATCGCAATTAAAGAAACTGATGCTTTTCTTTCAGAATGTGCAACCTATAGATATTCACTCAATACGTTGGAACACCTTACGCTTTGATCGTAACAACAGGAACTATCGGATGCTACTCTATATCTGTTATTTTATTATCAGCGAATGGCTGATGACAACAGATGAGGGAAGATTCAAACTGCGAGAGTTTTCTGACGAGCATATGTGCAGACTTTTTGAGAAGTTCGTTCTTGAATACTACAAAAAACACCATCCAGAATTGAAGCCTTGTGCAGCACAGATAGATTGGAATATTGAGAAAGAACAATCAACAACAAATATTCTGCCTATCATGCAAACAGATATTTTGCTAACAATGAGTGAGAGAACGCTGATTATTGATACGAAATATTACTCGCACTCTATGCAGAAACAATATGATAAGACCACAATCCACTCGAATAATCTCTATCAGATACTTACATATGTGACAGAGTTCGACGAAGACCACAAGGGGAAAGTGGATGGCATGTTGTTATATGCCAAGACGCAAGAAGAGATTGTGCCAGATGGACAGCTTAAGCGCAAAGATGGTAACTATATTTTCTTTAGAACGCTGGATTTGAATACAGATTTTGATTCTATTAGGAGGCGCCTAGATAATTTTGTAATGAAAGAGATATGAGCCAAAGATTCCAATGACAACGCCGAAAGCCTTTACTCAGTTAGATGCGATGCAGAGTGAGAAGACCCAACAGAGCCCCTACTGTGTAAAAATCTCTCTTCCCAGACGTAACATTTCTTATTTTTGCATACTATATTGATAGAAAAGTATTAAATTTGCAAGCGAAATAGGAATACGGCAATGAAAGAGATTGTTACTGAACCTCTCATCGTGAAGTCACACGATGTTACATTAGACGCAGAATATGCAGAATGGATAGCGGAAGTAAAGCACCGCTATCGCTCAGCACAAGTAAAGGCTGCCGTTAAGGTGAATGCCGAGAAACTGCTTTGGAATTGGCAGATGGGTCGTGACCTTGTCCAAAAGAAAGCGGAAGAGCGATGGGGCGCAGGAATAGTTGAACAGGTAAGCCTGGATTTGAGACGAGAGTTCCCTGACAGCAGCAATTTCTCGGCAAGAAATCTGTGGTATATGAAGCAGTGGTATCTGTTCTACACAGAGAACATGGAAAAACTGAAACAACTTGTTTCAGAAATGCTACCGTCTGATGAATATGAAAAGAAACTCCAGCATATAGATGATGGAACAGAAAAACTGAAACAGCCTGTTTCAGAATTTCCGCTTCCATTTGCTTGTGTACCTTGGGGACATCATGTTCGCATTGTTCAGCATTCACAATCTATAGAAGAGGCGCTATTCTATATTGGTTATACCATTAAGGAAGGTATTAGCAGGGATGTTTTGGAGAGGGTCATGAAAGACAATCTTTACAATACACGTGGCAAAGCGCCTAATAATTTTCCACAGCATCTAACACCACAATTAGCTCAACTGGCTCAGCAAGTAGTGAAGGAAAACTATGATTTTGGATTTGCGACGGTCAGCCATGAGAAATATGATGAAAATGAGTTGGAGGAAGCCTTACACGAAAACATCACAGCATTATTGCTTGAAATGGGCAATGGCTTCGCTTTTTTGGGCAAACAGCGAGAGATAATCGTTGGTGGACGTTCTCGAAAAATAGATTTGCTATTCTATCATATCCGGCTACGTTGTTATGTGGTTTGCGAACTCAAGGCGAAACCATTTGAACCAGAATATGCAGGAAAGTTAAACTTCTATGTGAATGCCGTTGACGAACTGGTAAAACAATCAGATGACAATCCAACTATCGGCCTTCTAATTTGCTCAGATATGAACAAGGCCGATGTTCAGTGGTCATTCAAAGGAATTAGCACACCTATGGGCGTTGCTACCTATAATAACATTCGCATCAAAGATATGCTACCCACCCAAGAACAACTGAAAGAGCGGATGGAACTGTTGAAGAAGGAACTGAAGCATACAAAAAGACTGATAAATAAGAAATAAAGTTCTTTTTCTTAAAAAACATTAAATCCTAGTAGGGTGTCCTGACTTATGGTACATCCTACTTTTATTTTTGCAATCGAATTGCTGGGGCAGGATGCTATGCCTTGGCAGCAGTTAATGGTATTACAAACTAAAAATTTAAGTATTATGGAAATCAAATTAAGAGCAAACATCGTGATGAGCAAGGAACTCACAATTGAGGCCAATGACTGGGCAGAAGCGGTGGAGAAGGCACAGGCTATGATGACAAAGCCGATACCCTACAGGGAACTGACGCCGACGAGGGTGTTTTACGACGAGATTAGTCCAATCAACGGGAAGTCTAATAAAGAGTGGACGGGAGTATGCGCTATTCAACAATTGTAGAAAAGAACGACAGGACGCTGCTGGAGATCATCGGCATGCTGGAGCAGTTTGAGAAGGACAGGTTCATAGCGGGCCTGCAGATGCGCCACTACTCCACGTTCCAGATTGAGCAGACGCTGGACATGGTGCGCTCGTACCAGGCACGGCTGAATATGGAGGCGCGTGCGCTGGTGAACTTCTCTGAGAATTTCATCCAGCAGTTTGCCACAGACAACAACAAGTGCTTCAAGGAGGCACAGCGCTACTTCAACCGCATCCGCTCGACGCTGTGTGCGCTGAAGAAGGTGTTTCAGATGACGTGCCAGCGGTCGATGGTGCAATTGCCTGAGGGCAGGGAGCAGCCGTCGGTGTTCGAACGGTCGCCGCTGGGCAAGGGTGCCTACGTGGCTGACATGTACGGGCTGGCATCGTATGACGAGGCTGTGCAGCAGTTGTACCATGAGATGGAGACGCTGCTGACAACGGCTACGGCGACGCTGGCCTTGTGCCACCAGATGATAGAGAACGAGGCGATGATCCGCGAGGATGCCGAGATGCTGAAGTCGATATACCAGAACAGTTGCCAGCAGTTGATGGGCAGCGTGAGGGAGTATGCCGACATGATGGAGGCGCCAGAGCAGTTGCCTGAGACGGAGTTGAACAGGCGCCGTCAGAAGGCGCGCTCGATGGACGACTTCCTCAGGGCCGAGTATCACAACGTGGCGAAGCAGGAGTTCAAGAAGTTTGTGTGGCTGGAGGCCGTGCGTCAGGGCCGCAACGACGGTCTGACGGAGGAGGAGACCTATCTGTGGCCTGACAACCATGAGAAGGTGGAGGCCGTGCGCTGGGCCATCGAGCACTTCGACATGATGGACGTGGAGGGCCAGCAGGGCAAGGTGGACAGCGTGTCGATGGTGTGCTTCCTGAAATGGTGTGGCGTAGAGAGGGCCAAGGAGAAGCGCCTGTACAGGTATTTCTGCGACACGTACAGGGGGCGGCTGCAGCCTCTGGTGTGGTCGTCGGTATCGAAGGAGCGCAAGGAGCAGCGCGAGCGTGGCGTCACCGACCGTGGTGCCGCTGCCACCTTCCAGCGCATGATTGACGTGGTGTCAGAGTTGGTGGCGGTCTGAAACTTTTCGATTTCTTTAGAAAAATGTGTAGATGGATTCCGAGGGGGTCCATCTACTTTTTTTCCATCGTTTTGAGGGCTTCTGAGGAAAAATCAGCAACTTTTCCATCTTTTTGCCGACTGCTGCGGAAAAGTTTTCCATCGTTTTTGAGGAAAAGTGGCATTTCTGATATTAACCCGAGTGGAGTGAGAGTCCTCTGAGGTGAAAAGCTGCAGCAATCATGCTCTTCTCACAAACACTTGGAAAAGATGAAACAAGTTGTATTGCGTATTGACGACGCAGCGTTTGAGAAGTTCATGGGCATGGTGAGCCTGTGCCCACAGGTAGAGGTGGTGAACGTTTGCGACACAGGCGACAAGAAACTGACAATGGACGGCTATGTTGCATCGGCCATTCGCGAAATGCGACAGAGGCTGGCATTCCGTTCCCCTTGCGACTATGCTTACCTGATGGTGGCCATGAACGAGAGCGTGGTGAAAGGCCTGCCATTCTTTTACACCCCCAAGGACTTTATTGACTACATGCGCGAGGCTGATTTTGACAATCTGCCTGGACGAAGTACTGTTTACAACACGATTGCGAAGGTTAGGGGCAAGTATCCTGACTGGACTTTTGCAGATGATCCCAAAGCGAGTGAAGCACTTCGTAGAAAGAACCTCATAAAACAGTTTTTGAGTGCCCTTATGAGGGCTCAAGCAGGAAAGTTGGACGGTTTGTTGGACGAATTCTAAGAGGGTTGGACGATTCGCTGGACGATAGGAAAAAAAGTCATACGTTGCATTGAAAAACACCCTACCTTTGCCGATGAAATCAGATAAACGAGCAAAAAATGAAAGTTATGAAACGGAGAATCATTTACGTTGGGACGCTGACAGATCTGGCCGCGATGTTCGAGCCGGATGTGGAGGCAGAGAGTATCGAAGTTACGAACATTATAAAACATGAAAGCTATGAGTAATAAAGTAGAAAACAAGCAGGAGGTCAAGCGACTCGCAATCCTGTTGAGAACAATGGTGAATGGTTATGCGCTGGATGTCAACGGCGAAGGCTATATGTACTTCGACATCCCAAGTCTGCTGGAGGGTTTTATGGTTCGCGTAGGACTGGAGCGACTGGAAGAGATGACCCAGGAGGAAATCAAGGCGATGCTGGAGTCGCTGAAGGATGGTAGCGCCGCGAGGAAACTACAGGCCGAGGTGACAGAACTGAAAGCCTTGGTAGATGACCAGAAGAAGCAGATAAGAGAGTTGAAGAAGACTGTTAAGACATTGACCATTGACCATTGACCATTGAACATTGACCATTCTTGCGTCCCGTTGGTAGCAAGCGACCAAAGGTCGAGCGGAACATTGAACATTGAACATTGAACATTATAAATTGAAAATTATGGAGAAGATAAGAATTACGCGTGTGAGGAACGCCTATGGCGTGAAAGTGAAGCGCTGCTGCGCCAGTTGTCAGCACAAGTGCATTGACAAGGAAGGCGCAAGGGTCTGTGCACAGATGATGATCATAGTGGAGCAGATGTTTGAATGCAAGCAATGGCAGATGAGCGACGGGCTGAAGAATGCCGGTATGGGGGGAGGCGTGGTGCGCCTGAAGGGCACCGCAGAAATCATTTTAAAGTAAAGTAAAATAACCGAGTCGAAGCGAGTGAAGGAAGTCTACGTAGTGAAAATGGCCAAATTCTGACACGACCTTCGCTCATAAAATCGACAAAGTTATGAATAATTCGATTAAGAGAGAGCAGAGTCAAACAGGTTTGAACTCTGCCGAGCGTGAGAATTTTCGCACATCGTGCAAAAAGTACATTTTTGTTTTGAACGCCATCGAGTTGTTGAACCAACTGATGAATGGCAAGCGAGTGGAAGGTGTTCTGTACATGGATCAGAATACAGGTAAGTTGACCTTCAAGGCGTACAACCGCCAGTCACGCATACGTCACAAGGACCGGCTGGTGAAGAAGTTGCCCTGGGGCTGGGTGAAGGAGTCGATAGAACGCATCAAGGTGTTCGGCAGTTTCCCCAAGGACTACAGCACGGCACAGATGCTGGGACTGCTGGAGGAGCATACGAAGGATGCGAAGAATGCGCTGGTGGACAGGGAACTGGACGTGATAGAATTTTGTTAAACCTAATAATTTAAGAACAACATGGAAACATTAGTATTGATCAAGGAGGTGGGCGCATACTCTGAGCGCCAGTACCAGAAACAGGATGGTACGACGGAGTATTTCAAGAGTCGCGGCGTGGTGATGAAACACGGTGGCGACGAGGTGTATGGCGAGATGACTGGCGAGTATGCGTCGAAGCAGCGCGACACGCAGTACTACGAGAACCAGCCTTACGTGGTAAAGGG
>CADCIQ010000095.1:5440-15400 GCA_902801425.1 uncultured Bacteroidales bacterium | reverse complement strand
GTAAACGGTGTTCTTGTTCCACCTCCATTGGCATTCGACGTTCTCGCTGAGATCGAGAAGAAGCTTCCTGGATTCCCAATCGTTCTCCACGGTTCTTCTTCAGTTCCTATGGACGAGGTTAACACAATCAACAAGTACGGCGGTAAGCTCGAGGCAGCTATCGGTATTCCTGAGGAGCAGCTCCGCAAGGCTTCTAAGTCTGCTGTTTGTAAGATTAACATCGACTCTGACTCACGTCTCGCTATGACTGCTGCTATCCGCAAGCATCTTGCTGAGCATCCTGGAGACTTCGATCCACGTCAGTATCTGAAGCCAGCTCGTGAGAACATGAAGAAGATGTACATCCACAAGATTGTAAACGTACTCGGTTCTGACGGCAAGCTCGCTAAGTAAGACAGAGTATTTTAGATACACACAAAACAATTTAGGAGATAAACGCATAGCGTTTATCTCCTAATTATTTTTCAGTCAGTTCATAGCCATCACCTGTGGTCTCTTACCCTCCCTGCGGGGAGAGAATGCCCGTAGGGAGGGTGAGGGACCATTACTTCCCAACCTCTTGCACATTCAGGTGCATAGTGGTTCCTGTGGCTTGATTAAGCTGATATGAGGTGGAAACCTTTTTGTTGAAGAGACTTGCACTAAGAGCTTCTACTCTGCCGAACTGAGGGTAGAAAACATCCATCTCCTTCACGGTCTTATTGGCATTGAAAAGTACTACATGAGCCTTGCCCGGTACGTTGATGAAGAGACCTGGATCGTCTTTCTGGATAATCTTTTCCTTCTCCGTGCGAGTGTCTTCCGGGGTCTGATGAAGGTCTGCTACGCTAATATAGTAAGGAGAACCAGAGAAATCATCAGCGGCTGTCATTCCGAAAGTCTCAGAGAAGCGGAATGCCAACTGACCGGTGGTAGGCATATCAGCCATCACAGTAACTACATGTTCGGTAGTGTCAACTTCAGTAACACCCTCAAAGAGCTGACGAAGAGCCTTTTCCTGAGTGCTGAGAGAGGCAAGCATGAGTTTCAGTTGTTCGCCATCCTTTGGCATAGTCTCAGCCGTGCCACGGGTGAGATCATTGCGAGAAGTGCGGATTGTGTAAATCTCCTCTGCACAGAGCTGAGCCATCTTAGCCTTGCTACCAGCCGCAAGGATATCCTCACTCATATAGTCACGAGGATTGAGAGGTGCAGGCTTTCTGGCAGGAGTAAACAAAGGCTCTTCCTTGTTAGGTGCAGGATCCATATTGACAGAGAGAAGCACGCCGTTATCGCTCACATGAAGCTTCTGTATGTTATATTTCATGCCTGCCTTGGCTGTGTAATGCTTAGAAGCATCAGGCACGCCGATAGGCTGCATCTTTAGGTCTATAATCTTATAGGAAGTCTTTGGTTCAAGCACAGCGTCCGACTGTTTCAGATAGCGAGACGCATATTCCGCATATTCGCCAGGGGTGAATGTGGTTTTCTGCACGAGAATACGGAATTTGAAAGCAGTCTTTGGAAGATAATAGGGTGCGCCCTCATTCACAGGATCCTGTGCAAGCGCGGAATTGAACATTGCAAGGGCAATGGAAAAAAGTGATATGATTCTTTTCATATAAAGCCTATACTATAACTGGCAGAAAGCCTTTGGAAGATAATTAATTATGTCACTTGCAGTGAGACTTTCCTCACCAAGTTCCTCTGCTGCGAGATCACCTGCAAGACCATGAAGATACATGCCCATGATTGCAGCATTCTCGCGTGAATAGCCACGGGCAAGAAGTCCGGTAATGATACCAGTAAGTACATCTCCCGAACCTGCCGTTGCCATTCCTGCATTGCCAGTTGAATTGAATATAATATGTCCGTTCGGCATACACAATGCCGAATAATGTCCTTTCAGTATTACGTAAGCACGAAGTTGCTGAGAGAGTTCGCGTGCTCTGGTAAGACGTTCAAAATCATCGCTTGAAGAAACGCCTACAAGACGATCAAGCTCACGAGGATGAGGTGTCAATATAAGTCCTTCTGGCAACTGCTGCATCCAAGCCCTATGGGTTGACAGAATGTTGAGGGCGTCAGCATCAATAACCATAGGAGTCTTGTTGCTCCTGATCTGAGCAATTACAGCTATCGCCGTGTTCTCATTCTGGCCAAGTCCCGGACCTATGCCTATTGCCTCATAGCCTTGATAATCAGCAGGCTGAGCAAAGATTGTCTCTTCCTTGTCCATCTGCATTATAGCCTCAGGAACAGAGATTGACATAATATCATAATTGCGCTTTGGAACATGAACGGTCACCTTGCCGACGCCAGAACGGAGACAGGCACGGGTAGCAAGAACCGCAGCTCCTGCCATGCCGTAAGAGCCAGCTATTACAAGCGCATGTCCCATATTGCCTTTATGCACGAACTCATCACGAGGAATGAACATCCTGCGGATATCATTTTCCTCGATGATGCTATACTGCGTCTCTGTCTTGTCGATATATTCCTGACTAAGATCTATGTCAAGCACACGGATATGTCCGAAAAGTGGCTGAAGGTCAGGCATCATCATGCAGAGCTTCTTGCAACCAAGAGTGAGGGTTACGTCTGCACGGATGATATTAGCCTTCACGTTGTATGTGTTGTCCTCGGTCATCATTCCTGATGGGAGGTCGATGCTTACAACCTGAGCGTTAGAAGAATTCACATACTTCACGAGAGCAGCATATCCTCCAGACAATGGCTTGTTAATGCCAGAGCCGAAGAGACCGTCAACGACAAGCACGTCCTTAGTAAGGACAGGAGGATCAAACTCCTGAACCACTTCCGTGAATGCCTTGATGTTATGCTGTGCTCTGAGACGATCCCTATTTTCCTCACAGTCAGGAGACAGGTGGCCGCTTGTGTTGAAGAGGAAAGCCTCTACGGAATAGTGCCTTTCGGCAAGCATCCTTGCAACGGCAAGGGCATCGCCGCCGTTATTTCCCGGACCTGCAAAAACAACTACTGGTGTCTCTGCATCCCATGTATCCATAATGGCTTGGGTGAGAGCTATTGCAGCCCTCTCCATCAGGTCAATAGAAGAAATCGGTTCGTTCTCGATAGTGTATTTATCCAGTTCGTGGATTTGTGAACTCGTAAATATTTTCATCATTTTCGTGATTTATGAGTGCAAAAATACTAATTTTTAGTCATTATTGAGCAGTTTCTCCTTTTTTTTTAGTAATTTTGTACCAAATTTAGCATTTAGTACTAATGAAAAGAGTCAAATTACACGACAAGACGTTCGAATTGAGCATTCCAGAGGCTGAGATTCTCAAGAACGTGAAAGCCGTTGCAGAGAAAATCAACAAGGATTATGAGGGCAAGTGCCCAGTGGTCCTTTCCGTGCTCAACGGCTCATTTATGTTCTGTGCTGATTTCGTTCGTGAACTGACTATCCCTTGCGAGGTGAGTTTCGTGAAGCTCTCATCATATAGCGGAACACAGACTACCGGCAAGGTAGAAGAACTGATTGGTGTCAATTCCGATATTTCGGGTAGAGACGTCATCATTGTTGAGGACATTGTGGAGAGTGGCAATACGCTGCTCAAGATGAAGAATATTCTCAAGGAAAAGGGTGTGGCATCATCCGTTATCTGCTCTCTCTTTTTCAAGCCTTCAAAACTACAGGTTGACCTAAAGGTGGATTACCCAGCATTGGTCATACCAGACGATTTCATCGTAGGCTACGGACTTGACTACAACGAGGCTGGCAGACAGCTAAGAGATGTATATACGCTCTGCTCAGAATAAGAAAAGGCCCCTCACCAGCCCTATGGGCATCCTCTCCCCAAGGGGCGAGGAGAAAGTTTGTAATTTCGTCTGAGTGGGACTCTTTAAGGGTATATTACATACATCCCCCTCGCCCCTTGGGGAGAGGATGCCCGCAGGGCAGGTGAGGGGCCTGAAATAGAATATTAGTTTCACATAAAATATTAAACATAAGGTAAAAAAGATGAAGAACATCGTGATTTTCGGTGCACCTGGTTCAGGAAAGGGTACACAGAGCGATAAGATTATCGCAGAATTTGGAGTTGAGCACATCTCTACTGGTGACGTGCTTCGTGCAGAGATCAAGGCTGGTACAGAGCTTGGCAAGACAGCTTCTGCTTACATCAACGAGGGTAAGCTTGTTCCAGACTCTCTGATCGTTGACATGCTCGCTTCTACTCTCGATTCAAAGGGTAAGGATATCAAGGGCGTAATCTTCGACGGTTTCCCACGTACTATCGCTCAGGCAGAGGCTCTCGACGCTATGCTCAAGGAGCGTGGTCAGGAGGTTAACGTAGTTATCGGTCTTGAGGTTGATGACGCAGAGCTTATCAAGCGTATCATCGCTCGTGGTCAGACAAGCGGTCGTGCTGACGACAACGAGGAGACTGCTAAGAAGCGTCTTGACACATACTATTCACAGACTCTCCCTCTTAAGGATTTCTATATCAAGCAGGGTAAGTATGCTAAGATCAACGGTGTAGGTTCTATCGACGACATCTACGCAGAGATCAGCGCAGCTATTAAGAAGTAAATTAAGGTTGTAGGTCTGAAGGTTAGAAGGTTTTAAGGTCTGGAAGTAAAACGCAAAGACCTCATAACCTTAAAACCTATAAACCTTTGAAAATACGAATTACTGACTACGAATTACTTAGTTACTGTTGATTCGTAATTGGAAGTTCGAAAAAGATAGTAACTAAGTAATTTGTAATTCGTAATTTGTAATTAATTTTGAATGGAAAGTAATTTCGTTGACTACGTAAAGATACAATGCCGCTCGGGCAAGGGAGGGCGAGGATCAATGCATCTGCGTCATGTGAAGTACAACCCTAACGGTGGACCTGACGGTGGTGACGGCGGTAATGGCGGAAGCATCATTCTTCGCGGAAACCATAACTACTGGACTCTTCTCCATCTTCGTTACCAGCGTCACATCTATGCAGAGCACGGCGGCAATGGCGGTCGCGACAAGTGTCACGGCACTAATGGCAAGGATATCTATATTGATGTTCCTTGCGGTACTGTCGTATATAATGCCGAGACTGGTAAGTATGTCTGCGATGTTATGGAAGACAAGCAGGAGGTGGTTCTGCTGAAAGGTGGTCGTGGCGGACTTGGCAACTTCCAGTTCCGCACAGCAACCAATCAGGCTCCTCGCTATGCACAGCCGGGTGAGCCTATGCAGGAGATGACCATCATCATGGAGCTTAAGCTCCTTGCCGATGTAGGTCTCGTAGGACTTCCGAATGCAGGTAAATCAACCTTGCTTTCCGCTCTTTCTTCTGCTCGTCCAAAGATTGCGAACTATCCGTTCACAACTCTTGAGCCAAGTCTCGGTATCGTGGGGTATCGTGATAACCAGTCATTCGTAATGGCTGATATCCCGGGAATCATTGAGGGGGCTGCCGAGGGCAAGGGATTAGGTCTTCGTTTCCTTCGCCATATTGAGCGCAACTCCCTGTTGCTCTTCATGGTGCCCGGTGATACTGACGACATAAAGAAGGAGTATCAGCTCTTGCTCAATGAGCTTGAGCAGTTCAATCCAGAGATGCTCCAGAAGCATCGTGTGCTTGCCGTCACAAAGTGTGATCTTCTTGACGATGAGCTTATCGAGATGCTGAAAGAGACATTGCCTGATGATCTTCAGGTGGTGTTTATCTCTGCCGTTACAGGTCAGGGACTTGACGAACTCAAGGATGTTCTCTGGAAGGAACTCAACTCTGAGAGCAACAAGATAGCAGGTGTCATTGCCGGAGACACCCTCGTGCATCGTGACAAGGATTTGTCATATCTCGCAGCAGAGGTATATGACGAGGATCGTGATGCAGATGAGGAAATCTATGGTGGCGACTACGATGAAGATGATGACGAATTTGATGACATTGAGGAAATTGATGACATTGAATACTTTGACGACATTGAGGATGCCGATGATATAGAGTACATCGACATTGATGATGTTGAAGATCTCGAAGACGCTGAAGAGCAAAAGGAGAAATAAGTAATGGAACTATACAACCTCGGAAAGGACATAGTCGCTTTTACCACAGATCGCACTCAGGGACGCGACATGGATAAGATCCGTGAGACGATCACAGGTCACCACCCGGCTCTTCTGGGTAGGATAAAGAGCGGATTGTATCCTCACCAGACACACACTGACCATGTGTTTCATATCACCGAGGAATTTCTTGCTTTGCCCGAAGAGGAAAGGAAAGTCCGACTTGAAGGCATTGATGCTATAATAAGTAATGTGAAAGATGTCATCTTCGGAATCTCTACTGCTGATTGCATCCCAGTCTTGGTCTATGATCCAGAGCATCATGCTGCTGCAGCCATTCATGCAGGCTGGAAAGGTACTGTCAAGAGAATTGTGGAGAAGGCTCTTAGGAAGATGCAAGATACCTTTGAAACAAATCCGGCTAAATGCGTTGCGGTTATCGGTCCTGGCATTAGTCTTGAGAGTTTCGAGGTAGGGGATGAGGTTGGAGAGGCTTTCATTAATGAAGGCTTTGAAATAGAAAGGGTATCCAGACGCTTCCCTAAGATGAATGTCTGTCAACCAACGGATGAAAAGCGGCTTCATCTTGATTTGAAAGAAATAAACCGTCGCCAGTTGCTCTCGCTCGGCGTTTCGGCAGAAAATATAGAGGTGAGCCTTATCGATACCTATACGGACGAGCGGTTCTTCTCGGCAAGAAGAGAGCAAAAAGGCGACGTGAAATGCGGGCGCATATTGTCAGGGTTTATAATCCTGTAAATGATACACTAACAATCCTTAACTCATTATTCAGTTACTGACCATCATGAACATTTTTATAACAATTTAAAATAACAATGGAGGTAGTTTCGTAAATATAAAACAACGAGTTAAACATGCAAATGATGTGACCTCACAAAAGGGCATTTCTTGCTTTTTGTGATTGTTCCATTAATATATTTAGAAAAAGAAACTATATACAAAATAGACAAACCATGAACAAAAGAATATTGTCAACCATAACCTGCGCATTTGCTGTATTCTCGATAGCATTGGCAGGGCCAAAGAAGAAAGTACATACTATTGGTGATTCCACCATGTCTGAATATGTTGCCAACGGAAGTACCGACAAGCGCGGTTGGGGACAGATGCTTGAGCAGTTCTTCAATTTGGATAATATCACGATTAACAATCGTGGTAAGGCGGGAGCTTCGAGTAAGTCTTTCTATAAGGAACCTGGTTTCTGGGATACCCTTGTAAAAGGAGGCAAGGATGAAATGAAGGCTGGGGATTTCCTGCTGATCCAGTTTGCACACAACGATGAAAAGAATAATGGTGCAGATGGTGAGGAAGTCAAGAGATATTTCATGATGAAAGGTGCTACTTACCGAGTAAGTGGCATTGACTATCGTGGTACCACACCATACGAGACCTATAAGGAATATATGCGCAATTTCATCAAGGAAGCCAAGGAAATGGGTGTAAAGCCTATTGTCGTTGGTCCTGTCAGCCGTAAATATTTTGATGGTGATGGCAGCATAATCTCAAGGGCTGGAAAACACGACCTCGGCGAGAGCTACTCAATCATCAAGGATGGGCTATTCCTTGAAGAACAGAAGGTTGGTCCTAACGACCATACCTATGACTATGTGGCATCTGCCAAAGATGTTGCAGATGAATTTGACGATGTTCCATTCATCAACCTAACGGAACTGTCAGCCCAGCTCTATATCAAATACGGTAACTCATACTGTACAAGCCATTTGTTCTTTGAGTCTGACAAGACACACACAACCGCCCTCGGAGCTGCTCTTATTGCGCGTGAGTTTGCCATTCAGCTTAAGAAACAGGCTGAAACTGAGACTAACGAGAAGAAAAAAGCAGTTCTTCAGAAACTTGCCAGTAATGTCATCGTGGGCAATGGTGCCTCTGTTACCCCATACAATGGTGATATGGGACTGGCATACGTTGGCTCTGAGAAAGAACAGACTTTCACTCTCTCTGCTTTCGATATGGCGGCAGAGTCTGGTAGCGTGAAGGTTTCCGTAAATAATGGCTTCAAGGTTTCGCTGAACAAGACATCATGGAGTGATGCCGTTGAAGTGAAGTATTCCAACTCAACCTTGATGACACCTATTTATGTTCGTGCCAATACAAGCAAGGCTGGAATATCAACTTGTCAACTTACCGTAAATGATGGTTCTGCGACAAAGACTCAGGAACTTAAGATAGAAAATATTGATCGTGATTCTGGAGAAGAGGCGTATGCAAAATGGACTCTTGAAAATGACCAGAAAACTGCGACCACGAAGTTTCTTGAGGCTTCTGAAGTAGCGGTTTCGGAAATGGTGATAGAGGAAGGACATCAAAGAGTGCCTGTCTCACCAAGCGGACATAAGAAGATGATGCTCTTCAATATTGAGGGCGGCGAGTGGCCAGGCATCGACATTGACGAGGTTTCTACAAGATACATTGAGTTCAAGGCAAAGGTGCCAAAGGGTAAGATTCTTAACCTCAACGAGATTTCGCTGGATATATGCGGCTTTGGAGGAAACAACAGTTGCTATGATGTATATCTTTCAACCAAAGATGATTTCTCTGAGCCAGAACTGTTAGGTGAGGGCATCAAGACACCAAAGGACAAGTGTTCTACAATCTCGAAGGAACTTCTTAAGAAAGTGCCACAGGGGCAGACCTTGTATATACGTATATATCCTTGGATGAGAGTATCAGAAAAGGTTCATGGCAAGTGTATTGGTATCTCTGATGTTATGATCAAGGGTACTGTGTCTGATGCTCCTGTACCGCCAGCACCTAAAAAGCCAGTACATAAGGCGTCAAAGCCAGCCGCAAAGACAGGTGGCGCAGCCAAGTCGGGAAATGCAGCAAAGAAACCTGCAACGCCAGTAAAGAAAAAGTAAACATTAGTTAATATGCAACAAGAAAAAACTTTGGTTCTGCTGAAGCCATGTACGGTTCAGCGTTCTCTCATTGGAGAGATTATATCAAGATTTGAGAAGAAAGGACTTCGTATCGTAGGAATGAAGATGATGCAGCTTGATGAGGCTATTCTCAAACAACATTATGCACATCTTGCAGAAAAGCCATTCTTCCCTATACTCCGTGATTCTATGATGGTGACACCTGTAGTAGCAATGGCTCTTGAAGGAATTGATGCTATTGAGGTTGTTCGTCAGATGGCAGGCTCTACAAATGGAAGAAAAGCTGCTCCGGGCACTATCCGTGGAGATTACAGCATGTCAGGTCAGGAGAATATCGTTCATGCTTCAGATAGTGCGGAAACAGCCGCGGCAGAACTCAAGAGATTCTTCAAGGACGAAGAGATTTTCTCTTACGATAATCCTAACCTCCTTTCGTTCTACGCAAAGGACGAGTTGTAAAAATATGATTAGGTATAGGCGTTTAGGCCGCACTACCTAACTGTCTGATTTCAAGCGGATAGTTAGGTAATGCGGCCTAAATGCCTATACCTATCAATTATTATCTGGAACACAAGAATGATCTTCTGCCTATTCTAACATCACGTTAGAGTAAGTCCGTTCTAATACCGTTATAAATCCTTTGTAAATTCGTTCCAGCTCCCATATGGAGAGCGAACCCAGAGCGAAGGCAGCGGAGGTGAAGTAAATGAAAAATGAAAAGTGAAAAATGAAAAATCCGAGTTCAGAAAAAACATTTTTGCGCTAATCCTACATACCTACATCGTCACCCATTATAACTATCACATCCTTAGTGTATTACACGGTTTTCAAATACCGTATAAACCTACACTAAACCTACACTAAACCTATACTAAAACCTGAATTTTTCAGAAATTCAGGTTAATTGATAATTAATAATGAATAATGTGTAATTTAACGTGAGTTCGACGAATTTATTCAGTTGTATATTGTTGACTATCATGTGGTTGAAAGAGCTCTGAACGTCGAAGAGGTCGGCGGCCGAAGGGAAAG
>CADCIQ010000095.1:0-5411 GCA_902801425.1 uncultured Bacteroidales bacterium | reverse complement strand
AGCGCTCCTTTAATCACGCATCTATAGAATAACAGCCCTTACGGACTGCCCTATTAGGTGTCGGGCTTTCAGCCCTCGCAGTCTTGAATTCGTCGAACTCACGTTAATTTATTTAGTCCGAATGTTTATGATACTATTCAAATTATTCATTACTCATTATTAATTATAAATTTAATGCCTTGACAGACATGATTAGTGTAGGTTCTGTGTAGGATTAGTGTAGGTTTATGCGGTATTTGGAATCCGTGTAAAGCACTATGACTGTGTGTGTTATATGGGGTGTCGATGTAGGTATGTAGGATTAGCGTGAAAAAGTTTTTTCTGGAGTAAAAATGTTCTCCTTTAATTCTGGAAATGATATAGAATTCATAATATTTGGATTTTATGCGATTGGGTCAGGACAGAAGTCTCTTCGCTTGCATTTCTTGCAATGTTTTCCTATCCATACATCATCAAACTGGTTCATAGCCTGTTCTACAATCTCAGGCTCGTCAGTCAATATTCCAGCCTCAAAGTTACGTGTTGTTTCCGCTTTCATACCTATTCCTGCACCTGTGAGATTGGCACTACCTATATATACCTCTTGACAGTCGAAGACGAGTATCTTGAAATGAACGCGCGGACATAGCACCCTCTCCAGACGGTCGAACAGCACAGGATATTTGTCAAAGTCCTCGCGGAAATTAGGTCCAGGCTCTTTTGCGTGAATGAGTCTTACATCCACGTCCCGCCTAATGAGTTGGGCAATGAGAGCCAGAAACGGCTTTTTCTCTTTGCCCACCTCAATATAAACGTCTTTTATGTCAGCCGTCCCAATCCAAAGAGTGTGCTTCACGGTTTGCACCCGTGAAAGCACATCTTTGTAATGGGAAGAGTTGGAGATGAATTGAAGCATTGTATAAAATAATCAAGAATTAGCCCATTCCAATAATTTCTCAAATGCTTTTTGTGGTCGATTTGCTCCCACGACTTCAGGCGGAAGGGCATGCCATTCATTCAACCCCCAATTATATCTGAATTGTGAGCCATAGGTCTGGAAAATAGGATTGTGACCTGGTTCGCTAAACCATGGGTCATCTTCAATGCCTTCATGAAAGAGCGAAGTGAACCCTTTTTCCTTTTCTAACCATCCTATACGCCATCTGTTCCCGAAGAAATCATAAACACTACGATTCATGACACGACGTGTAAGTACATAATAAATGTAAAGTTGCTGTTTTACATTACGGATTTCTCCCAAATCTTCATATTTTTTTGACAAACGACGAATTTTCTTCTTCTCAGTATCGATAAGGAAAGTTTCTAAGTCTTTCTTTTTTGAATCTGTATACGCAGCCGTTAGTGCTATAATAGCAGGATTTTTGCTGTAATTATCATCATATATCATTCGACCAGAATCTTTGTAATGAGTATAGAGCATAGAGTCTAATAGGTCTCCCCTGACAGATGAAAAATCATCCTGGCTAATATGCTCATAATGCTCATATAGACTTCTCAGTCTCTGGAGGTCAAACGAAGCGACTTTTTCGTCAGATAATTCAAATGAAGCAATGTCATCGGCAGAGGATGTATAAATTGCAGAAAGTAAGCTTGTTATATTTCCACGCAAATTTATGTTATCTTCAATTTGTTCTATTAGTTCTCCTACATCAACATGATGCTGACGAAGCAATGCTTTGAAATGTTCCTCGCGGCATTGTGATTCACGCAAGCCTTCAAGTTTAAATTCCTCTACAGCAATGGTCTCAAAGACATTATCAGTAGTGCTGAACTGATCAATACTACGTAGAATACGAGGCTGATCACGCTCAGATTTGTCTTTTGTATTGCATATGAGATTACGAACGATCCGAACAAAGCTATTTAGTTCCTGTATATCTCCATGTTGCTTCAAATAGATTAATGCAGAATAGAGAATAATGGTCATATCAATAGTCATGTTGTCTCCTCGTAGTGATACTGCGAGAAGGTCTGCGAGTGAAGTATTATAGCTTTCCCACAAGAGATTTCCCTTATCATGTTTTGCAATCACAGGAATAATATCTAAAGCGAATTGTAGGAAATCTGTATTGTCTTGTTCTGAATAAATGGTACGTAGAACGTTCATATCTAAGAAGTTTTCGACATAGTTTTCTGCTCGTGGCTTAGCCTGTCGAAAATACAAACAACGAGTGATGAATCGTAGATAGTTCATAAAACATTGGTCTATGACGTATGTTCCTTTCTTTTTGTAAGGCCATAAGTTTTCCACCCAGTTTGTTTCTATTTTGTCCTTTATAGCCTCCAATTGCGGATAATCTTTCAATATCTTGAAAAATTCAGACTTAAAGTTCTCAAAATCAGTTAACACTTTGCCACGTGCATTCATCCTTATGTAAAGTTCATCAGAGAGACCAAACAATTCCAACGGAACAAGATAGAATGAGAATAATCCCTCAATAAGTGCTTCTACTGTGGCTGTACCATTGAGCAATACCTCTTGCTGACTAAAATCGTGAAGCATCTGCAACATTCCGCTAACAGTGCCGTCATTCAGCCATTCGTTGTCAAACCATTTCTGTATTTTGATATATTCATCTATATTCTCCAATTCTTCAGATGGGAAGGATTCACTTAGTAGTTTTTCACAAAAAATGTGAGCTGATGGACGAGTCTCGTAAGAGAACTTACGCATCCACGAGACAATTTCGTCTAATCGTCCTTCCTTAACAGATAGAAACCAATGTAATAACCACAAAGTCGTTAAACGTTGCTGTCCATCGACAGGAATAAAAGTATGAATAGACTTGTCATCTTCCTCACGTACATTTCCATAAACGAAATCAAGTTCCACAGGAGTATTTGTGACGAATGCTTGGGTTAGGAACTCCAAGAATCTGCCACGAACTTTCTCCTCTTTTTTGCGTCCTTGTGCATAGTCTCGCTGAATGATAGGAATTTCTATCTTGTCATAGTTTTTACAAAGGGACATCAATGTGTGCTTATTATTCATAAGTTTTTTTATTCTTAAAATTATTAAACACGTTTTCTATCTCTGCAATGTAATCAGCTTTATCCCGTGTGCTCCAGAAATAGGGCTGGTTATCCGCTTTGCTATAGAGTTTTAGGAACACGTTCCTTGTGCAAGGTGGGATAAAACTGCCTTCACGTTCCATCTGTATGATACGGTCACGCTTCACAGGGAAAATTGCATTGCTCAACCTTGAATTATCAGGACATGACAATAGGGCCATATTCTCCATCGCATGTTTGGTACCTGCGGAATCGAATGCCTCTACTATCCTAACTCGAATTCTATTGAAAGATTCTTTGTCAATCTTCTCTGATGCTAATATGGTACGAAGTTCTGACTTGTAATCCGATATATTGCTAATTATCGGATTTCCATCTTCGTCTATACCTTTGTCAATAGTATCGATGTGTTCTATAGATGATAGCGTATCTTTTATCCATTCTCGAATTGCTTTTTCATTCAGCATTGGGTCTTGCGATTGTTGAGCGTGAATATGTTCCAAACTCCATTTTGTACTAGTTCTAATTTTATTATACAAGTTAAATGGAAATCGTAATTGACTGTCAGATTTCATTTGTTCCACAGAGAGAACATTGAAGAGAAGGAGAACTCGTTTCAGTTCTTCCTGATTACCATCATAAGACAACTTCTGAATGTCAGTTCCCTCAAGATAGGTTTTTATTTTCAGGAACAATTCAAGTTTGAATGACTCCTTATCTGTCTCAGAAAGTTGTAGTAGTTCAGCTAATGAAATTTTTCCAGCAGATAACAGGAATCCAACATAGTGGTAGAGTGTTCGCTCCTTGAACCAATAACGGAAACGTCCGAAAAATTCTTTGGTCTCTTTCCAAAGTTCCGAAGAACGCTCTGTAGGATTGGCACAATTGCGTATCTCTTGTTCAAACCATTTATAGGTATTGTAGTTCTCCGAATTTTTATTATGTGCCTGTAGCTCAAAAATCAGCTGAATATGGTTAGCCATAGACTTGTCTGTCAAGAAATCCCATACTTCTGGATTTCTCAACCATTGCTCTATTTCATACCATTCATTTGAAAATTCACTCTGGCGCATCAGTTTCTCGCGTTTCGTATTTCCCTCTATTCGACTCATCAGCAACGCCCTAACTAATTCTGCGTCTTCAAGTGGAATTTTCCCGACATTCAAGCGGTTGAAAATATCTATCTTCTCAGTCTCCTTCTCTTGGACATCCATTGATTTAAGCGCTATTTCATACCAAATAACTTGTACGCGGTTTAATAATTTATTCGCAAAATCATCAGGATAACCAATGTCTTCATTCTCTTTCTGGGCAAACCATTTGTCAATGCACTTGTAGGCTTCACTCATGAAATGAAAGTCAGGAGTTTCATGATTTATAACCCCTTTGGTAAGTGAGGATAAAAAAGAGTTACTTGCAGGCCTTTTATCGAAGGAGATTTCGAAATGAGGCCTGTTTAAGCGCTTTAAAATCAAATACAATGTAGTTAACCGCTGTTGGCCATCTACTAATTCCCATTGTCTCAATCCATTTCCATCGGTTTGAGCAACGACGACGATAGGTTGTAAACAATAAGACTCATTGACGGCTCCTGGAACATTCTGATTTTGCAGAAAATTATCTATGTCTTCAAGTAGCGCTTTAACATGTAATTCTGTCCATCTATATCCTCTCTGATAATATGGAATACTATAGTGTTCTACTTTGACAGATCTGGAAGGAGTATTTTCATTACGTATTAATTTCCCTATTGGGCGTGTCTCAATATTATTCATAAGTTATAGATGCTTAATCCAACTTTTCAAATTCAAAATCGTTTGCGGAACAGCATGCTTTTTTATAGTCAAAACCATAGATACGCATATACTGCTCTTTTATCTCTTCTGCTTCATTATAAAATGGAGTTGTACATGGTTGACGAGTTGTCACAATGATTGGCATCTAAGGGGGCAAATCTACGACATTTGACCGCTTGATGCATTTAGTTGTAAGACGAAATACTTTACTCATAATGATTTTGTTTTGAGTTATTAGTTATTAAAGATTCACTATATATATCTAGGAGTTTGTCCGAGAATAAGTGCAAGTCATACATACATGGTATTATGCTCGATTATTGTTTATCTGCGTGCAAATATAGTGAATTAATTGCGAACTTGCAAACTTTTCGAGCAAAAAGTGGAAAGAAATCGTGTTTTCCAACTTTTTGACCTTATTCTTGAATAACAAATCATAGTATCTCCCTTGCTATCCATGCACAGGCTTCGGCATCGGCAAGGGCATGGTGGTGGTTCTCCAAACAATAGCCACACTCGGCTGCAACGGTGTGTAACTGGTGGTTGGGCAAGTAGCGGAACGCGCGTCGGGAGGCGCATAGCGTGTCATAGAACTCATAGTCG
>CADCIQ010000094.1 GCA_902801425.1 uncultured Bacteroidales bacterium | reverse complement strand
ATAATAATCATACTCAAATGATATTTGTGCATTTTTAATACTTGATACTCGACTGTCTATTTGCTTTCGAGTATGATTATTTGAAACTTCAAGTATCATCTATAACAATACTTAAAGTTATAGATTTAGTAAAAGGTTATTGATTTCATATTCTTCACTGATAATGAATCCAAATATGTTGAAAAGGAAGATGAGTGACGATGACACAATAAAAAGGGGACTGACACCATTTTAATATATCTTTAGGAGTAGAATTTACAAAAATACATACAGAATTTACATTTTTTTTTTATATATATATAATATTTTGTGTATTTTTATTTTTTTTTATACCTTTGTACAGTATTTATGTTCTTTTATACCTTTGTGCGATATTTATAATTCACAAGCCCCTCCTAACCTCCCCAAGGGGAGGAGTCTCATCCGGGCGGTTCTTCCCCCTTGGGGGAAACGAGGGGGCTTAACTTCTAACACCTTTTGTGTATTTGATAAAAAATGATAATGACGCTTTTCATGAAAAATAATGGTAGAATACTTGTATTGGCGATGTCTGTCATAGGCATCATGCTATTCATGTATGCATGCTCGAAAGATGGTGAGACTATCTATGAATTCAATCCTGACGAGCCGCAGGCTGTGAAGGCTCCGATAGTAACGGTTATATATAGTGCTAAAGCACTTGGCGATCGCCAGTCTAATGACTTAATCTATAAGGGAGTGGAGCAGGCGGCCGTGCAATATGGCGTTGATGTCCGGCAGTTTTCGCCGGAAAGTTATGATGAGGGGATGGCTTATCTTCGCACCATGTTCAACTATGTGAGTTCGTCGAAGAATGATACTCTCCGTCAGCTTTATATCGTCTGTGCTACTGAATACGATGAGTATATCAGAGAGAATAGCCATGTCTTTGCTGAGAATCCCAATGCAGAACTGCTCTATGTGAATACATCCGTGCCGCTGGAGGAGGGATGCGGCTCCACACTTTATATGCCCTATTACGGGGTGATGTACGAGGCAGGGGCGCTTACGTCTGCAGTTTTTAATAAGGAAGAGGTTTTTATCGTGGGTGCAAATCCTGTAGATGAAGCTGTAAAGGAGGCAATAGACGGTTATACAGACGGCTTCGATTCCGAGTATTATGAATTTGAAGGCGATTGGTTTGCCGAAAGGGGATACTACGTCCATTACCTAGGGGAGAATTCGGGTGAGGGCTATCATATTCCGGATTCCACTGCAGCCCATTTGCTGGTCTATCCATACCAGGAATTGTCGTTTTATGATATGCCGGTATATGTGCTTGTTTGCGGAGGCTCGGCAAACAAGATGAACTATCTGATGGATGTTTTGGGAGGAGCGTATTATGTGTTGGGGGTAGATGTAGATTTGCACAAAACGAATTCTCTGTTGGCTGCCGTAAGACATTTGGACAGGGCTATGATACTTTGCGTAGGACAATGGCTTTCGTCAGATGGTCTGCCTCATCACCAGACCCTTGGTCTTGCCTCAGGATATACAGAAACAGTGATTCATCTTGATTACACTATCGGGGCAAAGGATTACTTCGAGATTTTGGTTTCTGACGAGTTGCTCAGGCAAATCCACGCAGATGCCGTGAGAAAGGAGGAAGAGTATGGTAGGTAAGATAGCCGATAAGAGATGGCTGCAGACAGTCGCAGCCCGTTTTGTGCCGCTCATGCTGCTTTTCAGTTCCTGTCAGCAGCAGGAAGACACTATAGTGTATCAGGACAGTCACCGATGGGTGGACAAGACGATAGCTGTGGTCGCCCCGTTGAGCGATGCTGCCAATAAGGGAAGGTTAGAGAGAACCGCCAAGTGGATGCATGAAAACTTCCAGAAAGCCCAGCTTTCAGGAGACGTGTGCATCCGATTGAACCTGCAGTGGTATGATGAAGACAGCGAGAATGCAGAAACTCTGGCCGAGCTGTTGGCAAACGACAACAGCGTGGCTGCCATTGTGGGCCCCTTCAGCAGCGAGGACGTGGAGGTGTTTGCTGCAAAATGTCAGAAAACCGAGAAACCGCTGATTACCCCAACGGCAACCAGCGAGGAAGTTATTCGACGCTATGCTGTTCCCACCCAGAATGGCCGGAACGAAGCAAAACCATTCCTCTGGTCGCTTACGGAAACAGACGTGTCCTTCACCGAAGTGTGCTTGTCGGCATACGCCAGCTATTCGCAGTTCTACACCAACAGTGATGTGACCTGCAACTACATTTCGATGTTCTCACCCGAAAACATGTATGGCAAGACATTCTTCAACTGGGTTCCGTTCCAGGCCGAGAATCTCGGTTTGAGCGTCAGGCACAACAGGCAGTTCATAACGTCTGAAGAGCTGAGAACCATGATGACAGAATACTTCGAGGACAAAGAAGACCATCCTCTGTCAGAAGGGATGTGTTGTGTTGTTGAAAACACACAGGAGATGTTGGAAGTGGAGCGTGCGCGTTTTGATGTTTGTTACGACCAGTTTCTGGATGAGGACGAATACGAACAGTCCTTCACCGACCCCTCCTATCCCTGGTATCGAAGAGAACTTGAGTCCAATTACCCGGTTTATTTTGCTTTCACCGGCATATCGCAGGAATCAATCAACGCCCTGAGTGACAGAGAAAAGTTGGAAGTTGAGTCTTTGCAGGGCTTTACACCTTATGCTGACCCCACTACAGGATTTGAGATGAGCTACGAAGGACGTTTCGATGTAAAGCCTACATACGAGGAATGCAAGTTTTATGACGGTCTGCTGCTGACTGCCTTTGCCTCCTATAAGCAAGCACTGGAGGACAGCCAGGATGACCTTGGAACCGTGGACAGGAATCGCGCCTTTAATGAAGTTATCTACGAATTGTGTTTCCCCAATCTGGAAGGTGCTGTAAGTGCTTCGGTTTGGAGTGCGTCGTCCATGGAACTTTACCTCGCAGCTCTGCGGGAAGGCAGACAGCCGCAGTTCCGAGGTGCTTCGGGCAAGATCAGTTTCGACCCTGAGACGTGCACCCCTGCAACAGGTTCGTGCTATATGCATTGGCAAATTATCAACGGCAAGATGCAGTGTCTGAACTATTTCAGTTCTGCCGACAACGAACGGGTAGGGAATGCGACAGCGGCATGGCGCTATCTATACGATGAGAATGAAACAGCAAAGCGTTTCGCCTCCATAGCCAAGGACGAAGAAGTTGGCATAGACTACGGTACGCTGAAAGACCAGTATGCAGTACTCGTACATGCCAGCACCGAATTTGCCAACTACCGTCATCTGTCGGACGTGCTAAACGTCTATCAGCATTTGCGCCGTGGCGGATTTGACGATGACCATATCATTCTCATTGCCGACCGTTCGGTTGCCGACAGCAACAGGAACCCCGAACCGGGTGTGGTCCGTACGAGTGTGGGCGGTCAGGACCTGATGCAGGGAGCGCAGATAGACTATGATGCCTCCAAACTGTCCGTTGCTGACATTGCTGACATACTCAAGGGGCAAGGCAGCGACCGCCTGCCTGTAGTATTGCCTGCCGATGCCGGCAATAATGTGATGTTGTACTGGAGCGGTCACGGACACAGTATAGATGACGGAGGATTCAATGAATTCGAGTGGCGCGACGAGCCTGCAGGAAAAGGCTTCACCAGCCAACTCATGCAGCAGACGGTCAGCCAGATGCAACAGGCCGGAGCTTTCCGTAAGTTGCTCATTGTTGCCGAACCATGCTATGCCGAGGCTGTAGTGAATGCCGTCCGAGGCGTGCCTGGTGTGCTTGCCATGACCGGTGCGAATGCCAAGGAACAGTCCTGGGCCGACCACTGGAACAAGTCGGGCCAGTTCTGGATGTGCGACCGCTTTACCAGTAACCTGGCTGACGCACTGAGTGCCAACCCGCAAATCACATATCGTGACTTATACCTGTATTGTGCTCAACACACGCTGGGTTCTCATGCCTGCATCATCAATGCAGAGAATTTCGGAAACCTGTATCATAGCGGTCCGGCTGAGTTCGTAATAAAAAAGAAATAATAATGTCAGTTATGAACATGAACAAGAAATTTATACTGCTTGCGCTATCCGGAAGAATAAAAGAAGTGGATTTTAATTAAAATATGGTGTTAAACAATTTGTATATTAATCTTAATATTTTTCATATGAAAACAAATCTTTCTTTCCTGCTATTTGCAGGAGTTATGACAATGAGTTCAATGATCATGAATTCATGCAGCAGTGATGAGGATGAGAGAACAGAAGTTCCAACTCAGCCAGAAATGCAGAAGTCTGATAAGCTTCAGCAGATTAGTGAGGTTGTCAATCAGGCAAATCAGAAACTGGCAGCACTGGATTTGTCTGAGTTGCAGCCACTGACACGTGCTTTAGAAGAGGAGGCAGAGGCTAATCCCTCAAAAATCAATGAGGCGCTCATGGCTTTGCTCAAGAAACTGAATCAGGACTTCAGCCGAAATGGAAACTTCCTGAAAAACTACTCATTCAAAGACGCGGCTGAACTGTTTGAACTGACATACAACGCAGTTGGTGAAGTAAACGTAGGAAGTGAGGATAGCCAATTCTTTACCGGCTTTACTGGTAGCAAAACTGCCAACTATATAGTTAATACTCCAGAAGGTGTTTTTGAAATTGCCATCGACCGTACAGATGAAAACAGTCTGAATGATGATGTGAAACTTAATAACACTCATACAGTCTTCATCAAGAAGGATGATGCTGTAATCGTTTCTATCGGAAGTACTTTCAGCGGTGAAAACTTTGTTGCTGCACTGTTGCCGCTGAAATCTGTCGATTATACTGGAATAGTCAATGTGAAGGGTACGAGCATTACGCTCGCATACAACCACGAGTCAATTCATGAGCGCTCTTTGCAGCTGACTATTCAGCAAGACGGCGAGACAACACCGGTGGCTATGTTTTCAACCACACTGGCTGATAATGTGACATGGGCAAACCTGATTAAACATGATGTTGTGTTTGCTTCTGACTATACGGTTTCCATCAATGGTGGTGCTGTTGAGCTTGGTGGCCACATCAACAATGTGAATCAGTTCATGCTGCAGGCTCAGTCAGTCTATAAGATGTTCATAGATGGTGACACAGAAGAAAAGGTCAATGAAGCCGCTACAAAATTCAATGAAAATACGACCATCTCTTTGTCTTCTGCAGGCGTTGTTGTAGGTGATGTGTACATTGCACCGGTTTTCGATGAAGAAACTGGAAAATATAAACTGACCATGATGGTCACTTCTTCGTTGTTTGGTGAAGAGCCTGTGGATATTTTAGCAGTACTCTCAAGCATGGGAGTCTCTATAGATGATATAAAGCAGTTGATTATAGACAAAATCCTCAATCAATAATCTCCGTAAAATTTTTGTTTAACCCACTTATAATATTAAAAAATGAAGAATATTTATAAGCTATTGACGGCCCTGCTATGTGCAGGTGTGATGTCCGCTTCTGTGGTTAGTTGCAGTAGCGATGATGAAAATTCTAACAAATCTCCAAACCCACCTGACCCTAATCCTGCTTTCGAAGTAATAGAGGAACAGGATGTGAATGCAGAGGATATGATGAAGATGGTCTATACAGGTAACGAGGAAAATGCTTTGCCAGAAGATTTGGCAGCACAGCAAAGCAACAAGGAAGACCTTGAAAAGCAGCTCCAGGAATTGAATGACCAAATTAGCGGAGGCAATGGCACATACCACCGTAACGTTACATATAAGGTGGTTACACTGAAATACAATAGCATTGACGGTAATGGTGACCCGATTACTTTGTCTGGCAAGCTGACCCTTCCGCAAGTAAGCGGTTACTATGTCATGATAGAAGACTTCCTGCTTAACTGCCATGCTACCAATATGGACTTCACTGGCAACGGTATCAGCAATGCTATGTTCAAGGAGATGGCAGCATATAGTTTCGCTGTGCTCGATCCTGACTATATCGGTTTTGGTGTGACAAATGGCAAACCCCAGACTTATCTGTGTCAGAAACTCATAGCACGTCAGTGTGTGGATATGGAACTGGCTGCCATTGAATACATGAAACAGCAGGGTATTAAGTTCAAGGATGGTTATGGAACATATGTGACAGGCTATTCTCAGGGCGGTGGTAATGCTATGGCAGTGGGACGACACCTGCAGGTGACTTCAGAGGGCCGCGAAGCCAATAAGCAAGTTAAGCTTAAGCGACTGTATTGCGGCGCAGGTCCTTACAGCCCTATCGGTACTTTCCAACATTGGCTTGAGAGCGACAGCCTCTGTTTGACAGCTGTCCTGTCGATGGTTATCAAGGGTCAGCAGGAAGGTCACTCTGACATCATGAAAGGCATACAGTTGACAAGCTACTTCTCGGATGAATATCTGGCGAGCGGTGTTCCACAGGCTTTCGACGAAAATGATATTGATAAAGCAATGCTCACGTTGCTGGGCGATGCCAAGTTGACGACTATCAAATATCCGGATCCGGAGGTGAAAACGGCCTATGAAAACCTGATGGGAGTGCCATGGATGCAGTTCAGTAAAATCATGAGTGATGAGTTTAAGGATCCAAACTCGCATATTCGTCAGGCTTTGTTGCAGTGTCTGGAGATGGAACGTGTGGATGATTGGACTCCAACTGTGCCAGTGGAGATATACACTGCACCGCGCGACAATGTCATTCCTGTCAAGGCTAATGCTATCAGCGTTTATGAGAAGTTCAAGAATGAAGGAGCTCCTGTAACTCTGTCTTATGCCGGTTCACTTGCAAATCACATTACAGCCCAGATTGCATGGACCAACCACGTGAAAGGGATCTTGAAGAATTTAGAATAATTACGATGTTGGGAATTTTTAGAATTAAAACAATCTCCCCATTCTTTCGGGCAGCACCTTTAACTTCGTGGCCGTCGTTGGCGCACTCGGACTGGTGGGCATGATGCTCAAAAACGGCATAGTCCTGGTCGATGAGATACGCTTGCAGCTTGACAGGTCTCAGGACTACAATGAAGCCATCATCGAAGCTTCAAAGTCACGTATGCGTCCGGTGATGTTGGCGTCGCTCACGACAGTTCTCGGAATGGTTCCCCTGCTGTTCGACGATATGTTCTCGTCTATGGCCTCCACCATCATGGGCGGCCTGGTTGCAGGCACCTTCATCGTCTTGATAATCATTCCGGTGCTTTATTCGTTATGCTTTTTTCCTACAAACAAAAAAAATGATAAATCTATGAATAAATTTTTCTTGTTGTCATTGTTTGCAGTGATGTTTGTAGCCTGCAGTGATTCCTCGGACGAGGAAGACTGTCTGATGTCGGCTCCCAGGTTGGTGAATGTCACCCACATGGAATATATCGACCCGGACAAACTCTGTTCTGAAATCAGTTCTGTTTCTTCATTGGACAATCAGGTTCTGAAAACTATCCGACCGGCGTTTGACCCTCTTTTCCAGCGTATAAACAGTGAACAGCGCAAGGCTATGGATAAAATGTTCAATGCTGAGGTAGGCGGCAGTTCTGACGGAGAGAAGAACTGGTGGATTGAAAAATGCACTTTTACTTTCCGTACCAAGTCGGCAAGTGGTGAGGACATTGTACTCACAGGCAGTGTCATTTACCCTAACAACACGAACAGGAAGATATCCCATGAACTGAAATCGCTGACCTTAAGTTCCAAAGGCGCAGGGAGTCTCACCAGTACCGGTGATAATGACCCTGCTGACGTTCTGATGGAAGCGTTGCGCACCTTTTTCAATTCAGCAATTATCATCCCTGAGTATCAAGGACTGAGACACGATTCGGGAAAACATTTCTATTGCTTTGTATCCTCGAAGGTCTTGGCACGTCAGATGGCAGACTGTGTTCTGGCGGCAATGGAGGTGTTGGAGAGTAACGGTGTGACTCTTGCTCCTGATGGCTACACGCTCAACGAGGGAAGTTCGCAAGTCGGCGTTATTCCCCTGGCATTTGCCAAGTGGTATGAGACGGAAGCTCCCCGGAAAATCCGTGAGAAGTTGAAGATGAAATACACTGTTACTTATACCGGTCCCATCGATTTTGCCGGTGTGATGAGTTATTTCAGCGAGCATCCCGACTTCGATGCCATGCTCTGCAAGGGTATGGTGACATCGCTTGGAGCCCTGTCGGAAGAAAAGTTGGATGGTTATCAGCCCGAAGAATTCATGGCGAATGTGTTTCACACAACCAAGGTGAATATCAATGGTAAGGATATGACTTACTATGAGGCAATGGGTAAATATTCGTACAATGTGCTGGGAACCAAGTCAGATGTGCCCAAGACATCAAAGTTAAGCGATATACTTGCAGCAGATATGCTGACTGCCAACGGCCGTCTGAATCCTCAAAGCCCCAAAACTCAAGTGATGCTTCGCCTGTTCAAGGAGGAAAACGATGTCTTCGACTGGCAACCAACCTTGCCCGTTTATATCATGCATTGTAAGGAAGATAACAATATCCCCTACGAGGTCTCATATAATTATTATGACAAGCTGAGCGTTCATGGCACCAATCCCAATGTACATTGGGGCGACATACCACTTCCTGCCGGTTCCGATTTGCTTGTAAAACAGTTCCCTGCGTTATCCCATGTGTTATCAAACGTAGTGATCACTTTTAGAGTTATAACAAAAGAGTACCCTGATGAATACCTCGAAAAATGGGAACATTGATGTGTCAGAGAACTCCATTCACACAAATAGTATAAAATAAATCAGAATGAAAACAAGAATATACAGCTGGTGTCTGATGACAGCCATACTTATGCTGAGTATAGCATGCTCGGATAGTGACAGCACTCAATCCGACAGCGAACAGACGGGCGGGACAACTGCCGAAGACAGGCAGGTCAGGGAGAACAGCACACTGGTCTCAGTACTGAAGTCTGCATCTTATTCGCCCCAGGAATTTGTGGACAACATAGGTCCCCCTTCATATTATAATTTGATGAATAACTTATCTCCGCATTTTTCTGAAGGCATAAAGGCATTTGACCGTAAAAAATTGCAGACGCATCTGCCTAAACTCGACAGGGACTTTGCTGCCGAGGTCGGTACCGAACCAGACGGTAGTCGTAGATGGAAAATAGAAACGTATTCATTTACCTATCGTAGCCACACGGTAGCCGGTGAGGAATGTGTCATGTCGGGTCGTGTGACCTTCCCGAACAACACTGTTGACGGGACATCGCATCAGGTGAAAACTCTTTCGCTATGTTCACGTCAGGCGCTCTCAGGTAATGATTGGGCAGCGTCAGAGAGTATGTTTCGCATGCCTATACGTGCATTGTGGAATTCGGCTGTCATTGAGCCTGATTTCCAGAATTACGGGGTAAATTTTGCTCAGGTACCCGAAGGTGCAGCTTCACCAAAGGTGTTGGCACGCCAATTGGCCGATTGTTTGCTTGCTGCACTTGAACTGATGCGTCAGCATGGTGTCAGTCTGGCTCCCGACGGTTATACTACAAACTGGGCTAGTTCGCAGTCGTGTGCAGTGCCGCTTATGTTTGCAAAATATTATGAAACAGAGGCTCCTGACTGGTTCCGTAATGCAGTGAAGCTACACTCCACCTTTACAGGTGAAGGACCATTGTATTTGCCTGATGCATTTTTATATCTCTTTAAACACATGGAAATGGCCAATGAGTTTTATACCTATCCTTGCAGTTATATTTCTGCTTTTACTCCCGAACAACTTGGCGGATATACTTTCCATGAATTTGTGGCCCCGTGGTTTACAAATACGTATGTAAAAGTAGATGAGAAAGAATATACGGTTGCAGATGCTACATCCAAGATGATATTACCTTGGGATTTTTTACCTCCCTCGGATTTTACGCGTTTGGATCAGATATTGTCACCAGACATGGTAACGGCAGATGGCAATATCGACATGGAATCTGAAAAGACCAAGGCTGTCTTCGGGATTCTGGAAGAACATGGAGACATGAGCGGATGGACACCGCAGCATCCCATATATATAGCACATAGTGAAGAAGATGCACTGTTCCCGTATGAATTGGCCTACGAGCATTATCTGAGGTTGAGTAATCAAGGACAGAACCCGCTGGTTCATTTCGTCACAGTGCCACCAATAGAATCCATTGTCTCACCTCTTATTAATACGATTGGAGTTTCGTATAGTTATTCTTACATTCATACATTAGTATCTTTTATTATGCAGTTTTATATGTCAGATGTTGAAAAACCTGAGGACATGGAAAAAATCTATGCAGGGAAATAATATAAAAGGATAAATTAT
>CADCIQ010000093.1:3158-13477 GCA_902801425.1 uncultured Bacteroidales bacterium | reverse complement strand
CTGACCACCTCGTCCAAAAATATGAGTAACAAAGAACTTAATTAACCTTTTGATAAAAATATATGAGTAGAATGTAACCAACATGTCAATGAACGCATCGAAAAACTTCCTCATGCGGAGAATTCTCATCACTTCCTCACTTGGAAGATTTTCGATTGCAAATGTACTTTGTTCCAAAAAAATGCAGATTTAACTTATTACGGATAGTAAAATACAAAGTATGTTTCGGACTATCCGTCGTAAATTACGAGTTTTCGAGCAGTCCCAGCAGCTTGTCGGCAACCATTTTCTGACGAGGGAAAACTCTATCGCCTTTCTTGGCTTTGTACTCCTGCCACTTGCTATAATGTTTCTGCAAGATGGCACATGATGCCAAAGGCTTCTGTATGGACTGGTAGTCGCAAGGAAATGTCAAGTTTACTCCCTTCATCAATACCTCTATCCTACTACAGAAAGCCGACATATCCGATGGATATCCGTAGAAATCTACCAATATCCTATATACTGCTACCCATTGCGACCCTACGGTGAAGCTACAAGACACCTGTCTGATGGCTTCACAATACTCATTGTCACTCAACTTACGATGTACCCTCTTAGAGGTTTCATCAATAATCACAAACTCCACCCCGCACTTCTGAAGGTTCATAATCAGATTTCTCTGTTCAGGCTTGTCACCTGGTTCAAATATTACTCTCATCGCTTCCAACTTTTAGAGAGTTGGGAGTAATAAGGGCAGCCCGGTGCTCCTCGCAGAAACGTAGCTACATTACGAAAATGCACCACAACTGCCGACTCCTGCGGCAAGTTGCAGTGCAAAGGTAACAATCTTTTAATTTAATTATATTTTTGTTCTCAAATAAGAACCATATTTTTCACCAACACAATGTCAATTCGGGAAAATATAGCATTTCTCGGGAAAACTACAATGGTTTATCTATCCAAATTTGTTCTAATAATAGGTGTGACTCAAGATATTTATATAGATCTCTAATCCGATTAAAACCCCTTTCGGATACTTTGGGAGATGCCTTCCTTTTAAACTCTTCAAACTTCCATATTTGCCAATTATGTTTTTTTAGGTAAACACTATTGTATATCCTCATCGAATCTGCTTTCCCATATTCTCGATTTGGGAACCATTCATTCATTAATCTATAAAAAGCAGATAAAGATTTGTCATTTAACAGATTATTCTTAAAGAAGAAAAGCCATACAGAATACCATATATAGCCAGAACGTTTATCTGTAGGGATTATTCCCCCTTTAATAAGCTTTTTTAAATATCTTCTTACAAAAGTAATATCCAATATCGAATCGCCCCGTTGCAGGTTTAAAACTTCTTGTTCACACTTTGTCTTTTCTGAATATCGTAATTCGGCTCCCCTTTCCTGTAAGTCTATTCTTATTTTGCATAGCCACGAATAAACTTCTTCCTCTTTTAAATAACTTGAATGAGTGATGGTGGCATCATTTCTTATTGCTTCATATATCTTTTTCCTTTCATCGTCATTTTGGGCTACAGAATATAATTTATCCAATAACTCAATATTATAAGAACCAGTCATTTCTTCCCAGTCATATCTATCCAAATCACCCCAATCTTTAATAGGCGCATAAGTAACTGGGCATACATCTTCAGAAAATCCCCAATCATTCAAGTCTATACCCTCTTTATCTGATATAAGTTCCGATTCTTTGATTAAAGACATCATCTCTGGATGTTTCATCATATCATTTACAAACATACCTCTGCCTTTATTTGTGGTAGCTAAAGTTGCCAGAACCCACTCCCAATTATAAAACTTACTCTCTGTATCTATTATAAGATTTAGTGGATCTATTAACAAGAGACCTAAGTAATCCTGGCAAGCTAACCAAAGAGTGTCATTATATAATGCCAACACTTCTCTTTTTGCACATTTTTCATTCGTTTCAACTAATACTTTGTTGTAAAGAATCCTGCAAAGCGGGATGACCATGGCCTCATTTATATCAGTATGCTCCCTAAATACTAATTTTTTAAATTCATCGTTTATCCCTTTCATCATATTTATTTGGAAACTTATTTCTCATCATCAGACACTCTGTGAGCGCTATTTAATCACAACTTAAAAAAAACGATCATTCAGATTTAGTCACACTGATTTTATCGGGCGGTTATTGTAAGGCCCCATCGTCTATTACACCATCACCGTTAAGATCAAGTACACCATTGTACAGGTTGAAATGCATTCTTTCTGGAACCTTAAACGGCTTGTATTGCCATATAGAATGCAAATCATTTTCTTTAACCACAGCATCAAAGGAAGATGTGCTCGTGAAAGTACATGTCATGGAGAAGTGATAATAGCCATAATCGTGGCACTCTAATTCAATTGTTGGATATTAGCCTGAAAATGTGCATTGCTTGAGGTTTGAGAAACAAACTGATCCACGATTGAATACCTGCATTCCTGCACTTGTGCCATAATCAAAATAAACACTTACAACCAATGTATCATTCCTAAATATATACTGCCGTCCTTTTACATCAGTTTTTTCGTCACTATCGCTCCCAGAACACCCAACAACGCTAAGCATAGTAAACAATAATGGAATGAGGATTAAACTACCATTCTTCATTGTATAATCAGAACTAAATGAATTTAACTGCAAATTAACTTAACCTTAATTTTCTTAAATTATATTCGTTACTTGACTATTATCTTCTTCACGCTTCCACTCTCCGCCTTAATGATATTAACACCCTTTTGGAGATTATCGAGCCTATCGCCCTGCATATCATATATACGTGAATTAGGGGAATCAATGGTGATATCGTTGATTCCCGCTACCTCATGGAAACCTTGAATTTTTCCGAAACCACTCCAAGGTGATGTAGTCTTGTATGCATCTACGATATTGTCATTTACCAACAATGAGCCAGTTGCTATCGGGCTGTCCTCGAATGAATCTGCTGCTGTCTGCGGTACGCTCTCTGCATAGCAGTTCACAGTAAACGGGTTTTCTGTCCTTGTACGATCAGCCGCCTGAGTACCGACATTAGCAAAGGCCTTGCTACCGATAGAGACGACGTCCTTACCTATATCAATATTAAACAATGCTACACATCCCGAGAATGCATTGTCGCCAATCGACTTTATACCAGCAGGTATTGACACAGATGCAATTTGAGTATTTCCCTTAAAGGCATTCTCCGCGATTGCAGTCACGATATAATTCTGACCATTAATAACAACATTAGTCGCTAAATCTACATTGCCCTTGCAGTTGCCTGATTTTATTGTTACGGTTTCTTCGCCAGTAATCTCATATTTAACGTCTTTTACTTCGAAAACAATCTGTTTGAATGATCCTGTTACCATTACATCGTGAGCTGGCATAGTCTCGGGGGTATCACCCCAGCCTAAGAATGCATATCCCTCTCTTACTGGAATCTCTTGTGGAATAGGAGCACCATATTCAACTTTGTAAGTACAATAAACCTCATCGTTAATTTTGTATTGTAGATTATAGAAGTTTTCATAAGTGTCATTATAAAA
This sequence comes from uncultured Bacteroidales bacterium, assembly GCA_902801425.1. Lineage (GTDB taxonomy): Bacteria > Bacteroidota > Bacteroidia > Bacteroidales > Bacteroidaceae > Prevotella. Next base: position 9,932 of record CADCIQ010000093.1, on the reverse strand, counting down.
AACTTCTCCACCTGAAACCCAATCATAGAAAGCAGGATAGGTTCTGCCTATGCAATCTCTTTCTTTAGACCATACGAAATCAGTAGGAACAGCAATCTTAGAAGCAGGAGTGCCTATTTCTGCTATAGAATTCACCCAGTAATCACCGTGTTTCACTCTAACCGGTATGTTAATTGCCTTACCCCCGAAATCACCCTCAACAATAAACGATACAGGGTTTACAGAGGTAAAACCAGATGTATTAATTAACATATTAGTGGAATAGCCCATAATTTCGTGAGCTTCTTTTCCTGCAGCTTCTATAGGTAATGTGGTTCCAACAGCCTGAATTGTTATTTTTGCTTTGCTTGCTGTTTCAAATTCAACATCAAAAACCAAATCATTAAAATCAAATTCCGAACTACTCCCAATCACGAAATCTTCAACCAAAACTCTAGTTTTTTTCCTTATCTTATCGAATCCCCACGATTGATTCGGAGATGTCACGCCAAAATATGTCGTAAATGAACTTTCATAAATCCTCATTATCATTTCATCAGATTGAGATTTAGATATCATACCAAATCCTAACAGTAGCAATATTAAACTAACCAATCTTTTCATAATTGAATTTAAATATGTTAATAATTAATCAACCATCATGAATCATCACTAGGTTTTTAGATGCTGCAAAGATAGAGAATAATTTTGTAATCTCCAAACTATTTTCCTCAAAAATCTCTGTGAACGTTAACAAAACAAGAGAAATAATGTTTAGGCCAGTAAGTAATTAAGTGATGGGTTCTTAAATGCGCACTTAAATTAATCAGTCACACTGTGCCTGCAACACTGTGATGTTGCTCGAATAGAAATATTCAAGTATTCATTTATTCAATTATGACAGGAAGGTTTGGAAGGATGGATAGGAAGAAAGGGAGAGTAATTATTTATATTGAAATAATTTATATATTACTATATATTATATAAATAATATATAGTAATACAAAATGGTTTAAGAACAATTGAAAATGTTCCTGTCATAATTGAATAAATGAATATATGAATAAACGGCATAGTGATGTGTACCAGTCGGTACTATACGAGGTGACAAAATCTGCCGTATAATATTAATAGAGAGGAGTGGCGGCTCTCTCTGGTTGAAATTACGGCTGGCGGGCCGCGATGTAAAAATTCGATGTGTCAGAAATGCCAAATCTCAAAAATGAAAGAAATTTGCAGATTTTTCGAAAAAAAGTTGCTGAAAAGTTTGGCGGTTTCGAAAATTTTTCGTACCTTTGCAACAAAGTTGCAAAACTGATGGAAAAGTCGCGAATTTTTCAGAAGCAGAGCAGCTACCAAGGACTAAGGAAAACGAACAAAGGACAAGGCTTAAATCTTAACATTCTAAACATTTTAAGTTATGTCTAAAATTATCTATGACGTTTATCAAAACGCGAACGAGACAAGTGCGGCTTATGGTAAGTTCTACGGTCGAATCGTTCACACAGAGACTCTTAACACCCGTAAGCTGGCGAAGCACATCGCGGAGCACGGATCGGTATTCACCCAGGACGTGGTTGAGGGTGTGCTCACCAAGGCAGAGGCATGTATCGTAGAGATGCTGCTCGAGTCGAAGAAGGTGAAGCTCGAGGGTCTGGGAACCTTCTACCTGATGGCCGAGAACAAGAAGGGCGGTGCACCAAGTCTCGAAAAGTTCAACCCCAAAAGCACGTTCAACGGTCTGCACATCCGATTCCTGCCCGACTCATCCAGCGACACTCAGCTGAACTCTAAGGATGTTCTCGCAAAGGCCACCTTCATGTGGGCTGAGGATCTGAAGCGTGAGAAGGCCGAGGCTCGCCCTACTACACCTTCAGGCGGTAATGGAGCTACGGAGAACGGATCTACGGATTCAGGCAGCCAGAACTCCGGCTCAGAGCAGGGCGGCTCAGGTTCTCAGAACTCTGGCTCACAGCAGGAGCAGCAGAACACTCTAGCGAAGCCAACCATCTCTGGTGTGACACCATTCACTGACAGCACTGAGGTGACGATGAGCGGTCCTGAGGATGCGGAGATCTACTACACCACTGACGGTTCTACACCTTCAGCACAGAGCACACTCTATGAGGGAGGTTTCGTTCTGAGCGACACGACTACCGTGAAGGCTATCGCCATCAAGGATGGTGAGTCCAGTGAGGTAAGCACCAGGCTGTTTAGCAAGGGCACAGGCGGCGATACCGGTGGCAGCGGCGATATGGAGTAATCTGTCGGAGGAATAGCATCGAACCATTAAGAAGGAAGGAGGTAAGCTATGACTAAGAAAGAAACCCTGAAGTGGATCGTACAGATCATCGCATCGATTGCATCAGCAATCCTCACAGCCCTCGGAGCTACAAGCTGCATGGGTTATTGACAAGGAAATCCCCGCCAAAACAGGCGGGGATTACTTTACGGCACGGATGCAACGGCCGCTGAAACGATTGGTGGACAGATTGCCGAAGTCGACCTTGACATCTTCGAAATTGAACTCTATACACCATGCCTTGTTGTAATTGCCGGTATAGATGGTAGATGTCCAGTAGATACCCTTGATGGCACGGAACTGGACGTCGCCATAGAATCGGAAACCGGTGATGGGCAGGAAGATGGAGTTGCCGGTCTTCTTACCAGTAACCTTATAGCCGTTGACACCATCCTTGGTGATCCATTGCCAATCGCAGTTGTCGGGGTCGATAAGCTCCTCGCACTCGTCGACAGTAGGCATACGCCACTCACCGCCCATATTGGCACGGGCAGCATCGTCGAAAGGAGTAAGCTGGGTCTTCTTGTCGGAGGCATTATATTTTAGCAGGAAGCTTGTATCGCCCTGGCTCCACAGATAGGTGCCCCACGAATAGTATTGCTTCGGCTTGACCTCACCCCATGCGAAGTAAGTGCCGAAACCGGAGTCCTTTGTGGCACCGACATTCATGCTTGCCCACTTAACACTTAATCCTAAATCAACAGCCTCAACGCCATCAGATGCTTTTGAATTGTCATCAGTAGTTGTTACCTTAGCATTTCCAGCCATCCCAACAAACAGGAGAGACAGCGCTATAAGAAAAGTCTTCTTCATATAAAATCTCATTTCTTTTGCAAATTCGGTTGCAAAGATAGTTAATTTTTCGTGAGCAAACAACAATTTTGGTAATAAGTTCAAATTAATTTGGTCTTTAATTCGTTTTTTCGTAACTTTGCAGCCAAAATATAATATAAATAGGAATGAAAAAGATAATTTTAGCAATCTTGTTAGCACTGCCGCTCACGATGGCTGCACAAGACAACTCATGGGAGAGAATAGAACAGGAGCCAACAACAAAGGAAAACCGGGATGCAAAATATCTTGTTCCCAATGCCGTACCTGAGGTTGATGGCATCGTTTGCTGGGAGACAACCATCCAGGCACCAGGCAAGACAGCCTCACAGATCTACGATATCCTCCTGGCCCAGATGGAGAAGATGACCACCGAGCCCAACCAGATAGCAAACAGCAACGTGGCCATCCAGAACGCCGACAAGCACGAGATAGGAGCCGTTTACCACGAATGGCTCGTGTTTAAGAGTGCAGCACTCTCGTTAGACCGTACACAGATGAACTTCCAGCTCATCGTGACCTGCTCCGACGGACAGGCTACTGTAAAGATGAAACACGTAACCTACGACTACGACCTGGAGCGCAAGCCACAGCACTACAAGGCTGAGGAATGGATAACAGACAAATACTGCGTAAACAAGAAGCACACCAAGCTGTTGCCCATCTCAGGCAAGTTCCGCAGAAAGACCATCGACCGTAAGGATTTTATCTTCAACAAGTTCCAAACACTGCTTAACAATTAAAATGAGTAAGGACCAGATACGTAACGTGCTGAATCTCATCTTCATGATAACGGCAGTGATAGGTGTGATCTACTATCTCACTAAGGACAGAATGGTGGGAACATACATCATACTGTTCTCGATGTGTTTTAAGATAGCAGAGTCATCCCTGCGTATGATCAAGTAATATATGAGGAATATTCTTTCTACCCTCTTCCTGCTGATGTTTGTGCTGACAGAAGTTAGTGCTCAGGACACCCGTCAATTCAACCAGATAGACGAAGACGGAAATGTGACACAACGGAGTGAGAACAGAAACTTCAACAAGAACAGCAACGATACCACAAAGAACAAGGAGATACCCAAAGGGCATTTCGCCTGGACGATAGACAGACGTTTCGGTGATGTGATACCCGCAGATAAGGATACCATACACCACCTGTTTATGAACACCACATTCAATACAGGAATGCATGGCGAATTCAACACCACAGGTAACAACTACACCGCCCGGGAGAACCGTATCTTCATAGACCGCAAGGAGAGCAGTTCGTTTATATTCACCGACCCATACACCTTCTTCTTCAAACAGCCCGACGAGTTCCTGTTTATCAACACACTCTCGCCATACACCCTGGTCACCTACGACAACTGCGGTGACAAACAGTTTGGTGAGGACCGAATAGAAGGTAAGTTTGCTGTAAATGCCAACAAGCGCCTGGGATTCGGATTCGACCTGAACTACGACTACGCAAGAGGATATTACAACAATCAGGGAGTGGCCCATTTCGACGCCACATTCTTCTCGTCGTATATCGGAGACAGATATCAGATGCACGCACTGGTAAGCCTGAAGCACCAGAAGGCAGCAGAAAACGGAGGAATCACCAACGATGACTATGTGACCCATCCGGAATCGTTCAGTGAGACCTTCGACCCCAATGAGATACCCACCGTGCTGCAACAGAACTGGAACCGTAATGACAACCAGCATCTGCATTTCACCCACAGATATAATATCGGTTTCTATCGCAAGGTGCCCCTGACCGAGGAAGAGCTCAAAGCCAGGAAGTTTGCCCAGGAATCGAAGAAAGAGAATCAGGAATTAAAGGAGAAAAGAGATCAGCTCAAAGGCCGTGACGAGAAGAAGACAGCAGTACCGAAGGGTCGTCCTGAAGGAGCTGCCATCATGGGTAAGGAACCCGTGAAGAACGACTCCCTCCACCTTGCCGCTGACACTACCCGTATAAAGGTTGCCGGTCAGGCTGCCATCGACAGTCTTAACCGTGCTCAGGCGATACAAGACTCCATCGACGCCACGATGAAGAAAGTGTATGTGCCCGTGACGAGTATCATCCACACCCTGGAACTGCACAACTACAACAGAATATACCAGGCATACAACACACCTGCCAACTATTATAAAGACAGATATTATACCAGAGGACAGGAATACGCTGCTGATACCATCTACGACAAGACTAAGCATCTGCAGGTAAAGAACACCTTCGCCATAGCCCTGCTTGAAGGTTTCAACAAATACGTGAAGGCAGGACTGAAAGGATTCGTGACCCACGAGTTCAGGAAATACCAGATGCCAAACCTGTATGGGGAGTCACAAGACTCTGTCTACTATAACACATGGAATGAGAACACGGTAAGTATCGGCGGACAGCTGAACAAGACACAGGGAAAGACACTGCACTTCAACGCCACAGCCGAGACCTGGCTGATAGGAGAAGATGCCGGTCAGCTGAAGCTCGACTTCAGTACCGACCTTAACTTCGCACTCTTAGGCGACACCGTAAGGCTGAAGGCAAAAGCCTACATGCACAGGCTTAACCCCACATTCTACCAGCGCCACTATCACTCCAGAAACCTCTGGTGGGACAATGACGACCTGTCGAAAGAGACCCGCACAAGGATTGAGGGAATGTTCTCATACGAAAAGACAAACACAAAGTTACGCGTGGCACTTGAGAACATCAGCAACTACACCTATTTCGGCATGAACTACGATGCCACCACCAGCGGAAGGACAAACATGACAGCAGGAGTGTACCAGGAGTCAAGCAACATCAGCGTGCTCACAGCACAGCTGCATCAGAATTTCCGCTTAGGACCACTGAACTGGGAGAATGTAGCCACATATCAGAATTCAAGCAATACCGATGTGCTCCCCCTGCCCACATGGAACCTCTTCACCAACCTATATCTGAAATTCAGGATTGCAAAGGTGCTCGACGTAGAACTTGGTGCCGATGCCACATGGTTCTCGAAATACAACGCACCTGACTTCTGTCCGGCGATAAACCAGTATGCAATCCAGAAGACCGAGAACAGCCGTGTGGAGATAGGAGAATATCCATTCGTTGACGCATATGTCAACATGCGACTCAAGGGCGTACGCTTCTTCGTGACGATGACTAATGTGGTAAATGCCGGAGCCAACCACATGACATTCCTCGCACCACACTACCCCATCAACGGCAGCACACTGCACATGGGAGTGTCATGGCCTTTCTTCAACTAAACGAGAAGAATACCGAGACTTACGCAGATACCATAGATAAAGATATTACGCGCTGTTTCTCCTAAGCAGAGATTCAGCGCTTTTCCTTTCTCTATACGCTTTATCTTCAGATAGGTGAAGACATGAAGCACGAAATAGATGAAAGGCAGGAAGAATGCCAACGGATGACCGTTCATCCAGAATGTACCTCCTAATATCATAGCCCCGATGCCTACGGCAAGATACAACTGAAGCCCTGATTCCGCCCCGAGACGGACGATGATGGTATTCTTGCCAGCCTCACGGTCCTGATCGCGATCACGGAAATTGTTGACTATCAGCAGCGCATCAATCACCATTCCACAGGCTATCGATGCAAGGAACACCTGCCAGGTGACAGTATGAAGATGAAGGTAATAAGAGATACA
>CADCIQ010000093.1:0-3134 GCA_902801425.1 uncultured Bacteroidales bacterium | reverse complement strand
TCCTATGAGAATCATCTCAAGACCCCCGAACCATACCAACGGCAATCCGATGACACATGCCAGACAGGTGGTGATGGCGATGGCACGTTTCATGGCATCGAGAGTAACCCAGCCCTGAGCACAGGCTCGACGAGGACCAAGACGAGTCTCAATATCGTCGGTACCATTGGCAAAGTCGAAGAAATCATTTATGAAGTTGGCGTCGATCTGCATCACAAAGGCAAAGAGGAAACACAGAACAGCCGCAAGCCACTGGAAGGTATCATCGCCATATTGCTTGGCGTCGACCCATGCCAACGACACACCTATCATCACCGGAACAGCTGCTCCCGTAAGGGTTTTGGGACGAGCTGCAAGGAACCACGCCTTGAGGGAATTTGTCTTCATTTATCTACTTTTAACTACTTTTGTTTGCAAAAGTAAGGAGAAATTCGTAAATTTGCAAAAAATTCACTGACTTTTTATGATTAACAATACACCCAGCCTGGATTTAGTCGAGTTTATTGAGACTAAGATACTACCGCAATATGCAGAATTCGACCGTGCCCACAATTTGGAGCACGTGACAAGAGTGATACGCCGTTCGCTGGATCTTGTGAAGACCACAGGAGCCGACATCAATATGGTATATACCGTAGCCGCATATCACGATCTGGGCATGTCGGGGCCGAGGGCAATACATCATATCACAGGAGGAAAGATACTGGCGGCCGATGCACGTCTGAAGAAATGGTTCTCGCCGGAGCAGATAAAGATAATGAGAGAAGCCGTAGAGGATCACCGCGCCTCAGCAAGCAGGGCTCCGAGAAGCCTGTATGGAAAGATTATCGCAGAGGCCGACAGGGATATCGATGTGGAAGTGGTTATCCGAAGGACTGTGCAATACGGTCTGAGCAATTATCCCGAGCTGGACAAAGACGGACAATGGAAACGCTTTAAGGAGCACATGGACAATAAGTACTCCGTAAACGGATATATCAAGCTATGGCTACCGAAGTCGCCAAACGAGAAGAGCCTCAACGAACTGAGGAACCTCATCGCAGACAAAGTGAAGCTGCATGAGGCTTTCGACCGTATCTTCTCGGAAGAGTCTACTACCTGAGATACATCCAGTAGATATATCCCAGCACGACAGCCAGGATAATAAGTACTATCGACTTGATAAGGCACGTGGTTACCTTCTTGATAATCAGGAAGGCAACGATCACGGCTACCAGAATAAAAATGTAATATCCGATATTCTCCATTACTTAAAGAGTCTTTTAAATGCTGTTGGTAGTGGTGTCTCAAACTCCATCGGTTCGCCTGTTACAGGATGATGGAAACAGAGTAGCCATGCATGGAGACACAGACGGTGGATAGGATCATCGCCATTGCCGTATTTCGGATCTCCGCATACGGGATGACCCATATCGGCAGAGTGGACACGGATCTGATTCTTACGACCTGTCTCAAGCTTGAATTCCACGAGAGAGAAGTCTGGGGTCCTGTCGAGGACATGATAATGGGTAACGGCATATTTACCGCCATTGTCGACTGGCGAGGAATAGGTGACATAGGCCTTGTTGTCCTTAAGCCAGTTGGCGATGGTGCCATCATCCTGTGCCATCTCACCGGAACAGACTGCAACATATCGTCTGTCGTATACAATATCATGCCAGTTGTGCTCCAGGATCTGTTCCGTCTCCATATCCTTGGCATAGACCATCAGACCACTGGTATCCCTGTCGAGACGATGCACCACATGGGCAGTACACTTCTGGCGCGACTTCTTGAAATAGTCGTCGAGCACAGTCTTCACATTCAGCGAAGAGTGTCCGGCAGCCATAGAAAGGATACCCTCTGCCTTCTCGACAACGATGAGCCAACGGTCCTCATAAACGATCTTCACATAACGGCTCCTGAAACCCTGCTGGTTGCGCTTGGTCTTGCTGACGGCAATCTTCATGCCCCGCTCCAGAGGGAAGTCAAACTGCGACACCGTCTTGCCGTTGACCTTGATACCCCTACCCTGCAACGTGGCCTTGATCTTTGACTTGGACTGCTGCACATTAGCCATCAGCCACTCCAACAGCGGCATAGGCTGCTCTACGGTAAAATGCTCATACTCGCCCTCGCGATTGTAGCCTGCATTATATTTTGGCTGCAAAGTTACTAAATACAAGCCAATAATCCAAATATCTCCTCCAAAAATTGGCAGGTTCGGAAATAATTAGTAACTTTGCACCCTAATTAAGATGTATATTTATAATAAGGTATAGAAAAAGACAATGATTACAGTCACCAACTTAGCAATCCAATTTGGTAAGAAGACGCTATACAAAGACGTCAACCTGAAGTTTACAAGTGGAAATATCTATGGTATTATCGGTGCCAACGGAGCCGGTAAGTCAACGCTGTTGCGTGCCATCAGCGGTGAACTGGAGCCCAACAAAGGAACAGTAGAGATGCTGCCTGGCGAGCGTATGAGTGTGCTCGAGCAGGATCACTTCAAATATGATGCTTTCTCGGTAATGGATACCGTGCTCATGGGTCATAAGCCCATGTGGGAGAACATGAAGGAGCGCGAAGCACTCTATTCGAAACCAGAGATGACAGAAGAAGACGGTAACCGTGCTGCAGAACTCGAGATGGCCTTTGCCGAGATGAACGGCTACGAGGCAGAGAGCGAGGCAGCACAGCTCTTGCAGAACCTCGGAGTGAAGGAGTCGCAGCACCAGAAGCAGATGTCAGAGATATCCAACAACGAGAAAGTTCGCGTGATGCTGGCAAAGGCACTCTTCGGACATCCCGACAACCTGTTGCTCGACGAGCCTACCAACGACCTCGACCTCGATACTGTTCAGTGGCTCGAAGAATATCTCTCTAACCTCGAGCAATGTGTGCTGGTGGTATCCCACGACCGTCACTTCCTCGACGCAGTATCTACCCAGACAGTAGATATCGACTTCGGCAAGGTGACACTCTTCAGCGGTAACTACTCTTTCTGGTACGAGTCGAGTCAGCTGGCTCTCCGTCAGGCACAGAACCAGAAGCTGAAGGCTGAGGAGAAGCGAAAGCAGCTGGAGGAGTTTATCCGCCGTTTCTCTGCCAATGTGGCTAAGTCGAAGCAGACCACATCACGTAAGAAGATG